>NZ_JACHYK010000004.1:0-513066 GCF_014192825.1 Pseudomonas sp. OG7 | reverse complement strand
ATTCGTCTGAGCGAAGCCGCTCGAAATGGACAATCGCTCAGCTCTCAACGCAGCGGTGGCCAGATTGCACGCTTTCTGGACCAGGCCTGGGCTGAAAGCCTGATGCAGGCAGACGGCAAGAAAAGTGACTTCTACAAGGTGCGGGCCGCCAGCTTGGTCTGCCTGCTGGAAGGCATGCTGATGGCGTTCAAGGCGCGGGAGCTGCCCGACAGTGATGCGCGAGTGAAGACCGAACTCCTGGCGGCTGCGATGACCACGGCAGCAGCTGGCTTTGAAATCGGCGCCAGCTATGTGGATCAGGTGGCAACCCGATATGGCGCGAAAAGTGTGACCGGGAGAGGGGCTGCGGCAACCTTGGGGAGGTTGAAGTTGTGGGGGGCTGGTCTGGCTGGTTCTGGGGGGCTGGTATTGGCGTGGTGGGACTTTGCTGACGCAGCCGAGAACTTTAAATACCGCCAGCAGGAACCTTCTGGACAGGGCACGAAAAAAACCAGAACGTTGGCGTTAGCATACGCAATGCGCGCGCTGGCAACCATCACGCTCTCCCTGGCAGAAGCAGGAACAGCAATTGCTATAGCAAAACCTTTGTTTGATCATCTCGCTCATAGCGCTAAAAGCAAAGTTGTGAGGATGCTCGCCACCTCGATGGGTGAGCTTGCAAAAAAATTGGGAACACAAGCAGCTCGCCTGCTACTTGCGCGTTTAGTACTTGGCGCCTTTTGGGTAGGCCTCGCACTCACACTCATCATTTACTTCTTTGAAGATGATGCTCTAGAAAAGTGGTGCAAACGCAGCATCTTTCGGATCGAAAAAAACTCCAAGCCCCACGAAGAACAGGATGAGCTGAGCGCCCTACATTCAGCTTTCAGGGAGGCTTTATAATGTATCTGATCGAATGGGGCTTCTGGCAAATGGCAACTGAGTCAGAGCATGCTCGGAACGCGTATGAAGCCGAGAAGACGCCGGCAGAGAAGCGCACAAGGAGTAATTTTTATGAGGCTGACTTGGACGAAGAAATACATTTCCGTCAAGTCAGCAAAAACCCTCTGGTACGCGGCCCTGTTTATGCATTCAATGAAACATTCATGGAGATGCGCTGTGGCGGCTCGGAAGAGAAACGTGGCCTTATTACATTAGTCACGCTAGGCGGAGTGCTCCCCGGTATAGCGTTCGGTACTATCATATCTGCCGGATCTATTTGGCTTGACTTCACCCAGCCAGAATCCAGCTCCTTTTTGACAGTCATACTGGCTATTGCGTTGGCCTTGGCTTCAGGGTCAGCACTGTATTTCTATTCAAAGTACGGCATAAAAATCAGCCGACTGGAAATGCTTACCAGCCGCCATCTGCTCATTCGATTCAACCGAAAAACTCAGCAGGTCCACCTCCACCGCCCCGGCTACTGCGGCGGCATCGTAACCTTCCCATGGAAAGCAACCGGAAGTACGGGCATCAATCCAGAAGATGACTCACTTAGCGTGGGCATGCGACTCGGCCTGGTCTGGCACCCCAGCCGTACCGGCTTACCGCACATGGAAATGGCCTTCATCGGCAAACAAGGCCAAGGCGGCAGTGAACTCCGCGACGAGTGGGAGTTCATCCGCCGCTACATGGAAGAAGGCCCGCACGCCGTCCCCCGCCCTCGCCTGAGCACCCAGCTGCCCTCACCCATCCAGGCCTTCAGCGCCCAGTTCGAAGGCCTTGGTCGCTTCTTCCGCAAAAGCAGCTGGCTGTTCAAAGTCGTCCTGCTCATGATCTGGCCCGCGTTCGTCATCATCGGCACAGGCCATTGGCTCAGCCTGCTGCTGTGCTGGCGACCGCACTGGCCGAAAGTGATCCGCGAGGCCGGCATGCCCGGCAAGCCCGTGCCATCAGTGACGACGCTCAGCGACTACCCGTCAGCCATCCAGGAGCGCCTGCTCGCCAACGCCGACCGCTGGCAACTCAAGCCTGGCAGGCGCCCGGCGAAAAAATCGCGCAAGCGCAGCGCCCACCCATAAACCCTTCATGCCATCGCGACAGGTTACCGGCCCTGCGCTAACCTGCCCGCTTTGCCACAGGAAGGCGTGAAATGCAGGCGAACTTGGACATCCCCTCCCGCTTCATCATCCACGAAACCCGGCACTGGGTGCTGAACCACCGCATGAACAGCGCCCTGCCCGGTTACCTGATGCTCAGCGCACGGGCGCCGGTCAACTCACTGGCGGCCCTGCCCGTTGAGGCCCAGGCCGAGCTCGGCATTCTCATGGCGCGCACGCAGCAGGTGATGGAAGCGCAGCTGCAACCGGCGCGGTTGTACATGGGCCGGTATGGCCATGACGCGGGGTATGCCATCCACTTCCATTTCATCCCTGTTTACCCTTGGGTCGAAGCGCTGTTCTGGGCAGACGAGCGATACCGGGCGCTGCAGGCATTGGGCTGGACCGATAGCGTGCAGCCGCAAACCGACGGCGCCGAGTTGACGCTATACGTCTGGCGTGAGTTTTGTGAGCGCCCTGAACCACCGGCGATACAAGGGTATTCAGTGGACGAAGCCATTCCCCTGTTGCGCAGCGCATTCTTGGACGGCTGCGCGCCGTATTGACTGAAATGGAAGCCTCCATGCGCCCCAACAAGGCTTGCCCCGTAGTCCTTTCATCCTCGCTGCCTGCAAAGATCCTGCTGTTTCGCCACCCTCAGGCCAGCGGCGACTCCACCACCTGCAGGCCATCCCCCGGCTGCACCAGGCAGCTGGGCAGTACACCGATCAGGTCACTGCTGCGCAACACCTCCAGCAGCATCAGAAAGCTCGGCACCGACAGGCATACCCGCCGCGCCCTGCCGATACGCGCGAGCGCTTCATCGCTGACGCCGTGAACGGCACCGCTGCCCAGCGAGACGATTGCGTGCGCCAGCGTACAGAAGGTGTCGAGGTCCAGGTGCCCGGTGGCCCGATCGACATGCGCCGAGCAGTAGTCTGATCCCGTGCGATGCTCGCCTGATTCTGCAAATGATCGCGGCTAGAGCCCAATGGCCACCTCACGCTCGCCGCCCATGTACTGCGCCAGGCGACTGCGCAACCAGCGTTCGGCAGGGTCGCTGTCGGTGGTGCTCAACCAGACCATGGCCAGTTCCAGTGCAGCCGTCTCGAACGGCAACGTCTCGGCCTGAAGGTTGCCCCAGCGCTCCATGCCTTGCGCGGCATAATCCGGGCAGCAGGCCAGCAGGTCGGTGCCGGCCAGAATCGCCGGCAATGAACTGAACTGCGGCACCGACAACACCACCTTGCGTTCACGGCCGATTTCTTTCAGCCAGTCGTCGACCACGCCCTGCGTATTGGCGGTGGGCGAGACCTGAACGTGCGGGCGGGCGCAAAACTCATCCAGTGTCAGTGGGGTGGCTGACTTGTCGGCCCGCACCACCCTGCCCTGCAGGGTGCGCAGCACCTTGCGCTTGGCATTGGCTGGCAGCCCTCTGGTCTGGCTGATGCCAACCGTCACATCGCCTGCTGCCAGCAAATCCGGTATGCGCCAGTAATCCACATGCTGCACAACCACCACCACGTTCGGCGCCTCCACCCGCAGGGCCCGCAGCAGTGGCGGCAGCAAGCCCGACTCCACGTCATCGGACAAACCGATGCGAAACGTCATGTTGCTGGTCGCCGGGTCGAAGTCATGGGACAGGCTGAGGGCGATGGACATCGCATCCAGCGCCGGGGTGAGGTACTGGATCACCTCTTCGGCCCTGGCCGACGGTTCCATGCGGTTGCCCACACGGATCAGCAACGGGTCGTTGAACATCGCCCGTAACCTGGCCAGCGCGGCGCTGACCGTGGGCTGGGCGATGAACAGTTTTTCTGCCGCACGGGTGAGGTTGCGCTCCTGCATCAGGGCTTCGAACACCACCATCAGGTTGATATCGGCTTTGCGCAGTTCGTTTCGGTTCATTGGCGCTCCCGGGGCCATGCTTGTTTTGCGGGTCAATTGCAGCATTGACAGTAATCCTGACCCAGTCAAAGGTGCAGACTTGTATCGCCAGTGCTGGCAACCTACTTTCCAAAGCCCGAATCAGGCTGCGTTGCCCCAGACAACCCAATCCGGGTACCCTTCCCACTCTTCCCTTCCGGCTTCCCCTGCCGTGCACCGCCCAGGCGTTGATTCGCGAAGCGGTCATTCATGATGCCGCCCCTTGCATGGCCGCCAATCCCCGGCGTGCCCACCCGCCATCAATACATTCAGGATGACCTCATGATCATTCGCCAAGGCAATGTTGCCGACTACCCGCAGCTGCTCGACATCTGGCTGCGCGCCGTGCCCGCGACGCACCACTTTCTACAACCCGCCGACATCGACGCGTTGCTGCCACAGCTGCGCGACATCTACTTCCCGGCCGTCGAGCTGTGGGTAGCAGTCGACACAGATGACCAGCCGCTGGGCTTCATCGGCTTCAACGAGCAGCATGTGGAAATGCTCTTCGTCGACCCCGACCTTCATGGGCAAGGCATCGGCCGCGCGCTGCTGGACTTCGGCCGCCAATCGCGCCATTCAATGAGTGTCGACGTCAACGAGCAAAACCCGCAGGCTGTGGGCTTCTACCGGCATTACGGTTTCATCCAGACAGGCCGTTCGCCGCTGGATGGCGAGGGCCGGCCATTTCCGTTGCTGCACATGAGCTTGCCCATAGGGAGTGATTGAGACGCACGCATGGCAATGGGTCACCAGGTGCTTGCCGTTAGATATGCAACGCCTTCGAAATCGAGCGCCGCGCGGGCGGCGCTCGATCTCACAGACGCCGCATCAATTACGTCGAACAATAAGAAAAACAAGAAAAGCCCTGAACACCCACAATTATGTTTCTTAATTAATGCCAAACACGCGATCTAGACTCACTAATTCTCCCTTTACCCGCTGGGGGCGAGCCTGAGCGCCGACAGTGCCGACAACGTGATCATCCCGTCCACGGTGGTGCGTGGCATTGGCCAGCCGTTCATCATGGTGGCGTTGTCGGTGCTGGCGGTGGCCGGGCTGGACAAGCGCGAGCCCGGCTCGGCTTCGGCGGTGTTCTCCATGCTGCGCGCCCAGCGGGCCGCGTGAGGGGGCTGGTACACTGTGCCTCCACACACTGTGCCCGACAGACCAACCGTATGAACCCGACGCGCTACGCCATCGTGGCAAAGGACTTGATGCAAGGCATCGCCAGCGGCCGCTATCCGGTGGGCAGCCTGCTGCCGACCGAGTTCGAGCTGTGCGACCTGTACGGCGTAAGCCGGCACACGGTGCGTGCGGCCATCGACCAACTGCTCGGACAAGGGCTGGTTTCGCGGCGCAAACGCGTGGGCACCCGGGTGGAGGCCAGCAGCCCGCTCGGTGGCTATTCACAGTCGCTGGCCAGCGTGGCCGACCTTGCACACCTGGCCGAAACCCAGCAGCGGGAAATCCAGGATGTGAGGCACTTCGTCGCCGACCTGAGCGAGGCGACACGGTTAGGGTTGGTACCGGGGGAGCATTACTTCTGCGTGTCCAGCATCCGCATCGACCGCCTGCACAGTGCCGCACCGCTGTGCTGGACCGACGTGTATGCGCAGCGCGACTATGCCCAGGTCATCGAACTCGCCCGCGAGCACCCCGACCAGCTGATTGCCGGGTTGATCGAACAGCACTATGGCCGGGCGATCGCGGTGGTCGACCAGCAGGTGCGGGCGGTGTTACTGAGCGCAGAAATGGCCTGCGCGCTGAAAGCCGAGGCGGGCTCACCGGGGCTGAAGATCATTCGCCATTATCGCGAGGAAAACGGCGATTTGATGGCGGTTTCAGAGACGGTGCATCCGGATGACCGCTTTACCCTGGTCACCCAGATGCGCCGGGATCGCTCGCCTGTCTGATCCCAGGCACGCAAGGCCGCTCCTAGAGGGGCCGCAATTGCTGCTCGGCCTCGATCAATTGCTTGCTGCGCACCGACACCACCCGATGATCCCGCGCCAGCCACCCATACACCGTCGGCAGCACGAACAACGTGAACAAGGTGCCCACCAGCATCCCGCACACAATCACCACCCCCAGCCCGAAGCGGCTGTTGGCCCCGGCACCACTGGCGAACAGCAGCGGCAGCACGCCAAAGGTCATCGCCGCCGTGGTCATCAGCACAGGCCGTAAACGTATCTGCGCAGCGCGGACGATAGCCGCCGCCCGATCAAGGTTGTCGCGCACCTGGATCTCGTTGGCGAACGCCACCATCAGGATGCCGTGCTTGCTGATCAGGCCAATCAACGTCACCAGTCCGATCTGCGTGTAGATGTTCAACGTGGCCCAGCCCAGCGCCAGCGGCAGCAGCGCACCGCAGATCGACAGCGGCACGGTCACCAGAATGATCAGCGGATCCACCAGGCTTTCGTACTGCGCCGCCAGCACCAGGTAGATCACCACCAACGCGGCAATAAACGCCCACATCAGGGCAAAGCCCTCCTGCACGTACTGCCGTGATTCCGATTGCCAGTCGTGGCTGAAGCCAGGCGGCAACTCACTGGCCAGCTGCTCAAGAAATGCCACGGCATTGCCCATCGACACACCCGGCGCCAGTATCGCCTGCAAGGTGCTGGCATTTTGCTGATCGAATTGCAGCAAGCGATTAGGCGCAACCTCGATATCCAGGTGCACCACCGTGGCCAGCGGCACCAGGCTGTCGTCCTCGGCGCGCACATATTGGCGGTTCAACGCTGCAGGCGTCAGGCGCTGGTCCTGAATGCTCTGCGGAATCACGTCGTAGGAGCGTCCGAACAGGGCGAAACGGTTGAGGTACTGCTCGCCCACCAGCACACCCAGCGACTCGCCGATGGCCTGCATGCTGATGCCCAGGCTGGCTGCCTTGGCCCGGTCGATGCGCACCTTCACCACCGGGTTGTTGTAGTCCAGGTCACTGTCCACCACGGCGAACAAACCACTGTCGCGGGCACGCTGCTTGAGGGCTTCCATGGTCTGGTACAGCTCGGGGTAGTCATGGGCACTGCGCAGCACCATCTGCACCGGCAAGCCTCCGCTGGAACCCGGTAGCGAGGCCACCTGGAAGGCGAAAATGCTGCTGCCTTCGATGTCCGCTACCGCCTGTTGAAGCTGCGCCTGCACCTGTGCAGCAGAGCGCTCGCGGGCCTGCCAGGCACTGAGGTTGATGCCGCCGAAACTGGCGGCCGGGCCGTCGGTGCCGTTGATGATCCAGGTGTCGGTGGTTTCGGCAATGGACTTCATCACCTGGTCGAGCTTCTGCGCAAAGCGTTCCGCATAGTCCAGGCTGGCATGCTGCGGCGATTTGATAGCCGTGAGCACCGCCGCCTGGTCCTCGGGGGGTGCCAGTTCGCGCTGTGGCAGCAGGTACAGCCAGGGCAGGCTCAGGCACACCAGCAGTCCCACGCCGCCACTGATCCAGCGATGAGACAGGGTGTAAGCCAGCACCCGCCCGTAAGCCCCGGTCAGCGCCCCGAACAACCGGTCCGCCAGGTTGGCCAATGCGCCGTGCTGCTGACCGGGTTGCAGCAGCAGCGAGCTCATCACCGGCGACAAGGTAAGCGCCACCACCCCAGACACGATCACCGCCCCCGCCAGGGTCAGGGCGAACTCGCGGAACAGCGTGCCGGTCAGCCCGCCCATCAGCCCGATTGGTGCATACACCGCCGCCAGCGTGAGGGTCATGGCAATCACCGGCCCGGCAATTTCCCGCGCCCCGGCCAATGCTGCAGCAACCGGCGACTTGCCCTCCTCGATATGGCGGTGCACGTTCTCCACCACCACGATGGCATCGTCCACCACCAGGCCGATGGCCAATACCATCGCCAGCAAGGTCAGCAAGTTGAGGCTGAAGCCGAACAGCAACATCAGGCCTGCGGCGCCGAGCATCGACAACGGGATGGCCACCACCGCGATCAACACGCTGCGCAGCGACCCCAGGCACAGCCAGATCACCAGCACCACGATCAGCATCGCTTCTACCAGGGTGCGCAGCACCTCGTGGATCGAGGCGTCGATGAAGCGTGCGGTCTCGTAGGCCAACGCCACATGCACGCCCGGTGGCAGGGTCTGCTGAATCTGCGGTAGCAGCTGGCGAATGCCCTCGACAATCACCAGCGGGTTGCCGGTTGGCGTGGGGAACAAGCCCAGGTGCACGGCCGGTTTGCCATCCATGGTGGCACTGGTCTGGGTGGCCGCCGCACTCAGCTCGACGGTGCCGACATCGCGCAGGCGTACCAGGTCGGTGCCCGCGTTACGGATGATCAGTTCGCGAAAGTCCTCGACCCGGGTGAGGTCGGTGTCCACCTGGATGTCGGCCAGCACGTACTGGCCGCGCACCTGGCCAGGCGTCGCCTGGTAGTTGTTGGCACGCACTGCCTGCGCCACATCGGCTGCCGTCACCCCGCGCCCGGCCATCCGCTCGCTGTCCAGCCACAGGCGCATCGCCAGGCGCTGCCCGCCGAACGACTGCACCTTGGCCACGCCGTCGATGCCGGAGAACTGCGGCTCCACCACCCGCGACAGGTAATCGCTCAGCTCGGGTATCGACAAGGTATCACTGGCAAAGCCTACGTAGGCCACGGCAGTGGAGTCACCTGCCGACAGCTCCACCACCGGGTCGTAGGCTTTTTCCGGCAGGCGATAGCGCACCTGATTGACCTTGGCCATGGTCTCGGCCAGCGCCTGGGTCGAGTCGCGGTTCAGCACCATGCGCAGGGTAATCAGGCTGCGCCCCTGCTGCGATGACGAGGACAGGTAGTCGATGCCCTCCACCGAAGACACCGCCTGGGTAATCGGTTGGGTCACGAAGCCTTGCATCAGCTCGGCAGAGGCCCCGGGATACTCGGTGCTGATGGTGATGGTCGAGCTTTCCAGCAACGGGTACTGGCGGATCGGCAGTTTGCCCATGGCAAACAGCCCCAGCAGGATGATCAGGCTGCTGACCACCAGCGCCAACACCGGGCGGCGCACGAAGACGTCGGTGAACTTCACGATTGCCGCCCTCCCTGGCTGGCCTGCAGGCTGTCCTGGGCCACCGGCTCGACAGACATGCCATCGTTCAGTTTCAGCTGGCCAGAGACCACCACCTGATCACCCGGCACAAGGCCAGAGATCACCTCCACCAGCCCCTGCCAGCGCTCACCGGTGGTGACCTGCACCCGTTTCACACGGGTGCCTTGCTCCGCGTGCCGGGTGGCGACGAACACCGTCTGCCCATAGGCGGTGTAGGTAATTGCGGTTTCTGGTACGGCCAGCACCGTCGACGGCTGTGCCGCGTCCAGGCGTACGCTGGCGTACATGCCCGGCTGCAACTGCCCGTCCGGGTTCACCAAGGCGGCCTGCACCTGCACCAGGCGCGCCTTGCTGACAACCGGGTCGACCGCCACTACCTGGGCCTTTACGCCTCGGCCGCGCACGGCATCCACATCCAGTACCAGCACCTGCCCCACCTGCACGTCGGGCGCAGCCTGCTCGCCCAAGGAGAAGTTGACGTGCAACTGGCGGGTATCTGCCAGGCTGACGATGGTCTCGCCAGCGCCCAGGTATTGGCCCTGATGTACCCGGCGAATGCCCAGCTTGCCGGCGAACGGCGCACGGATGGCCTTCTGCGCGATCAACGCCTCGACGTGCTGCAACTCGCCACTGGCCACATCCACGGCAGTGGCGGCGTTATCGAACAGCTCCTGCGATACAGCATGCATAGCCAACAGTTTGCGGCTGCGCTGCAACACCACTTCGGCGTTACGCAGTTTGGCCCGCAACTGCTGGCGCTGGGCCTGCTCCGGGGCGTCATTGAGCTGCACCAGCACCTGCCCGGCGGTGACGGTCTGCCCAGACTCGAACGCGATACGGGTAATGCGCCCCGCCACCTCGGCCGCCACCTGCACCTGGTTGACCGCCTCCAGCTCCCCCGAGGCAAAGTTCTGCCGCGCCACCTGCACCTGCTCGGCCGTGGCCAACGCCACCTTGGTTGCCGGCCATGCGGCAGCAGCGGGTTGCATCGAGCTGTTGCCCACCAGCGCATAGGCGCCCGCCAGCACACCTGCCACAACGCCGGCACAGGCCAGTAACGTCCTTTTGTTCATGCAGTGCTCCGATCAATCAGGAAAGCGGTTGCGGGGAAGATCGGGCAGGACTATAAGAGCTCAACTTAACTTGAGGTCAACAGGCATGGCAGCGGACAACACGCGGATGCTCACGGTAGGCGAAGTGTCCAGGCGCAGCGGCGTGGCGGTGTCTGCGCTGCACTTCTACGAGTCCAAGGGGCTGATCGCCAGTGTCCGCACCGCCGGCAATCAGCGCCGCTTTCCCGCGCTGGTGCTGCGTACGCTGGCGATCATCAAGGTGGCGCAGCGCACCGGTATTGCGCTGGAGGAAATCAAACAGGCCTTCAGCCGTTATGCACCCAACAGCAAGCTCACGGCGGCGCAATGGGGCGAGATGTCCACGGCCTGGCGCGAAGACCTGAACGCCCGCATCCGCACGCTGGAGGCACTGCGCGACAGCCTGGACAACTGCATTGGTTGCGGTTGCCTGTCGCTGGAAGACTGCCCGCTGCGTAACCCCGAGGATGTGCTGGGCAAGGAAGGTAGCGGGGCGCGGATTCTCGAAAAGAAGGCCCGCTAGCCGCACGCGTGTCAGTCGCCTTTGCCCAGCACAAAGCGGTCAAAGTGCTCGATGTGCTCATCCAGGTTGTCTTCGAGCATCATCCGGTACTGCTCGCAGAAGTACTTCAGAATCTCTTCCCGGGCGGCTGCCAGCTCCGCGCCGCTCTTGAAGCTGCGGGCGCTCATCCAGGCACTGAAACGGGTCGCGCTGAAGGTGAGCGAGGCGCTGACCTTGCCCAGGTCTTCGAATTTTTCGATCTGCTGGTTGGCCAGGTCGATGTGCGCATCGGCGCGGTCGTAAAAGGCCTGATCGGTAGCTTGGGTCATTGCGGTTCACCTGGTAACGGAAGCCCAAGCCTTGCATGGCGGCGCGCATACGTGCAAGGCTGAAAAAGGATCACCCGCAATGAAAAGGGAAGCAAAGCACCTCATGCCAGGAATCACACGTATCCATCGCTACTTGCGCCCACTGCCTGCAAACCGGACTGCAGCCAGTGGGCGTGACCTCAAAGGCAAACGCGTCATCCACCTCGCCTCCAAACTCGCAACACTGCTCTGCACGCCCCGCTCTGCCCCGCCTTACCTCTGTGTCACGCCCGAGCGTGCACCTGCCAAACGCCTGCCCCCGACCTGACTGCCAACGCTGCAGCGCACAACGCCGTTCTCGCTTGCTACAGGCGGGATGTCTGACGCACTTACAGGGGCAACACTCATGCTTTTATTTCAAGGCAAACAGATTCACAGCGCCATCTTCGACATGGATGGCACCCTCTTCGACACCGAGCGCCTGCGCTTCAGAACGCTCAAGCAAGCCTCGCTGGAAATCTTCGGCAAGGCACTGGGCGAACACACACTGATCGGCTCGCTGGGCCTGAGCGCGAAAAAAGCCGAAGCCCTCGCCAAGGCGCACAACGGTGAAGACTTCCCTTATGCTGAAATCCGCAAACGCGCGGATGAACTTGAGCTGGAGTACGTGCGCAATCACGGCGTACCGATCAAGGCAGGCCTGCTGGAAGTGCTGGAGCGCCTGCGCAAGTCGGGCCTGACCATGGCGGTAGCCACGTCCAGCCGCCGTGCCATCGCCGAGGAATACCTGATCAACGCCAATGTGCTGAAGTACTTCGATATCACCGTGTGCGGCGATGAAGTCAGCCAGGGTAAACCCCACCCCGAGATTTTCCTGAAAGCCGCCCGCGCGCTCAATTGCGAGCCGGGCCAATGCTTCATGGTCGAGGACTCGGAGAACGGCATGCTCTCGGCAATGCGCGCTCAGGGGCAGGCGATCCTTATCGAAGATATCAAACCGCCGGCCCCCGAGATCAAGGCAGGCGCGCTCAAGGCCTACCGCAGCATGACCGAGTTCCTGGCCGATTTGAGCGAGTGCGTTCCCGACCTGGGCATGCCCGAATTGAACGACACCTTCCCGGCCTCCATGAACCAGTTCCGCGTGGGCATTCATGGTTTCGGCGCCATCGGGGGTGGCTACCTGACGCAGGTCTTTTCCCATTGGGATGGCTACACCCGGCCTTGTGAGATCATTGCCGCGACCCGCTCGCGCATGCTGCGTGAAAGCGTCAATGCCTTCGGCCGTTACAGCGTGCGCTACGGGGCCACTTCGTTCGACCAGACCATCGACAATGTGCGCATGATCGACATGGACGATGATGATGCACTGGTCCACATGTACACCGCTGCCGAAATTGTCGGCCTCAGCCTGCCCGAGCAGGCCATCCGCAACCAGGCGCAGGTGATTGCCAAAGGCCTGTTGAAGCGCTTCGAACGCCGTGGCCGTGAGCTGACGTTGCTGATCGTGCTGAACAAGGTGGGCGGCGCTGCGTTTGTGCGCCGCCATGTGCAAGCGGAGCTGGCATTGCTGTGCCCGCCAGCAATCGGCGAGCAAGTGCTGGAAAAGACCCACTTCGCCGAAACGGTGGTCAGCCGCATCGTCTCCAAGCTCAGCAACGACGCTCTGGTACGGCAACTGCGCATCAAGTCGCAGATGTTCCAGAACAGCCTGGAAGACGAGCCGGCGGTCGCCACAAAGGCATCGACGCCAGTGCCTGAATACGAACGACTGATCGGGCGCTTCAGGCCCTTTGCCCAGCCCAGCAGTGCGATGAGCCAGTTGCACCTGATCCTGTTCAACAGCGAACCCGACATGCCGCTGTATGTAGAGCATGGCAGCGACCTGCTCGAACGCCTGCGCCAGGTGAAGACGGTGCCTGACATCACCCAGATCCAGGTCATCAAGAACCGCTTGTGGAATGGCCCGCATGCCATCGTTGCCTGGTACGCCAGCCTGCTGGGCCATGACTCGGTAGGCCAAGGTATGGGCGATGCACAGGTGAGCGAACTGGCCGAGCGCCTGATTCACCAGGAAGTCGGCCCCGCGCTGGTGGCGGAGTACCCACAGATGGCGGAAGTGGTCAGCCGTTTTGCCGATACCTTCCTGGAGCGTTGCAAAACCTCGTTCAAAGACCCTTGTGCCCGGGTGGGGCGCGACCCGTTGCGCAAGCTTCAGCGCAACGAACGCATTTTCAGCAGCATCGAGCTGGCCCACAAGCATGGTATTCAGACCCCCGGGCTTGCGTTGGGTGTGGCGCTGGCCCTGCATCACGCCCTGCATGGCAAAGAAACCAAGGACCTCGAAGCCCAGGCGATCAGGCAGGTGTACCAGGCCAAAGACGCCAGTGTAGAAGCCGTGCTTACCCATGAGGGCGACTACAACGGTAAGCGTTTTCCAGGGTTGGACCCGGTCAGGGATGCGCAACTGATCACAGCAATTTCTGGTGCTTTCCGGCAACACATGCCAAAGGAAGTGATAACCGGACTGGACCAACCAAGCGTAGGCACCTGATGCCGTGATGCATCAAGGGCGTTGGCACCGCCACCCTGTGCGAGCGACTTTCTCGAGTAACCCTTGAATGCTGGGCACGACCACTGTGGGAGCGGGCGAAGCCCGTGCCATCTGCCGCATCGCCTGATTCGCGGGCATGCCCGCTCCCACAGTCACCGCGCCACTTTCAGATCCTGTAAAGAACCCAGGGCATGACACATCGCTTGCATATGACACTTTGTGTCATTAATATCGCGCTGTGTCCTGATGACAACAACCTGTCCATCAGCAACCCATCGCTCTTTCCCATGCAGGTACCGCCCATGACGACCACCATGCAGGCTCCCAAGGACCAACTGGTCAAACTCGCCCAGCAGCAAATGCTGACCGCGCTGGCCGACAACACCTACACCGCCCGGCAAAAGCTCGCCCTCACCTGCCGCATCCTCTTCGACGGCGGCCACGACTCAGGCCTCGCCGGGCAGATCACCGCCCGCGCGCAGGAGCCCGGCACCTACTACACCCAACAACTGGGCCTGGGCTTCGACGAAATCGCCGCCTCCAACCTGCTGGTGGTGGACGAGGACCTCACCGTGCTGCAAGGCCGCGGCATGGCCAACCCGGCCAACCGCTTCCACAGCTGGGTGTACCGCGCCCGCCCCGACGTCAACTGCATCATCCACACCCACCCGCTGCACAGCGCCGCGCTGTCAATGCTGGAAGTGCCGCTGGCCATCTCGCACATGGACCTGTGCCCACTGTTCGACGACTGCGCCTTCCTCAAGGAATGGCCCGGCGTGCCGGTGGGCAACGAAGAAGGCGAAATCATCGCGAAGGCAATTGGCGACAAACGCGCCATCCTGCTTTCCCACCACGGCCTGCTGATCGCCGGTGGCTCGATTGAAGAAGCCTGCGTGCTCGCCCTGCTGTTCGAGCGCGCGGCAAAGATGCAACTGCTGGCCATGGGCGCCGGTGACATACGCCCTATCCCCGAAGCACTGGGCAAAGAGGCCCACGACTGGATCTCCACCCCCAAACGTCATGGCGCCGCGTTCAGCTACTACGCACGCCGTGCCTTGCGTGCCCATGGCGACTGCCTGGGCTGATCGAAGCTGTACTCTTTCCTCAACAACGGCAAAGGTGCCTGGTCATGTCTACACCTGTAATTCGCGGCGTTATCGGCTACACCATCACTCCCTTCACGGCAGACGGCACGCTCGACCTGGATGCATTGGGCACGTCCATCGACAGCTTGATTGCAGGCGGTGTGCACGCCATCGCACCGCTGGGCAGCACCGGCGAAGGGGCCTACCTGTCCGACAGCGAATGGGAAACCGTGGTGCGCTTCAGCCAGGCACGCATCGCCGGGCGTGTGCCCAGCGTGGTCAGCGTCTCTGACCTGACCACTGCCCGCACCGTGCAGCGTGCCCGCCTGGCACAGGCCTGCGGCGCCACGGCAGTGATGGTGCTGCCCATCTCTTACTGGAAGCTCACCGAAGCCGAAGTGGTCGCCCACTACAAGGCGGTCGGCGCCGCCATCGACATCCCGATCATGCTTTACAACAACCCGGGCACCAGCGGCACCGACCTGTCGGTGGAGCTGATCCTGCGCATCCTGGGTGAAGTACCCAATGTGACCATGGTCAAGGAAAGCACCGGTGACATTCAGCGCATGCATCGCCTGTTCACCGCTACCGATGGCCAAGTGGCGTTCTATAACGGTTGCAACCCGCTGACCCTGGAAGCCTTGGTGGCCGGCGCTACCGGCTGGTGCACCGCCGCCCCCAACCTGATCCCGGCACTGAACCTGGCGCTGTGGGACGCCGTGCAGCAAGGCCAGCTGGCCGAAGCCCGCACGCTGTTCTACCGCCAGTACGAGCTGCTGGAGTACATCACCCGCCGAGGCCTGCCCACCACCATCAAGGCCGGTTTGAAACTGCTCGGCCAGGATGTCGGCGCCCCGCGCCTGCCCCTGCAGCCGCTGGATGCACAAGGCAGCGCTTACCTGAAAAACCTGCTGGTAGCGCTGGCCAGCTGACCCTGAAACCTGTCCGTCAGCCTGTGGCTGGCGGGCAGCGCATTTCTATAGAAGCAGCCTTGCGCTGTTCTACCTGATCTATACCAGAGGCAACCATGGACGCGCCTGTACAAAGCCCTTCAACCCCGTTTCGGGTGGCAGACATCCTTCACCCCGTTGTGGCAGGAATCGTTTCGGTCATCGTCAACTACGGTGGCACCTTCATCCTGGTGTTCCAGGCGGCCAAGGTTGCCGGGCTGAGCCCCGAGCTAACGTCGTCGTGGGTCTGGGCCGTGTCGATAGGCGTCGGCCTCAGCGGCCTGGCGCTGTCCTGGTACAGCCGCGCGCCGGTGATCACGGCCTGGTCCACGCCAGCCGCTGCGTTCCTGGTCACCGCCCTGGCCAACGTGCCCTACAGTGAAGCCATCGGCGCCTACCTGCTGTCGGCCGTCGGCTTCGTGGTGCTGGGGATTACCGGGTGCTTCGAGCGCCTGGTGCGGGTCGTCCCTGGCGGTGTTGCAGCCGGGCTTCTGGCCGGCATCCTGTTGCAGTTCGGTATGGGTGCCTTTGCCAGCCTGTCGGTGGACCCGGCCCTCGCCGGGCTGCTGATTGCGGCCTACGTGGCATTCAAGCGTTTTACCGCCCGCTACGCCGTGGTCGGCATTCTGCTACTGGGCCTCGGCTACTTACTGCTGCAAGGGCAAGTGGGCCTGACCACGTTCAAGCTGGAATTCGCCTCTCCGGTATTCACCGCGCCCACTTTCTCCCTCAACGCTACCCTCAGCGTGGCCCTGCCATTGTTCCTGATCACCCTCACCGGCCAGTACATGCCTGGCATGCTGGTACTGCGCAACGATGGCTTCACGACCAGCGCCAACCCGATCGTCGCGGTCACGGGCCTGGGGTCATTGCTGATGGCGCCGTTCGGTTCGCATGCCTTCAACATCGCCGCCATTACCGCAGCCATCTGCACCGGCAAGGAAGCCCATGAAGACCCAGACAAACGCTGGGTGGCAGGGATCGCCGCCGGTGTCTGCTACATCCTCGTGGGGGTGTTCGGGGTTACCCTGGCGAGTGTGTTCATGGCGCTCCCAGGCACGTTCATCACCACCCTGGCCGGCCTTGCCTTACTGGGTACCATCAGTGCCAGCCTGGCCAGCGCAATGGCCGATGCCCGTGCCCGCGAGGCGGCATTGATCACCTTTCTGGCGGCAGCTGCCAACATCAGCCTGTTCGGCATTGGCGGGGCCTTCTGGGGCCTGGTCATTGGCCTGCTGGCCCATGCTGCACTGAACGGCCGCCTCCCCGCTTTCAGCGGCAACTCCCGCTGAGCGGGCTTCCCTTCACCTTGCCGTGCGCCAGCGGCGCACGCCGTACAACAGGTATCGACATGCCCCAAGCTGGCCCCAAGTTGCTTACCCAAGTGGCTGCCGTGCACTTCGTCAGCCATGTGCACATCATGCTGATCCCGGCGTTATTGCCCGTGCTTCCCGGCCTGCTGGGGGTGGGCTTCGTCGAGCTCGGCGTTGCCTTGGCAGTATTCAACATCGTCTGCGCCCTGGTGCAGGCCCCGCTGGGTTACGCCGTCGACCACTATGGGGCGCGTAAAGTGCTCAAGGCCGGGCTGTTGCTGGGCAGCCTCAGTTTCCTGCTGCTGGCGGCCAGCCCGGGGTATGCGGTACTGCTGGTGGCGATGGCCATGGCTGGCCTGGCCAATGGTGTGTACCACCCGGCCGACTACGCACTGCTGGCCAACGGCATCGAGCCCGCACGCCTGGGGCGGTCGTTCTCGATTCATACCTTTGCCGGGTTCCTTGGCTCGGCGGTCACGCCGGCCGTGTTCCTCGGTATCGCCGCTGTGTTCGGCACGCGGGCGGCCCTGACGGCGGGCGCGGTAGTCGGGGTAGCGGCATTGCTGCTGATCTCGATACCAGGCAGTGGCGTGTACCGGGTCGCAGGGCCTGGCAACCAAACGGGCGCTGGCCCGGTCGCAGCGACAAGCCGCGTGCGTTTGTTCACACCCATGATCGGCGTGCTGACGGTGTTGTTCATCCTGCTCAACCTGAGCACCAGCGCCATTGAAAAGTTTTCCGTCGCCGCACTCGTACAAGGCCAAGGTCTGACCCTGGCCTGGGCCAACACCGCGCTCACCGCCTTCCTGCTGTGCAGCGCAGCGGGCGTGCTGTGCGGTGGTGCCTTGGCCGACCGTACCCGGCGCCATGGCCTGGTGGCTGCACTGGCTTTCGCGGCGGCGGCCGCGCTGACCGCGCTGGTGGCCCTGGGGCTGCTGCAGGGCTGGGCACTGGTGGTAGTACTGGGTGCCATCGGCCTGCTGACCGGGATCATCGCCCCGTCGCGGGACATGCTGGTCAAGGCGGCTGCACCGAAAGGCGCCGAAGGCAAAACGTTCGGGCTGGTGTCGACCGGGTTCAACATTGGTGGCGCCATCGGGCCGGTGGCGTTCGGCTGGATGCTCGACCAGCGCCTGCCAAACGGGATTTTCGTTGCATCGGTCGTGTTCATGGTGCTGACGGTGCTGCTGACCCTGGCGCAAGAGGCGTACCTGGCCAGGGCCCGCAACGCAGAACGACTGGCGCGCGCCGTGTAGGTGCGGCCTGGGCCTGTCATTTGGGTCGTTCAGGATGCCGGGTTGGCATGTACCACGCGCCCGCCTGCGGCCGGCCGATTGACGAACAACACATCCAGCACGCTGTTGCGCAAGCCCTTCAGCGCATTCCAGTTCGCCGAGGCATGCACATACTTCTCGCACAGCAGCCGCTGTTCAGCCTCGCTCAACCCCGGCTGGTCCGTTTCTCCCAAGGCAAACGCATGCAACTTGCGGCTGATCTCCAGCAAATCCTCCGGCAGCCTGTGCTCAGGCTGCTCGCCCAACGGCGCAAATGGCACGCCAGCCCGCACCGCCAGCGCTCGCATCACGCTCAAGTACACCCGGGACAACTGCCCCGCCACTTCCCGTTCACGGTACAACGCCGCATACACCTGCTTTTGCGCTTCATCTGGCCGGCCACCGGCAAGGGGCGCCTCCCAGCTCACGACCTGCGGCCTGGGCTCGCGGCTATCGGGATACGCCGACGCCAACAAGGCGCTTACCGTGGCGTGCGCACGGCTTTGCTCGGCACGCATGCCCACCGGTACACGCTGGGACTGCGGCTTGCACAGCAGCACCTGCTCCAGCATGGTTTCCGGGTAACCGCCCCCGATATTCGAATGCACCCCCGGCAACACAATGTCGTGACCACTGCCCACCAGCGGAAAGTTATGCCGCTGCTCATCCCCCGCCACCAGTTGCACCACCTGCCGGGCAATGCCTGCCCTGAGGCCAAGGCGCAGGCCGCCCTGGCGGCTATCGGCGGGATCGAAGTCGCCCTGCAACGGCGCGATGATCGCTGCCACGGTGTCGAACAGGCCGATAAAGTTGATGGAAGTGTCGCACGCTATCGGCAACAACCCACCCGCGCCATCCTGTAGCAGATTGGCCAGATGCCGTGCCGCCGCCGCCCCGCGGCTGAAACCGAACAGGTCGAACTCGACCCGCGCCACGGCTGCCTGCGGATGCGCCCGGCACCAGCCACGCAGTTGTTCGGCCATCCCCTGCAAAGCCTCGGCGACCCTCGCCTCAACCCCCGTGCGCCCACGACCGGTGGCCGCGGCATAGGTATGGTCCGCCTCACCTGCCAGGGTACCCACGCCTTCCACGTAGCGTTTCAGAAACACCAGGGTGCCATCGGCATCAGCCTCACCCGCCGGATACAGGGCATGCAACAGGGCCACATTGCTCAGGGCATTGCCATAGCTGCCGCGCGGTTCATCCACGGCCATGGCATTGTGCAGGTTGTTACCGGTGCCATCGAAAAACACGCCAACACGCAGGGTGGCAGGTGTGGGGATTGGCGTGCTACCGCTGCTCATTTTCATCATCGTGCCTTCTGCTTGCCTGAAAAGCACAAGCAGGCGCCAGCACGCCTTCACCGACCATCAGACAATGGCCAGCCTTACCTGGGACATTTCTGTACCGGCGAGCCCCGTAACGATAAATTTACCCGCCGCCATTGGTCGCCGCCCCCCCGGATAGATTAAAGTATCAGCCCTTGCCAGGGCCGCTACCGTCAGCCGCCTCAGGCCCCACACCAGGAACCGTCGCCGATGGAACACCGTGAAGCGCTGATCGCGCTGCGCACCTTTCTTTCTTCCCAGATCCTAGGCCAGGAGAAACTGGTCGAGCGGCTGTTGATCGTGCTGCTGGCCGACGGCCACATGCTGGTGGAAGGCGCACCGGGCCTGGCCAAAACCAAGGCCATCAAAGAACTTGCCGAAGGCATCGAAGCGCAGTTCCATCGCATCCAGTTCACCCCCGACCTGCTCCCGGCCGACATCACCGGCACCGAAATCTATCGCCCGGAAACCGGCAGCTTCGTATTCCAGCAGGGGCCGATCTTCCACAACCTGGTGCTGGCCGACGAAATCAACCGCGCCCCGGCCAAGGTGCAATCGGCACTGCTCGAAGCCATGGCCGAGCGCCAGGTCAGCGTGGGCCGCAGCACCTACGACCTGTCGCCGCTGTTCCTGGTCATGGCCACGCAGAACCCCATCGAGCAGGAAGGCACCTACCCGCTGCCCGAAGCCCAGCTCGACCGGTTCCTGATGCATGTAAAAATCGGCTTCCCCGACGCGGCGGTGGAGCGGCGCATCCTGGCGCAAGCCCGTGGCGAAGCCCTTGGCGGCGAGACCAAGCCCGAGCGCCGGGTCAGCCAGCAGGCCATCTTCGCCGCGCGCAAGGAAATCCTTGGCCTGTACATGGCCGACGCGGTAGAGGAATACCTGGTGCAGCTGGTCATGGCCACCCGCACCCCGGCCAAGTTCGACGCCGAGCTGGCCGACTGGATCGCCTACGGCGCCAGCCCGCGCGGCTCCATCTCGCTGGACCGCTGCGCGCGTGCCCACGCCTGGCTGGCCGGGCGCGACTTCGTCAGCCCCGAAGACATCCAGGCGGTGCTGTTCGACGTGCTGCGCCACCGCATCATCCTCTCGTTCGAGGCCGAGGCGGCGGGGATCGACCAGGACCGCGTGGTCCAGCGCATCCTCGACGTCGTCGCCGTTGCCTGAGCCCATGCCCACCGCGCAGCTGGCCGAGCCCGGTATCCGCATCGGCCTTGCCGAGCTGATCGACATGCGTCACCGCGTGCGCGAAATCCAGCTGTTTTCCAAGCCCGGCCAGCGCAGCCCGCTGGTGGGCCTGCACCATTCCAAGCTGCGCGGGCGCGGGGTGGACTTCGACCAGGTGCGCGTGTACCAGGCCGGCGACGATGTGCGCAATATCGACTGGCGGGTGACCGCGCGCACCCAGGAGCCGCACACCAAGCTGTTCCACGAAGAGCGCGAGCGGCCGATCTTCATCCTCGTCGAGCAAAGCCAGCGGCTGTTTTTCGGCTCGGGGCTGATGTTCAAGTCAGTGTTGGCAGCCCAGGCCGCTGCCCTGTTCGGTTGGGCCGCGCTCGGCCACAACGACCGCATTGGTGGTTTGGTGTTCGGCGATAACGAACACCACGAAATCAAACCTCGGCGCAGCAAGCAAAGCCTGCTGCAACTGCTCAACCGCCTGGCCAAGGTCAACCAGGCACTGCACACCGAAGCCACGCCCGGGGCCGACAGCCTAGGCCTGGCCCTGCGCCGCGCCCGCGAAGTGCTGCGCCCCGGCAGCCTGGCCATCGTGATTTGCGATGAACGCTCGCTTAGCGCCCAGGTGGAACAGCACCTGGCCATGCTTTCTCGCCATTGCGACCTGCTGTTGCTACCCGTGTCCGATCCACTCGACCATGCCCTGCCGGCCGCCGGCCTGCTGCGCTTCGCCCAGCGCAGCGCCCAGCTGGAGCTCGACACCCTCGATGCCAACCTCCGCCAGGCCTACCGCCAGCAGGCCGAAGCCCGCATCGAGCGCTGGGAACTGATGGCACAGAAGCTGCGCGTGGTCCTGATGCCACTGAGCACGCAAAGCGAAATGATCGAGCAACTGCGCGAATACCTGAACGCACAGCGGCCACGGAGCGCGTCATGAATCCTCTCGACCAGTTGCACCCGCTGATCGACCCGGCACCCATCGGTTTATGGCCACCGGCACCGGGCTGGTGGCTGTTGCTGGCGCTACTGCCGCTGCTGGGCTGGGGCCTGTGGCGGCTGCGCCGCTGGCGCCCGGGCAAACGCCGCATCGTGCGTGCCGAGCAACCGCTCGACCCGGTGCGCGTGGCCGCCCTGGCCGAGCTGGCCCTCCTGCCACGCCCCTACGATGGCGCACCGGCCGGCGCCTGGCTGCAACAGATCAACGCCCTGCTCAAGCGCCTGTGCCGCAACCACTACCCCGGTGCCAACAGCCACACCCTCAACGGCCGCCAATGGCTGGCGTTTCTCGACAACCGCTGCCCGGCCGCCGGCCTGACCCGCTGGATGGTGCTGGTCGAAGGCGCCTACAAACCCGAGTGCAAGCTCGACGACAAAGCCATCGCCGGGCTCAGCCAGGCCGTGGAAACCTGGATCCGCAAGCATGTTTGAACTGGCCTGGCCGTGGGTCTTCGCCCTGTTACCGCTGCCATGGCTGGCACGCCTGCTGCTGCCTGCAGCCGACAGCGGCGAGCCGGTGCTCAAGGTGGGCTTCCTCAACGAACTGGAAGGCCTGGCCGGGCGACGCGCGCGGCTCAACCTGCCGACCTGGCGCCAGCAGGCACCGTTCGTGGTCATCTGGCTGTTGCTGCTGTGCGCAGCTGCCCGCCCGCAGTGGCTGGGCGATCCGGTGCCGGTGGCCGCCAGCGGCCGCGACCTGCTGGTGGCGGTTGACGTGTCCGGGTCGATGGACTTCCCCGACATGCAGTGGAAGAACGAAGACATCAGCCGCCTCGACCTGGTCAAGGCGCTGATGGGCGACTTTCTGCAGGACCGCGAAGGTGACCGCGTGGGCCTGATCCTGTTCGGCAGCCAGGCCTACCTGCAGGCGCCGCTCACCTTTGACCGGCGCACCGTGCGCACCTTCCTCGACGAAGCACAAATCGGCATCGCCGGTAAAAACACCGCCATCGGCGACGCCATTGGCCTGGCAGTCAAACGCCTGCGCCAGCGCCCGGCACAAAGCCGGGTGCTGGTGCTGATCACCGACGGTGCCAACAACGGTGGGCAGATCCACCCACTGACCGCCGCCCGCCTGGCGGCCCAGGAAGGCGTGCGCATCTACACCATCGGCATCGGCGCCAACCCCGAAGCCAGTGGCACCCCTGGCCTGCTGGGCCTCAACCCGAGCCTGGACCTGGACGAAGCCGCGCTCAAGGAGATTGCCGACATCACCCACGGCGCCTACTTCCGCGCCCATGACGGCGCCGAACTGGTCGCCATCGGCGACACCCTCGACCAGCTGGAACCGGTGGCCCAGCAACCGACCCAGGCACGCACGGCCCAGGCCCTGTACGCCTGGCCCCTGGCGCTGGCGCTACTGCTTAGCGTGCTGCTGGTGGTGGCCGTGCAATGGCCCGACAACCTGCTGCAACGCCTGCTGCGCAAGCCGCGCTTTCTGCAACCGCACCCGGAATGGCGCCAGCGCCTGAAGCGCCTGCGTTTAAGGAGGCGGCGATGATCGACCTGTGGCCCCAATGGCTACGGCCGCTCTGGCTGCTGGCCGTGCCCCTGCTCGGCTGGCTGTTGTACAAGCTGTGGCACCGGCGCAAACGCGCCGGGCGCTGGCAGATGATTCTGCCGCCGGCGTTCCATGGCGTCTTGCTGGGCGGCGGTAGCGGCAGCACCAGCAAACTGCCATGGGTGGCGCTGGGCCTGGCCTGGGCGCTGGTGATCCTGGCCCTGCTCGGGCCCAGCTGGCAACGCGTCGAAGAAAACCGCCAACGCCCGGCCGACCCGCTGGTGATCCTGCTGGAGCTGACCCCGCAGATGCTTGCCGAAGACAGCCCGCCCAACCGCCTGGAGCAGGCTCGGCGCAAAATCCTCGACCTGCTCGAACACCGGCGCGACAGCCAGACGGCGCTGGTGGTGTATGCCGGTTCGGCACACACGCTGGTGCCGCTGTCCGATGACCTGGCCACCACCCGCAACCTGCTGGAGGCCATCGACCCGTCGATCATGCCGCAAGCGGGCCAACGCGCCGACCTGGCCGTGCAAAAGGGCCTGGCGCTGCTCGCCCAGAGTGGTTTGGGCCAAGGCCGTCTGCTGCTGATCGGCTCGTCGCTCAGTGCGCCGGAGCGCCAGGGCATCAGCCAGGCCCTCGGCCGCCAAGGCCCCAGCCTGTTGATGCTGGGCATCGGCAGCCGCGAAGGTGCCCCGGTGCGCCAGGCCAACGGCGAATTCCTGAAAGACAACCAAGGTGGCATCCTCTTGCCACGTCTGGAAAGCGCCAGTCTCAAGGGTTTCATCAGCGGTACCGGCGGGCGCTACCGGCATGCCCGCATCGACGACCTCGACCTGCGCGGCCTGGGCCTGTTCGACAACCCGCGTACCGCGCGCAATGACGGCCAGACCCTGCAACTGGACAGCTGGGCAGACCAAGGCTACTGGCTGCTGATCCCGCTGTTGCTGCTGGCAGCCTGCGCCGGCCGGCGAGGCTGGCTGTTCTGCCTGCCGCTGCTGCTGGCCTTGCCGCAGCCCAGCCAGGCCTTCGAGTTCAACGACCTGTGGCTGCGCCCCGACCAGCAAGGCCGGCGCCTGCTGGAACAAAACCGCCCGGCCAGCGCCGCGCGTCACTTCCAGGACCCACAGTGGCGCGGCATGGCGCTGTACCAGGCCGGCGACTATGCCGGTGCCGCCGAAGCGTTTTCTCAGGGCGACACGGCAGCTGCCCACTACAATCGAGGCAATGCCCTGGCCCGCAGCGGTGAACTGGAGGCCGCCCTGGACGCCTACGAGCAAGCCCTGGAGCGCCAGCCCGACCTGCAAGCGGCGCTGGACAACCAGGCGCTGGTGCAACAACTGTTGCAACAGCGCGAGGCCAAAGCCGAGGAACAACCGGCCAGCAGCGACGACCAAGGCACACCTGGCAGCGAAACCGAGGGCAACAGCAGCTCGGCCAGCAGCCCGGCCCAAGGCACGCCCGGCAACAACGAACAAGCCAGCGCCGAACAACCCGGCGAAGGCAGCAACAACAGCCAGGCCACGCCCGGTAACCAGGCGGGCAGTGACGACAGCGTGATCCAGCCGCCCCAGCGCCCGGTATCGACAAATCTCGATGCCGAGCAACGCCAGGCCCTGGAACAATGGCTGCGGGAGATCCCCGACAACCCGGCGGAGCTGCTGCGGCGCAAATTCTGGTATGAACAGCAATTGCATCAGGAAACCCCACGATGAGTCGCTTCGGCGTCTTGCTTCTCACCCTGCTGTGGGCCGTGCTGGCCCAGGCCGAACCGCTGCTGCAAGCCAGCGTCGACCGTACCCGCCTGGAAGCTGGCGAAAGCCTGGAACTGACCCTAGAAAGCCAGGACGTGACCCAGTTCGGCAAACCCGACCTGCGCGCCCTGGAAGGTGACTTCGAGGTACGCGGCACGCGCCAGCTGAACAGCCTGCACACCCTCGATGGCGAAACCCGCGCCAGCACCCGCTGGATCATTACCCTGCTGCCACGGCGCAGCGGCAGCCTGCGCATTCCTGAGCTGCAACTGGGCCAGTCGCACAGCCAGCCCATCGAGCTGCAAGTGCTGCAGGCTGATGCCAGCCGGCCCGACAGCGCCTCTCAGGTATTCATCGAGGCAACCCTCGACAGCACCGACGTCTATGTCCAGGCCCAGGCCATGCTGACCCTGCGCATCTACCACTCGGTAGCGCTGTACGACGACAGCAGCCTGAGCCCGTTGCAACTGGATAACGCCAAGGTCGAGCCGCTAGGCGAATCGCGCACCTATGAAAAGGAAATCAACGGCGTACGCCACGGCGTGATCGAAACCCGCTATGCCGTGTATGCCCAGCAAAGCGGCACCCTCGACATCCCGCCGTTGACCTTCACCGCCACGGCCGCTGCCAGCAGCGACGATAGCGCGCAGGCCAATGCCACGGCCCGCGCCGGCCACCAGGTGCAGGTGAGTTCACTGCCGCTGCGCCTGACCGTGCGCCCCATTCCGACAGCCTGGCCCGCCGGCGTACCTTGGTTGCCGGCGCGCAGCCTGACGCTGGAAGAGCACTGGAACCCCGACCCCGGCAACCAGCAGGTACAGATTGGCGACTCGCTGACCCGCAACATCACCTTGCGTGCCGAAGGTTTGTCCAGCACCCAGCTGCCGCCACTGCCGGCCACCGAAATCACCGGTTTGCGCCGCTACCCCGACCAGCCACTGCTACGCAACGAAATCAGCGACCGTGGCATGACCGCCAACCGCGAAGAGCGCGAAGCCTTGGTGCCCACCCACGCCGGCACGCTGGCCCTGCCGGCGCTGGAAGTGGCCTGGTGGAACACCCGCGAAGACCACCTGGAGCACACCAGCCTGCCAGCGCGCACCCTGAACGTGCAGGATAACCCGGCATTGGGCGCCGACACCCCGGTAGGTGACAACAGCAGCGCCAGTACCCTGCTGTGGCCCTGGCAGCTGGCCACCTTGGTGTTCGCCCTCACCACCGTGCTGGGCTTCGCCCTGTGGTGGCGCGCCCGCTCACAACCGGCGGTGCTGCGCGCCGCGCAGAACGGGCCAAGCCCACGCACCCTGCTGGACGACCTCAAGCGCGCCTGCCAGGCCAACGACCCTCAGGCCACGCGTCAGGCACTGGACGCCTGGGCCCGGCAGCAGCCGGAGACATTGGCCGAAATGGCGGCGCGCTTCGTGCCGTTGTCGGATGCGCTGGACGGGTTGAACGGGGCGCTGTACAGCGAGAGTGGCCAGTATTGGCAGGGTGAGGAATTGTGGCGGGCAATCGGCACCATCCCTCCGGCCGAGCAAGTGTTGTTGCCGGCCGGGGAGAATGGCGGGTTGCCGCCGCTTTATCCCAAGTAATGGGCTGCCTGAGCCGGCCTCTTCGCGGGTAAACCCGAGCCCACAGCTGCCCCGCGCTTGGGTTACCATACCGCCCTTTCCCCGCTTGCCCGACTCGACACCAACAGGTCATCCATGCGTCTGTTTCATACCTCCGACTGGCACCTGGGCCAAAGCCTGCACGGCCAGGAACGCGACTTCGAACACGCCTGCTTCCTCGACTGGTTGCTCGGCCAACTGCGCCTGCGCCAGCCCGATGCGCTGCTGATCGCCGGCGATATCTTCGACACGGTCAACCCGCCGGTCAAAGCCCAGGAACGCCTCTACGACTTCATCGTCCAGGCCCACGAGCAGCAGCCCAAGCTGGATATCGTGATGATCGCCGGCAACCACGACTCGGGCTCGCGCATCGAGTTGCCCGCCGCGTTGATGCGCCGCCTGCGTACCCATGCGCTGGGCCGTGTGCATTGGCTGGACGAAGGCCAGCTGGATGCCGAGCGCCTGTTGATTCCACTGACCAATGGCCGTGGCAAGGTCGCCGCCTGGTGCCTGGCCCTGCCCTTCCTGCGCCCGGCCGAAGTGACTGGCCCGCACCTGGGTGACGACTACCTGCAAGGCATTACTCAGGTACATCAGCAACTGATCGCCGCCGCGCAAAAAAAGCGCAAGAAAGACCAGGCGCTGATTGCCATCAGCCATGCGCACATGGCCGGTGGCGCGGTGTCGGAGGACTCCGAGCGCAGCCTGATCATCGGCAACGCCGAGGCGCTGCCGGCCAAGCTGTTCGACAAGGCCATCAGCTACGTTGCCTTGGGCCACCTGCACAAGCCGCAGAAGGTCAACCGCGAAGAACGTATCCGCTACAGCGGCTCGCCGATCCCGCTGTCGTTCGCTGAAATCAACTACCCGCACCAAGTGCTGGAAGTGGAGCTGGACGGTAGCGACCTGGTCAGCGTCGAGCCGCGGCCGGTACCGCGCGCCGTGGCCCTGCAACGGGTTGGCCCGGCACCGTTGGGCGAACTGCTGCAGCAACTGGCTGACTTGCCGGTAGTCGACCTGCTCGAAGACCCCAACCGTCAGCCCTGGCTGGAGGTGCGGGTGGTACTGGACGAGCCGCAACCCGACTTGCGCCAGCAGATCGAAACCGCCCTGGAAGGCAAAGCCGTGCGGCTGATCCGCATCAGCGCCGAATACGCCGGCCGCACCAACGCCGAAGACGATGACCTGGCCTTTGTCGAACTGGCCCAAATGACCCCGCAAGACCTGTTCAGCCGAGCCTGGGAACAGGCCTACGGCAACCCCGCCGACGAACAGGCCCTGGCCGACTTTGCCCTGCTGTTGCAGGACGTGCAGCAGGAAGAAGAGCAGCCATGAAGATTCTCGCCATCCGCCTGAAAAACCTGGCATCGCTGGCCGGCCCGATAGACATCGATTTCACCGCAGAACCCTTGGCCAGTGCCGGCCTGTTCGCCATCACCGGGCCGACCGGGGCCGGCAAAAGCACCCTGCTCGATGCCCTGTGCCTGGCGCTGTTCGGCACCGTGCCACGGCTCAATGACATCGGCCGCGAGGCCAAGGTGCCGGACGCTGAGGGCGAAATTCCCACGTCTGACCCGCGCAACCTGCTGCGCCGTGGCACCGGCAGTGGCTTTGCCGAGGTCGATTTCGTCGGCATCGATGGCCGCCGCTACCGCGCCCGCTGGGAAGCCAACCGCGCCCGCGACAAAGCCAACGGCAAACTTCAGCTTAGCCGCCAGAGTTTCTATGACCTGGACAGCGAGCAAGTGCTGGCAAGCGCCAAGAACGAGTACAAGCAACTGATCGAAGCCCGCCTCGGCCTGAACTTCGAGCAGTTCACCCGCGCCGTGATGCTGGCCCAGAGCGAGTTTGGCGCCTTCCTCAAGGCTGACGACAGAGAGCGCAGCGAACTGCTGGAAAAGCTCACCAACACCGCCATCTACACCCGCTTGGGCCAACGCGCCTTTAGCAAGGCCCGTGAAGCCGGTGAAGCCCACAACGCCCTGAAGGACCGCGCCAGCCACCTGCTGCCAATGGCCGCCGAAGCACGCGCCGAGCTAGACCAGCGCTTGGCGCAAGCCCAGCAGCAGTTCAAGGCCGACCAGGCCGACGAGCGCCAGCTGGAGCAGCAACGCAACTGGCTGAATGAACAACGCCAGCTGCAGGCCCAGTACGCCGAAGCCGGCACCGCGCTGCAGGCCGCCGAGCAGGACTGGCAGCAACTGGCCGAACCTCGCCTGGACCTCGTTCGCCTGGAGCGTTTGGCGCCGCAGCGTCACCAGTTCCATCGCCAGCAAACGCTGACCGCTCAACTGGCGCCAGTCGCAGCGACGATCGCTGAACAGCAACAGCAACAAACTGAGTTGCAACTGCGTACCCGTGAACTTGAACAGGCACTGGACAATGTCCGCCAAGCGCTGGTCGACAACCAGGCACGGCACGGTGAAAACGCCCCGCGCCTGCGCCAGGCCTTTGCCGCACAGGACAACCTGGCCCGCCTGGACCAGGAGCTGGCCGCGCAGCGCAGCAGCAGCGAACAGGCCGCACAGCACGTCGCCGACGGCCAGCAACAGTTGCAGCAGCTGGAGCACAACCAGCAACGCAGCGTGCAACAACTGGCCCAGATCGACACCGCGCTCGCCGACAGCCAGCACTTGGCGGGCCTGGCCGATGCCTGGCATGCCTACCTGCCGCAACTGAAGCAGGTGATGCTGATTGGCGGCCGTCTGGCCAAGGGCCGTGAGGAACTGCCTGGCCTGCAAGCCCTGGCCAGCCAGGCCAATGCGCACTTGCAGGCCGAACGCGACACCTACGACCTGCTGTTCCGCGAAGCCAAGGCCGAACCGCACGCCCTGGCGGAACAGATCGACCTGCTGGGCGGCATGCTGCAGGACAACCGCAAGCAGCAACGCGCCATTGAACAACTGTCGCGCCTGCATGGCCGCGAAATGGAGCTGCGCCAGCAGCTGGATGCCGTGCGCGAGCGGCAACAGCAAGCCATGCAGCAGCGCCAGCAACTGATTACCGAAGGCACCGCCGCCAAGGCCGAGCTGGAAACCGCCGAACAGGCACTTGACCTCACCCGTCAGCTGCTGGAGCGCCAGCGTCTGGCGCGCAATACCAGCGTTGAAGAATTGCGCGGCCAATTGCGCGATGGCGAACCCTGCCCGGTATGCGGCAGCGCCGAGCACCCGTTTCATCAACCCGAAGCGCTGCTGCAAAGCCTGGGACGTCACGACCAGGCTGAGGTAGACGCCGCGCAGAAGCAGGTGGAAACCCTCAACAGCAAACTGGTGGAGCTGCGCACCCAGTTGGGTGTGGTCAACGCCCAGCTCAAAGACTATCAGCAGCAACAACTGCACCTGGGCGAACAACTGCACGCCCAGGTGGCCGAAGTGCAGGCACATAGCCTGTGGCCTGCCCTCGCCCCGCAAGACGACAAGGCCCGCAGCACCTGGCTCGACAGCCAGTTGCGACGCCTGGACGAAGAAATCGGCCGGGACGAGAAGCGTCAGAGCGCCCTCCTCGCCCTGCAAAAAGATGCAGCCCGCCTCAATCAGCAACTGCAGGCCGCCCACGAAGCGCAACAGCAAGCCCAGCGCCACCTGGAGCAACAGCACCAGGCCCTGGCCAACGACGAGCAGCAACTGCAGCAAGGCCTCGACGACCTGGCCGGCGTATTGCCCGAAGAAGCCGTCAAGGCCTTGAACGACGACCCGGCCAATGCCTTCCTTGCCCTGGACCAGCAGATCGCCCAGCGCCTGCAACACCTGGAACAACGCAAGGACGAGCTGGAGGAACAGCAAGCCCGTCAGGCCCAACTGGACAAGCTGCGCGACCAGCAACAGGCACGTATACAAGGCCAGCAGCAGTTGCAGCAGAAGCTGGCCGCCCTCGACGAGCAACGCCAGCAGGCCCAGGCCTCCCTCGGCGAACTGCTTGGCGAGCACACCAGTGCCGAAGCCTGGCAGCAGCACATGGACACCACGCTGGAACAGGCCCGCGCCCTCGACGCCGACACCGCCCAACGCCTGCAAGCGCTGCGCACCCAGGGCGTGCAGCTGGCCAGCGAACTCAAAGCCAACATCCAGCAGCAACAGGCACTGAACACCGAGTGCCAGCAGCTACAGGGCCAGATCAGCCAGTGGCGCAGCGAGCACCCGGAGCTGGATGATGACGGGCTGGATCGCCTGCTGGCCATGGATGACGCGTACGTCCATGAGTTGCGCCAACGCCTGCAAGGCGCGGAAAAGGCCATCGAACAAGGCCGCGTACTGCTGCAGGAACGTGAGCAACGCCTGCAACAGCACGCCGCGCAGATGACCGTGGACACTTCGGCCGAAGCTCTGGAGCAAGCCCTGACCGAGCTGCGCGAACGCCTGGCCAACCACGAACAGCAGTGCGCCGAACTGCGCGCCCAGCAGGCTGACGACCAACGTCGCCAGCAGGCCCATCAGGCACTGGCGGCCGAAATCGAACAGGCTCACCAGCAGTGGCAACGCTGGGCCCGCCTGAACGCGTTGATCGGTTCGGCCTCGGGCGATGTGTTCCGCAAGATCGCCCAAGGCTACAACCTCGACTTGCTGCTGCACCACGCCAACGCCCAACTGCGTCAACTGGCCCGCCGTTACCGCCTCAAGCGTGGCGGCAGCGCCCTCGGCCTGCTGGTGCTGGACACCGAGATGGGCGATGAGCTGCGCTCGGTGCATTCGCTGTCGGGCGGGGAAACCTTCCTGGTGTCGCTGGCCCTGGCCTTGGGCCTGGCATCGATGGCCTCCAGCACCCTGCGCATCGAGTCGTTGTTCATCGACGAAGGCTTCGGCAGCCTGGACCCCGAGTCGCTGCAACTGGCGATGGATGCGCTCGACGGCCTGCAGGCCCAAGGCCGCAAGGTGGCAGTGATCTCCCATGTGCAGGAAATGCACGAGCGCATTCCGGTACAGATCCAGGTGCGGCGCCAAGGCAATGGCCTGAGTGACGTGGAGGTGTGCGGGTGATCCTCTACTCGTTCCGCCGCTGCCCGTGGGCCATGCGTGCGCGCCTGGCCCTGCGCTATGCCGGCTGTGAGGTAGACATCTGCGAGGTGGCGATGAAGAACAAGCCGGCAGAGCTGCTGGCCTTGTCGCCCAAGGGCACGGTGCCGGTGCTGGATACCGGTGCCGGGGTGCTGGAAGAGAGCCTGGACATCATGCGCTGGGCGCTGGCGCAAAACGACCCGCAGGACTGGCGCTTGCAGGCAGACCCTGCGGCGGCGCAGGTGGCTGACGGGCTGATTGCGCGTAACGACAGCACGTTCAAGGCGCAGGTGAACCTGTACAAGTATGCCGAGCGTTACCCGGAGTATTCCCGCGAGCATTACCGCCAGCAGGCCGAGGCCTGGCTGGCGGAGCTCGAAGGCCTGCTTGAAGGCCGGCCTTACCTGCTGGCTGATCACCCGAGCCTTGCCGATGCTGCGTTACTGCCCCTGATGCGCCAGTTTGCCGGGGTCGAACCACAGTGGTTCGCCGAGGCGGCTTATCCGCGGGTGCGGAGCTGGCTGGAGGGGTGGTTGGCTTCGGAACTCTTCAAATCGATAATGGCCAAGTGATCGGATCGAGTCAGGCTTGACTCAGTGATGCTGCTTGCCGCTAAGGGCCGCATGGAAGTTCGCGCTCTGGCGCAGGTACTGCTCGGTGTAGCTGTGGGTGGCAGCAGCCTTGCCGCTGCTGTCGGCATGGGCATGGGTCGGCAGTACGACCGAAGCGGAAATGGCGGATGCGGCAATGACCGGGAAGAGATTGAAGTTCATCTGGGCTGACCTCGACGGCGGTGGTTTGACGGTGGCCCGTTTGGGCCTTGGGTCAAACTTACGCCGCCAAGGCCGAACGCAAAAATTCATTGCGGCAGTATCGATTATCACGCCGATCGATATCACTCGATGAACTTCAGGTCCGATGGGGCATCCTGTTTCAGTGTCTGCACCGTCTCCAGCAGCTTGCCGCTGCGCGGATCGCGGCGTATGACCACGATCTGGTTGCTCTTCTGGTTGGCCACCAGCAGGAAGTTGTCACTCGGGTCCAGGGCAAACTCACGTGGGTGATCGCCCTCCACCGAGCGCCGCTGCAGGAAGGCCAGCTGGCCGTCCTGCTTGCCCACGCTGAACGCAACGACCTCGTTGGCCGTGCCACGGTTGCTCACGTACAAGAAGCGCCCGTCTGCCGACAAGTGCAAAGCACCCGCCGCCTTCGCTGCTGCCTCGTGACGTTCGGTCAGTGGCAGGCGCTGGCGTTCCACCAGGTTGCCATCCTGCACATCGAACACCACCACCTCGGCACTCATTTCCAGGGTGAGATAGGCGTGCAGGCCCTTGGCGTCAAACAGCAGGTGACGCGGCCCACTGCCCGGCGGCAACGCCACCGACGCGGGTATCGCCGGGGTCAGCGGGTGGTCCGCGCTGGCGCCGTCGTAGCGGTAGATGAACACCTTGTCGGCACCCAGGTCGCTGGCGTACAGGTGCCGGCCGTCCGGCGACAGCACCAGCGAATGCACATGGGCACCGGCCTGTCGCTCCGGGTTGACCCCGCTCGGCTTGTGCCGGGTCTGTTGCACCACGGGCTTGAGCTTGCCGTCCTTGGCCACCGGGATCACCACCAGGCTGCCCCCGGGCTCGGGGTTGACCGCGTAATTGGCCACGAACAGGAAGCGCTGGTCGCGGCTGAGGCTGGCGTGGGTTGGCTCGTCGCCCTGGCTGGCCACTTGGTTAAGTGGTTTGATTTCGCCTTTGGTGCTGATGCTGAAACTGCTGGCATGCCCCTGCGGGGTTTCATTTACCGCGAACAGCTGGCGCTGGTCAGCCGACAGCACCAGCCACGAAGGGCTGACGCTTTTCACCACTTGCAGGGGTGTGGGGTCGATATGGCCGGCCTTGTCGTCGAACTGATAACGGTAGATGCCCTGGCTGGCGCCATCGGTGTAGCTGCCCACCAGCAAGGTAGCGGCGTGGGCATGGAGTGTCAGGCTCATCAGGCTAGCGGTCAGCAGGCTCGTCCAGATCCGGTTCATCTTGGTCGTCGTCCGGGGCACGAAAGGCACTCATACAGACTAGACGATGCTCGCCATCGGCATCGTTGAGTTGCCATTCATCACCCGTGGCGATGGCGGCGGCGACTTGCTCGGGAGTGAAGGACCAGCGGCGCAGTTGGCGACCATCCATACATTCGACGGTGAGGCCGGACTCATCAGCGGTGAAGTCGAAGGCGTGCAGGCCGTCGATCAGGAGCATGTCGCAGGTTTGCAGGGCGGTGGCGAGGGGGGACATGGGGGTACCAATTTGAAATGAACCGGCATTATAGCTTGGGGCCGCCAAGCGGCCCCCAACTATTCAATGGGCGAAAATCGACCCACCCTCCTTGCCCACCATCTTCTCCGGTTTGATCAGGAACCGCGCCAGCGCCGGCAGCAACCACAACGCACCAAACATGTTCCACAACAACATGAAGGTCAGCATCAACCCCATGTCGGCCTGGAACTTGATCGCCGAGAAGATCCAGGTGCACACGCCAATGGCCAGGCACAGGCCGGTGAACAACACGGCTTTACCGGTCGAGCGCAGGGTCTGGTAATAGGCTTCCTGCAACGGCAGGCCGGCCCGCAAGAAGCTTTCCAGGCGGCTGTAGATGTAGATGCCGTAGTCCACGCCAATGCCCACGCCCAGCGCCACCACCGGCAAGGTCGCCACCTTCACCCCGATGCCCATGTAGGCCATCAGCGCGTTGCCCAGCACCGAGGTCAGCACCAGTGGCAGCACGATGCACAGGGTGGCGGCGAACGAGCGGAAGGTGATCAGGCACATCACCGCCACGCAGATGTACACCAGAATCAGGATGGTCAGCTCGGCCGACTTGATCACTTCGTTGGTCGCCGCCTCGATCCCGGCGTTACCCGCCGCCAGCAGGAACTGCAGGCCTTCCTTGTTGTGGCTGTCGGCAAACGCCTTGGCCACGGCAGTGACCCGCTCCAGGGTCTCGGCCTTGTGATCGTTGAGGAACACCAGCACCGGCGCCAGCGAGCAGTCGCCGTTGTACAGGCCGTCGGCACGGGCAATGGAGTTGTTGAGGATGTCCGGGTTACGCGACAGGGTCTCCCATTTCAGGCTGCCCTCGTTCATGCCCTTGATCACCTGCTTGGACACGGTCACCAGGGAAATCGCCGACTGCACGCCCGGGGTGTTCTGCATGGTCCACATCAGCTCGTCGATCGGTGCCATGGTCGAGTGGATCGAGCACTGCTCCGGTGGGGTCTTGACCATGATCACCAGCACGTCGGAGCTGGTGGAGTAGTTGCTGATGATGAAGCTGTTGTCCTGGTTGTAGCGCGAATCGGGGCGTAGCTCTGGCGCGCCCTGGTCGAGGTCGCCGATTTTCAGGTTCTGGCTGTACCACAGGCCACCGGCAAAGGCGACCAGCGCGAGTACCACCGACACCGGCGCCACCTTGGCACTGGCAAAGTTCGACAGCAGCCGCCAGAACGGGTGTTCGCGGGTGGCGTCCTTCTTGCTGCGCTCGATGGCCTTCTTGCTGATGCCAACGTAGGAAATGGCCACCGGCAGCAGGATCAGGTTGGTGAACACGATCACCGCCACGCCGATGGAGGCGCCGATGGCCAGCTCGCGGATCACGCCAATGTCGATGATCAGCAGGGTGATGAAGCCTACGGCGTCGGCGAGGATGGCGATCATGCCCGGCAGGAACAGCTGGCGGAAGGTGCGACGCGCCGCCGTAAGGGCGTTATCCGCGTCACTCGACTGCAAGGCGATGCCATTGATCTTCTGCACGCCGTGGGAAATCCCGATGGCGAAGATCAGGAACGGCACCAGCATCGAGTACGGGTCCAGGCCAAAGCCCACCGCATGCATCAACCCCAGCTGCCAGACCACTGCCACCAGGGTAGTGATGAGCACGGCGATGGTGCTGCGGATGCACCAGGTGAACCAGTACAACAGCACCCACGTGATCACCAGAGCGACGCCGAAGAACATTGCCACCATCACCAGGCCGTCGATCAGGTCGCCAACCTTCTTGGCGAAGCCGACGATGTGTACCTTCACGTTGGGGTTCTGGGCCTGGAACTTGTCACGGATCTTTTCTTCCAGCAGGTGCGAGAACTGCTGGTAGTCCAGCTTCACCTGCTTGCCTGGGTCTTGCGGGTCGGGGTAGCTCTCCAGCAGCGGCACATCGACGATGCTGGACTTGAAGTTGTTGCCCACCAGCCGCCCTACCTGGCCCGACTTGAGCACGTTGTCGCGCAGGGTGTCGAGGCTGTCCTGCGAACCGTTGTAGGTGTTGGGGATTACCTCGCCACCGGAAAAGCCCTCTTCGGTGACCTCACTCCAGCGCACGCTGGGGCTCCACAGCGATTTGAGCCCGGCACGGTCGACACCCGGGATGTAGAACACCTCGTCATGGACCTGGCGCAGGGTCTCCATGTAGTCCTTGTCGAAGATGTCGCCGTTCACTGCCTCGACCGAGATGCGCACGGTGTTGCCGAGGTTGGCCAGGTCGTTGCGGTGTTCCATCATCTGCTCGATGAACGGGTGTTGCAGCGGGATCATCTTCTCGAAGCTGGTGGACGGGCGAATCTGCGTGGCCTGCCAGAACAGGAAAATGCTCACCAGCACGCACAGGGCGATGACCACGGGGCGGTTGTTGAAGATCAGGCGTTCGAGCAGCGTGGCCTTGTCCTGGTGATGCGGGTGCATGGTAATGCTCTCCCTGCTGGTCATCGGCTTGCCCCCTCGGCCCCTTGGGCATCCGCCAGGTGTACACCGCCCTGCCCTACCAGCAGCAGCCCACCGTTGGCCAGGCCGCTGACGCCGGCCAGGGCGATACGGTCGGCACGGTTGTACACGCTGAAGGCCTGGCCGCCATCGGTACTGCGCAGCACGCTGCCGCCGTTGCCCACCAGCACCAAGGTGCCATCATCGAGAAGCGTAGCGCTTGCCAGGCCGAATTCGAGGTTGCCGCGCGCGGCCTTGAGTTCGATCGGCTGCCAGCTATCACCAAAATCGGTGGAACGGAACAGGTTGCCGCGCAGGCCGTAGGCCAGCAGGGTGTGCGGCTGGGCGGTGCCGATCACGCCGAACAGCGAGCCTTCGTAGGGGCCTTCGACCTTGGCCCAGGTCTGGCCGTTGTCGGCGGAGCGGAACATGCCGCCCTGCTCGCCCACGATGAACAGGCCGGCGTCACGCACTCGGGTAATGCCGTTCAGGTGAAGCTGGTCGGGGTTGTCCAGGCGCTCGGCCACGTCCTGCCAGTGCTGGCCGCCGTCGGTGGTTTCCAACAAGGCGCCGTAGGCCCCCACGGCAAAGCCGTGCCGCGCGTCGAGGAAAGCGACGTCAAGCAAGGGCGCTTCGCGGGCGAGATCTTCGAACTGCTTGGTCCAGGTCGCGCCGCCGTCGTTGCTGGCGAGGATTTGCGAATCGTGGCCGACGGCCCAGCCGCGCTTGTCGTCGAGGAAGAACACGGCGGTGAGCAGTTGCCGGGTGGGCACGCGGGCCTGGGTCCAGGTGCTGCCCTGGTCGTCGGAGAACAGGATGTGACCCCGATCGCCCACCACCACCAGGCGGCTGCCGGCATGGGTGGCGCCGATCAACAGGCTTTGGCTGGCCTTGGCCGATTCGGTGGAGTATTCGTCGGCGGCGGCGGCCTGGGCGCTGTCGGCCCACACCCCCAATGCCAGTGCCAGCACTGCGCTGGCTGCCCATGGCCAGGCACCGCGCCTGGCTGGCGCCTGTAGCTGTTCCCTCATGACTGCCCCCTGTTGTGTTCTTCTTGGTGGGTCAATGCACTGCAGGCACTGCGAGATGCCTGATCTAGAGGCCTGCAATAGCTTGAGGGGATCGTAGCGGGGATGTTTGCGGGATTACAACGGGCGGGGTGTTATGTTTTGTTGTCGGCTTGAAAAAGCAGGGGGCCGCTGTGCGGCCCCACTGGCCCTCAAGCCAGGCTCTTGCTCACCACTTCATACACATCACTGGACAGCTCACCCGAAGCCAGAATCCGCTCCAGCTCACCCTTCATCAGGGCCTGACGCGCGTCATCATACTTGCGCCAGCGGGTCAGCGGCGCCAGCTGGCGCGAGGCAATCTGCGGGTTCAGCGCATTCAGTTCGATCACCAGGTCCGCCAGGAAGCGATAACCCGAGCCATCCGCCGCATGGAAGTTGACCAGGTTCTGCCCGGCAAAGGCACCCACCAGCGCACGGACCTTGTTCGGGTTCTTCAGGGTGAACGCCGGGTGCTGCATCAGCGCCTTGACCCGCGCCAGCCCGCCCGGTAGCGCGCTGGCCGCCTGCACGCTGAACCACTGGTCCATGACCAGCGGGTTGTCCTTGAAGTGCTCGGCAAAGGTGTCCAGCGCCTTGGCGCGTTCAGCCTCGAACGGCGAATTGACCAGCACCGCCAACGCCGTCAGGCGCTCGGTCATGTTGTCGCACTGGTCAAACTGCTCAAGGGTCGCTTCCAGCACTTGCGGCTTGCCGCTCTGCATCAGGTACGACAGGGCGATGTTCTGCAGGCTACGGCGGGCAAAGTGTTCGGCAGAGGCCACGTAAGCGGTGCTGCGCGACACTTCGCGGTTGGCCTGGTAACGCGCCCACAGGGCGTCGAACAGCTGTTCGGCGATCTGCTGGCGGGCGAACTCGCGAGCGGCGTGGATGGCATCCACGTCGGCCACCTGGCTGATCTCGGTGAGGTAGGCCTCACCCGGCAGCGAAAGCATTTCGGCCACCATGGCCGGGTCCAGCGCTTCGTTACCCAGCACGGTGCCCAGAGCGGTGATCAGGCGCTGGTCGAGTTTGAGCGCCTCGCCGCGCTGGTGCTGGCCAATCAGCTCCTGCAACACTTGCACCGACAATTGCTGCCCCGCTTCCCAGCGGTTGAAGCCGTCGCTGTCGTGCTGCATCAGGAACATCAGCTGGTCGCGGTCGTACGGGAAGCTCAGCTTCACCGGGGCGCTGAAGCCTCGCAGCAGCGAGGGCAGCGGCTTGGCCGGAATGCCCTGGAAGGTGAAGGTTTGCTCGGCCTCGATCACCGACAGCACACGGCTGGTACCGCCAGCAGCCGCTTCACCGACAAGGCGCAGCGGCAGGTCATTGCCTTCGGCGTCCAGCAGGCCCAGTTCCACCGGGATCACGAACGGCAGTTTTTCGGCCTTGTCCGGCGTTTGCGGGCAGCTCTGGCGGAAGGTCAGGCTGTAGGTCTGCGCGGCAGCATCATAGGCTTCGCTGACCTCCAGGCGCGGGGTGCCGGCCTGGTTGTACCAGCGCTTGAACTGGGTGAAGTCGACACCGTTGGCGTCTTCCATGGCCTTGATGAAGTCGTCGGTGGTCACCGCCTGGCCATCATGGCGTTCGAAGTACAGGTCGCTGCCCTTGCGGAAACCTTCGGCGCCCAGCAGGGTGCGGACCATGCGCACCACTTCGGCGCCCTTCTCGTACACGGTCAGGGTGTAGAAGTTGGAGATTTCGATGAAGCTGTCCGGGCGCACCGGGTGGGCCATAGGGCCGGCGTCTTCGGCGAACTGGTGGGTACGCAGGTAGGCGACGTCTTCGATACGCTTGACCGTGCGCGAGTTCATGTCGGCACTGAACTCGGCATCGCGGAACACCGTGAAGCCTTCCTTCAACGACAGCTGGAACCAGTCACGGCAGGTGACGCGGTTGCCCGACCAGTTGTGGAAATACTCGTGGGCAACCACGCCTTCGACACGCTGGTGCGCGGCATCGGTGGCGGTTTCGGCACGGGCCAGCACACAGCTGGAGTTGAAAATGTTCAGGCCCTTGTTTTCCATGGCGCCCATGTTGAAGTCGTTGACCGCAACAATCATGAAGATGTCCAGGTCGTACTCACGGCCATAGACTTCTTCGTCCCAGCGCATGGACTTCTTCAGGCTGACCATGGCGTGGTCGCACTTGTCGATATTCTCGGGCTCGACGTAGATACGCAGGGTCACATCCCGGCCAGACTGGCGGGTAAAGGTGTCCTCGACGCACCACAAGTCACCGGCCACCAGCGCGAACAGGTAGGCCGGCTTCATGAACGGGTCTTCCCAGGTCGCCCAGTGGCGGCCATCTTCTGCCGGCCCGCTGCCGATCGGGTTACCGTTGGACAACAGCACCGGGTAACGATGCTGCTCGGCGATCACCGTGGTGGTGAAGGTGCTCATGACGTCCGGGCGGTCGAGGTAGTAGGTGATCTTGCGGAAGCCCTCAGCCTCGCACTGGGTGCAGAACATCTTGCCCGACTTGTACAGGCCCTCCAGCGCAGTGTTGCTTTCGGGGTGGATCTTCACGCTGGTGTCGAGGGTGAAGCGCTCGGCCTTGGGGTGCACGGTCAGGCTGTCGACGTCCAGCTGATAGTCAGCCGCGTGCAGTTCCTGGTCATCCAGCGAAGCGCGCAGCAACTCAAGTTGCTGGCCATCGAGCACCAGTGGCGGCAGCCCGGCACCGCGCGCCGGGTTGCGGCGCATCACCAGTTGCGCGTGAACCAGGGTGTGGTCCTCGAACAGCTCGAAGGTCAGGTGCGTCTCGTCGATCAGGTACTCGGGCGCCTGGTAATCCTTGAGGTAGATCACTTGCGGTTGTTCGGTACGCATGTAGAGGTCCTTTTACTGGAGCACGGCCAGCTGGTAGGCCGTGTACTTGCGAATATTGATCACACCGGTATCGAAGATCAGGTACTGGCCCTTTATACCCAGTAGCGTGCCTTCGGCCACCGGGTCTTTGTCGAGGTTGAAGCTGACGATCTTTTTCGGGTAGGCCTCGACCGGGTAATTCATCTGTACCACTTCGGCGTCGGGCAGCGGCTGAATCGCCTGCAAGCCGAAACGCGCTTGCAGCGCGCTCAAACCGTCGGCACAGGCATCGAAAATCTGCTCACGAATGGCCGGCAGGTCGAGCACTTCGGCATCGCCCTTGAGCAGCGCACGCCAGTTGGTGCGGTCCGGCACCTGGCTGCGCAGCACGTCTTCGACCAGGCCGGACTGCTGGCGGGTGGCCACGCGCATGATCGGCAGGGCCTGGCTGGCGCCCTGGTCGAGCCAACGGGTAGGCAGCTGGGTGGCGCGGGTGATGCCGACCTTGATCCCCGACGAGTTGGCCAGGTAGACCACATGGTCGGTCATGCAGAACTGTTCGCCCCACGAAGGCTCACGGCAGGTGCCGGCGTCGTAGTGGCATTTTTCCGGGGCCATGATGCACACGTCGCACTGGGCCAGCCTGGTCATGCACGGGTAGCAGTAACCTTGGCTGAAGCTGGTCTTGGTGCGCTTGCCGCAATGGCTGCAATGAATGGCGCCGAGGTATTCCAGGCGCAGGCGCTGGCCGATCAGCGGGTTGACCGGGACCTGCGTGTCATCAAGGCGGAAGCTGTACTGCACCACGGGTGCCTGCAGGCTTACCGCCATTTTGCTCAACGAGCCACGAGCGAGTTCGATCAATGTACCGAGTCCGACTTGAACAGAATGTTGGGGATCGGCGCGGACTTCGACGCACACTCTTGCGGGCCCATGTAGCCGGTGCGCTGGTCTTCAGGCAGGTTCTTGATCTCCCAGGCGATAACGGCCTGCAGCGACAGCTCTTTCTGCTCGGCGGTGAGCTTGCGGCCATCCGACCATTTGCCGATTTCCACGGCCAGTTTCAGGCTCTCGTAGATTTCCGGGGTAATGTTTTCGATCATTTGCGCGAAAGTGGACATAGTGTCTCCTGATTCAAGCCGACAGTTTACGCCGGGCCAGCGCCCCGCCCAAGAGCCCGGTCAGGCATCCGATGAGCAGCCCGCCCACGTGGGCGGCGTTGGCGATCTGGCCAAGGCCCAGGGTGCCGACCACGCCGGTGAGGCATACCACCAGCCAGATCAGCATCATTACCAGCACGCCCCTGGGCAGGTTGAAGTAACGGTTGGGCGCCAGCCACTGGAACAGCCATACATGCCCGAGCAGGCCATACAGCACGCCGGACAGGCCGCCGAACAGGCTCGGCCCGCTGGTGTAGTGCTGGGCCACGTTGGACACCAGGCTGAACAGCAGGGTCAGGCCCAGCAACATCCAGGGGCCTTGGCGCAATTCGATGCGTTTGCCCAGCTCCCAGTACCACAGGCTGTTCATGGCCAGGTGCAGTACACCGAAGTGCAGCAGCATGGGCGAAACCAGCCGCCACCATTGGCCTGCGTCCAGGGTTTGCGCCAGCGGGCTGAAGTACAGGTAATCGCCCTGGACGCGGAAGTCGAGGAAGGTGAACCAGCTGATGGTGGTGAAGTTGTCGCCCAGACTGGTGAGGCCGGCGACGATGAAGCACAGCAGCAGGGTGAGGGTGGTGACCTTGCAGGCTTTGGCTTGTTCTACCAGGGAGGGTTGTGTGGGGCTGTTCGCGGCGGTTCGGCGCCCCGACAAGCCCGCGCCCTCAGGTTCGTCGGTTGCCTGGATGTCTGCGTTGCCGTCAGGGTAGCGCTGGTAGAGTTGCAGCACGTCTTCGGCGAGGGTGTCGGGGGCCCAGAGCACCTGGGCATCGCCCTCCTCGCTCACCCGATGCGGCACCTGCAGGCGCTGCAACAGGTGGACGAAGCCGCTGAGGTCGACCGACAGCGGCAGGCGCATCACTTCGATAATGTTCATTGGTTGGCCTGTGGGCGGTCGACGTCGACCCAGACGAACTTGTGCGGGTCGATGCGGGTTTCATCATCCAGCCGGTAGGCGACCAGCTTGCCGTAGAGCACGGCGCTGTAGTCCAGGCAGGCCAGGTTGGCGCGGATCGGCGCCGGGCGGCCGCTACGCCAGTAATGGCCGACGAACAGCAGAGGCTCGTCTTCGTCGTAGCGCAACAAGGCGTTCTTCTGGCTGTGGCTGAGCGGGGTGCTGGCCACCTCTTCGGGCAGGGCATCGGGCTGGAACACGATGTCACCGTAGGTTTGCGGGTCTTCTTCCCAGAACTTGGTGCGGAAGAAGGCGCGTGTCAGGCCATCACCGCCCGTCAGGGTCAGGCCGTCCGGCAGGCGCATGTCGGTGCCGCGCAACAGGCGGTTGCACACGGTAGCAGCAAAGCTGTTGCTCACCGCCGAAGCCTGGATGAAGTGTTCATCGATGCGCCCGTCGGGGTACTGCTGGCGCAACGGCTCGATCAGTCGCGGGTCCCAGCAGGCATGCACCAGGCGGAAGCGCCCGGCATCGACGAACAGTGGCAGCTCGTAGAACCAGTTGACGAAGTCGTGCCAGTCGCCGGGGTGGTGAGCGAACTGGGTCAGGGTTTCGTCGATCAGCCGGGCGTGGCGTGGCGTGTGCTCGCGCACGTAGGCCTTGCCACTGCCGGGCAGCGCCGGGGTAACCCAACCCAGGGCGTTGTACTCGTGGTTGCCCATGATGCACAACGCCTGGCCGGCCTCGACCATGTCGTGGACGATATGCAGCGCCTCGCGGATGCGTGGCCCGCGGTCGACGATATCGCCCAGGAACAGCGCCATGCGCCGCGGGTGGCGCCATACGCCGGCCACGCGCTTGTAACCGAGGGCGTCGAGCAGGCGTTCAAGGGTCAGCGCACAACCGTGCACGTCACCGATGATGTCGAAACTTCGCGCCGGATCGAACATCAGTCGTCCCTGCTCCCCAGGCGGCTGCCCCAACCGAGCTTGGTGCGGCAGACCTCGTAGTAGTTGTGGTCCAGCGGGTGGATCAGGCGCAGCTTCTGCGGCTTCTTGCTGACCGTGATGGTGTCGCCGGGGGCGCAGGTGAAGTGGTTCTGGCCGTCACAGGACACTTGTGGGTAGATCTGCAGATCCTTCGACACCACGATCTTCAGCTCGCTGTTGCCATCGACCACGATCGGCCGGCCCGACAGGGTGTGCGGGTACATCGGCACGATGACGATGGCGTCCAGCTTGGGGTGCATGATCGGGCCACCGGCCGAGAGCGCATAGGCGGTGGAGCCGGTGGGGGTGGCGACGATCAGGCCGTCGGCCTTCTGGCTGCAGACGAACTGGCCGTCGATGTAGATCTCGAACTCGATCATGCGCGTGGACTTGCCGGGGTGCAGCACCACGTCGTTCAGCGCATCGCCCTGGCCAATGGCTTCGTGGTGGCGGCGCACTTCGGCCTGCAGCAGAAAACGGTTTTCCACCAGGTAGTGGCCGTCGAGCACCTCGGCGACTTTTTCTTCCAGTTCGTCGGGGCGGATGTCGGTGAGGAAGCCCAGGTTGCCACGGTTGATGCCCAGCACCGGAATGTTGTGACGGGCCAGGGCGCGGGCAGCGCCCAGCAGGCTGCCGTCGCCGCCGACCACGATGACCAGGTCGCAGACTTCGCCCAGCAGCTTGCGGGTGGAGGTTTGCAGACCATGACCGGGCAGCACCTCGGCGATGGTGTCCTCAAGGATCACATGCAGGTGGCGCTCGAGGAGGAATTTTTTCAGTCGGCGAATGGTGTCGAGCACCTGCGAGCTGCCAAGGCGACCGATGATACCGATATTGCGAAATTGCTCCATGGGGCTCCTGCAAGGCTCTGCGGCGGGTGACGATGGGCCGATTATGGGCGAAACCACCGGGTAGCGGCAAACCGGCTATGCTCGCTGCATGACGCCTTTCATGCATCTACATGACCTGCCCCGGCACCTGCGCCGCCCTGCGGTACGCGACTTGGCCTGGGCCCTACTGTCGCCGCCCCTGCTCAGCGCCCCGCCCTGCCCCCAGCGCCACCCGCTGGCGGGTAGCCTGTGGGCGCAGCAGCCGCAGCACCTTGAGCAGTGGTTGCGGGCGCTGGATGAAGATGACCGGCCATTGCAAGACTGGCTGGCGAAGCTGGGCAGCGGGCGGCTGGGGCATTACTACGAACGCCTGTGGCAATTCGCCCTGGGCCAGGCGCCGGGCATCGAGCTGCTGGCAGCCAACCTGGCGATCCGAGATGCCGGGCGCACGCTGGGCGAACTGGATATGGTGTTGCGCGACCGTGACGGCGTGCACCACCTGGAACTGGCGATCAAGCTGTACCTGGGGCCGGAAGGCGCCGGGCACGACCCGCATGCCTGGTTGGGGCCTGGGTGCCATGACCGGCTGGGGAGCAAGCTTGCGCACTTGGCGGGGCATCAGTTGCCCATGTCGAACGGGGCCCACAGCCGCGAGCTGTTGACCGGGTTGGGGGTTGGGCAGGTGCAGGCCCATGTATGGCTGGGGGGTTATCTGTTCTACCCATGGCCGGGGCATGCCGAGCCACCGACGGGCGCGAACCCGCAGCACTTGCGTGGGCGCTGGGTACGGAGGCGGGACTGGGTCATGGCTGAGGGTGAGCATTGGCAGCCATTGCAGCGGCATGCCTGGCTGGCACCGGCGCGGGTGGAGGCAGGTGAATGCTGGGCGGTGGAGCAGTTTGCGGCCTGGTTGCATGTGTTGGAGCGCCAGGCCCCGGCGCAGTTGCTGGTGAGGTTGGAGCCTGATGCTGATGGCGCCTGGCAGGAAAAGGAGCGGGTGTTTCTGGTGGCTGATAGTTGGCCATTTTCCCCCGAAGCATGAAGTCGCCCGCGAAAGGACCGGCACAGGCAACACAATTTTCACAGACCTAGCGCAAAGATTCGTTCCCGGTAGCCATTAAAGTAATACCTGAGCGCCAAAAAGAGCGCCATTCCGACCTGATGACGAGGACCGATCATGGTTTCATCCCCCCCCGCGAACCACTACGCGCGCCTGTCCATCGCCCTGCATTGGCTGATGCTGGTGCTGCTGGCCGCTGTCTACGCCCTTATCGAACTGCGCGGCCTGTTCCCTAAAGACAGCGTTGAACGCAACCTGATGAAAGACCTGCACTTCATGCTCGGGCTCAGTGTGTTCGTGCTGGTCTGGCTGCGCCTGGCCGTGCGCCTGAGCCGCCCGACCCCGCCGATCGTGCCCAAGCCGCCGGCTTGGCAAACCGGCCTTGCGCACCTGATGCACCTGGCGCTGTACTTGCTGATGATCGGCCTGCCGCTGGCCGGCTGGCTGATCCTCAGCGCCGCCGACAAACCGGTGCCGTTCTTCGGCCTGGAGCTGCCCCACCTGATTGGCCCGGACCCAGACCAGGCCAAGTTCATCAAGGGCTGGCATGAACGGGTTGGCAGCTGGGGTTACTGGCTGATCGGCCTGCACGCGCTGGCCGGGCTATACCACCACTATGTGCAGCGCGACAACACGCTGCTGCGCATGCTGCCTTACAAGTAACCGCGCCGGCCCTGCAGGCCACCGGTGTGCACGACGATCAGGCGGGTGCCGGGCGCGAACAGCCCGGCCCCGACCTGCTCACGCAAGGCCAGCAGGGCCTTGCCGGTGTACAGGGCTTCGAACGGTACGCCGCTGTGTTGCTCGCACTCGGCGATAAAGGCCAGCAGGTCATCGTCGAACTTGCCGAAGCCGCCACGGCAGGCATCGTGAAGCTGGTAGCCGTGGCCGCCAGCCAAGGCTGCCACCGTCTCGGGTACACCGTGGTCCCGGGGTACGGCCAACGCGCCATGCACGGCATGTGCGCCCGCCTCCGCCAGCACCAGGCCGGCCAACGTGGTACCGGTGCCAGCAGCCAGCCACCAGGCGTCATAATCCGACCAGCCCAGTACCGTGATTTGTGAGCGCGCCTGCTCCATGATCAGGGCACAACCTTGTGCACCGGCCAGCCCGCCGCCACCTTCGGGGATGCAGTGCCAGCCGGGGTAGCGTGCCTGCCACGGGGTCCAGAAGACTGGTTCGTTGCGCGCGCGGTAGCCACCATAGCCCAACCAGTGCAGTTCCATGCCCAATGCCTTCACGTCACGCACAGTGGGTGTGTCCTGGGCGTGACCCCGTAGCAGGCCGGCGGTGGCGAAGCCGAAGCGCTTGCCGGCGGCGGCCAGGGCATGCAGGTGGTTGGAATGGTTGCCACCTAGGCTGATAAGGCCCGGGGCTTTGCTGGTTCTGGCGTGCTGCAGGTGATGGCGCAGCTTGAACCACTTGTTACCGCTGATCAGTGGGTCGATCAGGTCCAGGCGCAGGATGGCGGCTTTGACCTGAGCTTGTTGCAGCCAAGGGAGGTTCAGGGGTTGCAGAGGGGCTTGGGGGAGGTCGAAGAACATGTTGCGAGTTTACCAGTGAAACCCCGGGGCCGCTGTGCGGCCCCGGAGATTTTCAGAGCTCAGCCGCCAACCTTGAGCCTTGGTTGATCGCCCGCTTGGCATCCAGCTCGGCGGCCACATCGGCGCCGCCAATCAGGTGCACCGACTGCCCTGCCGCCACCAACCCGTCCTGCAACTCACGCAGCGGATCCTGTCCGGCGCAGATCACCACGTTATCCACCGGCAACACCTGCGGCTCGCCATCCGCCACACGAATGTGCAGGCCGGCATCGTCGATACCCAGGTACTCAACGCTATTGAGCATCTGCACCCGCTTGTTCTTCAGCCCGGTGCGGTGAATCCAGCCGGTAGTCTTGCCCAGGCCATCACCCACCTTGGACTTCTTGCGCTGCAACAGGTACACCTGCCGCGCCGGGGCATGCGGCTCGGCCTTGACCCCGGCCACACCACCGCGTGCTTCCAGGTGGGTATCGATGCCCCATTCCCTCCAGAACGCCTCACGGTCCTGGCTGGTGGCCACCCCCTGATGCACCAGGTACTCGGACACATCGAAGCCGATGCCACCCGCGCCAATCACCGCAACCGATTGGCCCACCGGCTTGCGCTCAAGCAGTACGTCGAGATAGCTGAGCACCTTGGCATGTTCGACACCGGGAATGGCCGGGGTGCGTGGGGCAATACCGGTGGCCAGGATGATGTCGTCGTAGCCACCGTCCACCAATGCCTGCACATCGACACGGGTATTCAGGCGCAGGTCCACGCCTGTGCTTTTCACCTTGTTGCGGAAGTAGCGCAGGGTTTCATGGAACTCCTCCTTGCCTGGCACCCGCTTGGCGACGTTGAACTGCCCGCCAATCTCGCTGGCAGCGTCGAACAGGGTGACCGAATGGCCACGCTCAGCTGCCACGGTGGCCGCTGCCAGACCCGCCGGGCCGGCCCCCACCACGGCAATGCGCTTCACGGCCCGTACAGGCAGGTAATTGAGCTCGGTTTCGTGGCAGGCACGGGGGTTGACCAGGCAGCTGGTCAGCTTGCCACCAAAGGTGTGGTCCAGGCAGGCCTGGTTGCAACCGATGCAGGTGTTGATCTCGTCGGCACGCCCGGCTGCCGCCTTGTTGACGAAATCCGGGTCGGCGAGGAATGGCCGGGCCATCGAGACCATGTCGGCATCGCCCTCGGCCAATACGGCCTCGGCCACCTCCGGGGTATTGATACGGTTGGTGGTGATCAGCGGAATGCTCACCGCACCACGTAGCTTGGCGGTGACCTTGCTGAAGGCTGCACGCGGCACCTTGGTGGCGATGGTCGGGATACGCGCTTCGTGCCAGCCGATGCCGGTGTTGATCAGGGTCGCGCCAGCCTGCTCGATGGCCTTGGCCAATAGTTCGATCTCGTCCCAGGTGCTGCCACCTTCCACCAGGTCGAGCATCGACAGGCGGAAGATGATGATGAAGTTCGGCCCTACCGCACCACGCACCCGGCTGACGATGTCCACCGCCAGGCGCATACGGTTTTCATAACTCCCCCCCCAACGGTCGGTACGGTGGTTGGTATGGGCAGCGAGGAACTGGTTGATGAAGTAGCCTTCCGAACCCATGATTTCGACGCCGTCGTAACCGGCACGCTGGGCCAGTACCGCGCAGTTGACGAAGTCTGCGATCTGCTTCTCGATGCCCGCCTCGTCCAGCTCTTTGGGCTTGAACGGGTTGATCGGCGCCTGGATCGCACTGGGTGCCACTTGCCGTGGGCTGTAGGCATAGCGCCCGGCATGCAGGATCTGCAGGCAGATCTTGCCCCCCGCGGCATGTACCGCTTCGGTGACGATACGGTGCTTGTCGGCCTCCTCCTCGGTGCTGAGCTTGGCCGCACCGGAGTACACCCCGCCTTCATCGTTGGGCGCAATGCCGCCCGTTACCATCAGGCCAACGCCACCACGGGCGCGCTCGGCAAAGTACGCCGCCATTCGCTCGAACCCCCCGGGACGCTCTTCGAGGCCGGTGTGCATCGAGCCCATCAGGGTGCGGTTGCGCAAGGTGGTGAAGCCTAGGTCCAGCGGGGCAAGCAGGTGCGGGTAGCGGTCGGCGGCCATGGAAAGGTCCCCTGGTGGCGTGATCACGGTATGCAGGCACCTCACCGGTCAGCGGGGCCTGTCGTTTGTCTGTCAGCGACATTAAACAGCCGTTTGAATTGGCTCAATGATCGAAACTGACAAGTTATTGATCCTGGCATACAGCGGGACTACCCTAAGGAACCCTCGTAACCAAGGCGCAGCCCTGCTTCATGCGAAAACTGCTTGCTGGCGCCCTGGCGCTGGTCTTCCTCGCCGCCCTCTGTGGTTATGGCTTCTGGACCCAACAGCGCCCGGAAGGCCACTACCTGTCCGACCTGCGCATCGAGCTGGCACTGAACCATGGCGTGCCAGGCGAACACGGCAACCTGCTGGGCGTCGAGCCGCTGCTGTACCCCGGTGACTACCAGAACCTGCAGCGCCTGCACCGCAAGCTCGCCGCTTACCTCGAACAGGCCCGCGCACAAGGACTGATAAACCCGCGCACGGTAGTGGTGCTGCCGGAGCACATCGGCACCTGGCTGTGGGCGCGCGGTGAGAAAAACGAACTGTATCAGGTGACCCAGAGCCGCGAGGCCCTGCAATGGCTGGAGCTGAGCAACCCGCTACGCTATGGCCTGGCCATGCTCGGCGCCGACGGCGATGACTGGCGCGCCGATGCGCACCTGCGCATGAAGGCTGAGCAAATGGCCGCAGACTATCAGCAGTTGTTCGGCGGCCTGGCCAAGGAATTCGGCGTTACCCTGGTGGCCGGCTCCATCGTGCTGCCTGCACCTTACGTGAAACAGGGCGTGCTGCACGCCGGTAGTGGCCCGCTGTTCAATAGCAGCATGGTGTTTGCTGGCGACGGCTCGCTACTGAGCGAGCCACAACACCAGCAGTTCCCTGACAGCGAAATGCGCCGCTATGTGCACAATGGGCGCAAGCACCCGTTGCAGGTCGTGCAAACACCTGCCGGGCGGCTGGGGGTGCTGATAGGCAGTGACAGCTGGTACCCGGAAAACCATCGGCAATTGGCGCAACAAGCGGTACAACTGGTCGCCAACCCGGCGTTTCTCAGCGGCAAGAGCAGCTGGGAAGCGCCATGGCGTGGCAACCGCCACCAGCACGCCGCCGCCGGTCTGCCCTTGAAGCGTGGCGAAGTCAGCGAACAGACCGCCTGGCAACGCCTGACCGAGGCGGCCGGGGCCAGTGTCAGCAGCATGAGCGTGTTCATGCGTGGGCAGTTCTGGGAGCAAGGCAGTGATGGCCAAGGCTTCGCCCACCAGGCGGGTGAGTTGCTGGTGGGCACCCCAAGCCCAGGTGCCCGCCTGCTGAACCTGTGGCTGTAACACCATGGCCCGCCCCCGCGTGCGCCTGGGTGACCTGTCGGTTGGCTTTGTTCAACCGCTGAGCGAGGCCCTGCGCGAGCTTGGCCACGCCCCCGAACCGCTGCTGCTGCGCTATGGCCTGGATGGGCCGCGCCTGGCTGAAGCCGGCGCGCGCTTGTCGATCTCCCGCTACATGCACCTTGGCCACGCCGCCATCGAACTGTGCGGCGAGCCCGCCCTGGGCCTGCACATGGGGCGCCTGAGCCGCCTGGCTCATGCCGGCCTGGCCGGGGTCACCGCCGCCCAGGCCCCTACCCTGGGCGAGGCAGCGCGCACCCTGCTGCACTTCGAACCGCTGTACGCGGCCAACTACCGTGGCCACTCCAGCTTTCACGAAGACGCCCAGGGCGCCTGGCTGCGCTTCTACTCCATCAGCCCCTATAACGCCTACAACCGCTTTGTGGTCGACTCGCTGCTCGCGGGTTGGCTAGCCCAGCTAGCCGACCTTGCAGGCACCCCGGTGCAGGCCGAACGCCTGGACATCGAATTTGCCGCACCCGCGTATGCCGCGCGCTACCAACCACTTTGCAGCACACCCGTGCAGTTCGCCGCCGACGGCAACCGTCTGCGCCTGAGCCGCGCCACCCTGCAACTGGCCAACCCCAGGCATTGCCCAAGCACCTGGCAGCACCTGCTGCAGCTGTGTGAGGCAGAGATGCAGCAGCGCACGCGGGTGCGCAGCCTGGGTGAGCGCATCACCCATCTGCTGGGACCACTGCTCAATGGCGGCCGCGAACCCGACCTGGAAGAAGTGGCGCTGCACCTGCAGTTGCCAACCTGGACACTGCGCCGCAAGCTGGCCGAGGAAGGCACACGCTTTCGCGACTTGCTCAATGAAACACGGCGCGACCTGGCCGAGACCTACATCCGCGATACGGAGCTGGCCTTTGGCGAGATTGCCTATCTGTTGGGGTTTGCATCGGCAGAGGCCTTCCAGCGCGCGTTCAAGCGCTGGACGGGCCTAACACCGGGGGAGTTCCGCCGCAGCCAGCGGCGGGCGGGCTAAAGCTCGGTGGCGTCGTCAGCCGGTTCCGGGGTGTCCAGTTCGTAAGCCTGGGTTTCGAGTAGTTCTTCCTGGTATTCGTCCATAGCCCTGCGTCCTCTTTACTCATTTTGTATTCGTCGGTGTCACCTTCAACCTAAGCAGGTTGGATGAAGGAATCATGACAAGCTTATGAGTGGTAAACGTAGCAGGTGTTCAGGAAGTTATCGCAGTGCGTCTGTAACAGGGGATGTGCACGGCCTGTACCTGCGAAAGGGCCGGTACAGGCGACCATTCAAAGGGAAGGCGAAGCGGCCTCGGCAGGCTGTGCATCCTGCTGCACCTGAATCGGCGCAGCCTCCACCGGCGGTGCCACCGGCTGCGAGCCCTGGCTGTCATTCACCACTGGTGCTGCCACCGCCTCATTGGCCGGGGCAACGGCCTCAGGCGCGGGCGCAACCTCAGCCGCCGGTGCGGGTGTCGGGGCCACAGGATTAGCCGCAGCCTGCTCCGGCAACCCCAGGTCAACCGCCGGCTTTTCAACCTTGGGCGCTTCGGCCTTGGCCTTGCTCACCTTCTTCGGCTTGGGCAGGTAACTCTCCACCAGGGCAAAGTAGCGGTCATAGAACTGCGCTGCCGTCACCGTCTCGCTGGCCACTTTGACCATTGAATCGTCACTGGAGCCAATCGGCATCGACACCGAACCCAGCACGCCCACCCCCAGGCTGGCAGAGGTGTTGGATTTTTTCAGCGCATAACGGTCCTGCAGGGCGTTGGCGAACATGGTCGAGCGCTGCTCGTCGCTCACATCCGGTGCACAGGTAACGTTGAAACTGATTTGCAGGTGGTTCTCGCTGTTCTGCTGGAAGCTCTTGTTACCCACCACCTGGTTGGCGCCACTGCTGGTGATGATATACCCCTGGCTGAGCAAGGCACGCCGGGCGGCCTCGCAAGAGCCGGCATCGCTCACAGGGAAGCTGCGCGAGAAAGTGCCCGAGTCGTCGAAGTTCTCGTGCTCGTAGATGGCGGCCTTTTTCGAGGAACAACCGGTCACGCCCGCCAGCACCAGGGCCAGCCCGAGCGCACCAAAGACGGAAGATCTGGTCATTGCGAATTCCGGGTATGTCGAGAAGGTGCCTATTGTGCAACACAGCAGGCAGGCACAGGAACCACTGGTCGGTGAAGAACCTGTCAGGTTGGTGTAAATGTGGGTAAAGGTCGGAATTCTTGCCCGCAGAAACGAAAAAAGCGACCCGAAGGTCGCTTTTCTGTACTTCAAGGCGTTCAAGGGGCCTTGAGGCGAAGATGGCGCAGCGGACGGGACTCGAACCCGCGACCCCCGGCGTGACAGGCCGGTATTCTAACCGACTGAACTACCGCTGCGTATCATTCAGGCTTGCGCCCGATTGAAACCTGGGTCTACCCTTCCGGCGCATTGGCCTCAGGGCAGGCACAAAAAAAGCGATAACATGATCGCTTCTCTTGTGTTGCTTCAAGGTGTTCTAGGGACCTTGAAACGAAGATGGCGCAGCGGACGGGACTCGAACCCGCGACCCCCGGCGTGACAGGCCGGTATTCTAACCGACTGAACTACCGCTGCGTATCGTTCAGGCTTGCGCCCGATTGAAACTGGGATCAGCCCAAGGTTTTTGCCTTGTGGCTTCAGACCGGTGCCAGGCACCCATCTGTTACTGAAAAATGGCGCAGCGGACGGGACTCGAACCCGCGACCCCCGGCGTGACAGGCCGGTATTCTAACCGACTGAACTACCGCTGCGCAGTGCGCTCCTCTCTGGCTTTTGGCTTCTTGCGAAACCTGAAGCGTCAGGAACATCTCAGGAAGTGGTGGGTGATGACGGGATCGAACCGCCGACCCTCTGCTTGTAAGGCAGATGCTCTCCCGGCTGAGCTAATCACCCTCGCGATGTTGCTTGTTGCGTTTGCTTCGCTGAGGCCGCGAAATTTACGCAGATGGCGAAGCTAAGTCAATAGCCCCATTGAATTTTTTTCAAAAAAGGTAAAAACAGAAAAGAGACCTTTCGGTCCCCGTTCCTGGAACACCGGTCTCAGGTGTAGATCATCTTGCGAGTCATACCGCCATCGACCACAAACTCCTGGCCAGTCACGAACGCCGCCTGGCGTGACAGCAGCCAGGCAACCATTGCCGCCACATCTTCTACCGTCCCTACCCTGCCCGTCGGGTGCTGGGCATGGTCGGCTTCGGTCAGCGGTTCGGCACGGCGCTGCGACGGGTCACGGGCATCGATCCAGCCCGGGCTCACCGCATTGACGCGAATCTCCGGGCCCAGGCTCATGGCCAAGGCATGGGTCAAGGCCACCAGGCCACCCTTGCTCGCGGCGTAGGCCTCGGTATCGGGCTCGGACTGCCGCGCCCGGGTAGAGGTGAGGTTGACGATCGCCCCATTGTGCGCACGCAAGTACGGCGCGCAATGCTTGGCCAGCAGCATCGGCCCGTTGAGGTTGACCGCCAGTACCCGATTCCACTGCGCCAGGCTCAGGCTTTCCAGCGTCTGGTTGTGCGGATTGGCAATCGCCGCATTGCACACCAATGCGTCCAGCCGACCAAACTGCCCCAACACCTCGGACACCCCGGCACTGACCTGAGCCTCGTCGGCAACGTCCATTGTGATGAACCAGGCGTTGTCACCCAGGGCCTTGGCCACCTTTGCACCGCGCTGGCGGTCAAGGTCGCTGAGTACCACCTGCCAACCTTCGCAGATCAGCCAGGCGGCAATGCCCAGGCCGATGCCGCGCGCGGCACCGGTTACCAGGGCTACCCGGCCGTTGTGGCCTGGCACACTGCCGCCGATTTCGATCACAGCGCCGCCAGCCCGCGCGCCAGGTCTGCCTGCAGGTCGGCCACGTCTTCCAGGCCCACGGCAACGCGGATCAGGCTGTCGCGGATGCCTGCAGCTTCACGCTCCTGCGGCGACAGGCGGCCGTGGGAGGTGGTGGCCGGATGGGCGATGGTAGTCTTGCTGTCCCCCAGGTTGGTGGTGATGGAAATCACCCGGGTCGCATCGATGAAGCGCCAGGCGCCCTCTTTGCCGCCCTTGACCTCGAAGCTGACCACCGCACCAAAGCCGCTCATCTGACGCTTGGCCAGTGCGTGCTGCGGGTGGCTAGGCAGGCCGGCGTAATGCACCTTCTCCACGCCATCCTGCTGCTCCAGCCATTCGGCCAGGGCCTGGGCGCTTTCACAGTGCGCACGCATACGCAGGCGCAGCGTTTCCAGGCCTTTGGTGAAGATCCAGGCGTTGAATGGGCTGAGGGTCGGGCCTGCAGTCCGCAGGAAGCCCACCACTTCCTTCATCTGCTCGGCGCGGCCGGCCACCACGCCCCCCATGCAACGACCCTGGCCGTCGATGAACTTGGTGGCCGAGTGGAACACGATGTCGGCACCCAGCTTCAGCGGCTGCTGCAGCGCGGGGGTGCTGAAGCAGTTGTCCACCACCAGCATGGCACCGTGGGCATGGGCGATTTCGCTGAGCGCGGTGATATCGACCAGCTCGGCCAGCGGGTTGGACGGCGATTCGACGATCAGCAACCTGGTATTGGCCTTGATGGCCTTTTCCCAGCCAGCAAGGTCGACCAGTGGCACGTAGTCCACCTGAACGCCAAAGCGCTTGAAGTACTTCTCGAACAGGCTGATGGTCGAGCCGAATACGCTCTGCGACACCAGCACATGGTCACCGGCGCTGCACAGCGACATCACCACGGCCAGGATCGCCGCCATGCCGGTGGACGTACCCACGGCCTGCTCGGCACCTTCCATCGCCGCCAGGCGCTCCTCGAAGGCACGTACCGACGGGTTGGTGTAGCGCGAGTAAACGTTACCCGGCGTTTCACCGGCAAAGCGCGCAGCAGCATCGGCCGCCGTGCGGAACACGTAGCTGGAGGTCAGGAACAGCGCTTCGCTGTGCTCGCCCTCGGGTGTACGGTGTTGACCGGCGCGAACCGCCAGGGTGTCGAAACCGACACCCTCGAGGTCACTGTCCAGTCGTCCGGCATCCCATTGATCCGTCATGCCGTCGCTCCCTGAATCAGTTGTTGTAGAGGTCGATGATCGCGCTGACGGCCTGGTTCTTGACCTTGGCCAGGTCATTACGGGCCTGCTCGATGCGGTCGAGGTAGGCCGCGTCGATATCGCCGGTGACGTACTCACCGTTGAATACCGCGCAATCGAAGTGATCGATCTTGATCTTGCCGCCACCGACCGAATCGATCAGGTCAGGCAGGTCCTGATAGACCAACCAGTCGGCGCCAATCAACTCGGCCACCTGTTCGGTGGTACGGTTGTGGGCGATCAGCTCGTGAACACTCGGCATGTCGATGCCGTAGACGTTGGGGTAGCGCACTGCAGGGGCTGCGGAGCAGAAATAGACATTCTTGGCACCGGCTTCGCGGGCCATCTGGATGATCTGCTTGCAGGTGGTGCCGCGCACGATCGAGTCGTCCACCAGCATCACGTTCTTGCCGCGGAACTCCAGCTCGATGGCGTTGAGCTTCTGGCGAACCGACTTCTTGCGCGCAGCCTGGCCGGGCATGATGAAGGTACGGCCGATGTAACGGTTCTTGACGAAACCTTCGCGGAACTTGACGCCCAGACGGTTGGCCAGCTCCAGCGCGGCGGTACGGCTGGTGTCCGGAATCGGGATGACCACGTCGATATCGTGCTCAGGGCGCTCACGCATGATTTTGTCGGCCAGCTTTTCCCCCATGCGCAGACGGGCCTTGTACACCGAGATACCGTCGATGATCGAATCCGGGCGGGCCAGGTAGACGTGTTCAAAGATGCACGGCTGCAGGGTCGGCGCTTCGGCGCACTGCTTGGTGAACAGCTGGCCGCCTTCGGTGATGTACACCGCTTCGCCCGGCGCCAGGTCGCGGATCAGGGTGAAGCCGAGCACGTCCAGGGCCACGCTTTCCGAGGCAATCATGTATTCCACGCCTTCGTCGGTGTGACGCTGGCCGAATACCACCGGGCGGATGCCATGGGGGTCGCGGAAACCGACGATACCGTAGCCGGTGATCATCGCCACCACGGCGTAACCGCCGACACAGCGGCTGTGCACGTGGGAAACCGCAGCGAACACGTCTTCTTCGGTCGGCTGCAGCTTGCCGCGTACCGCCAGCTCATGGGCGAAGACGTTCAGCAGCACTTCCGAGTCGGAGTTGGTGTTGACGTGGCGCAGATCGGACTCGTAGATCTCCTTGGCCAGCTGCTCGACGTTGGTCAGGTTGCCGTTGTGTGCCAGGGTGATGCCGTACGGCGAGTTGACGTAGAACGGCTGGGCCTCGGCCGAGGTCGAGCTGCCCGCTGTCGGGTAGCGCACGTGGCCAATGCCGATGCTGCCCACCAGGCGCTGCATGTGGCGCTGCTGGAACACATCGCGCACCAGGCCATTATCCTTGCGCAGGAACAACCGGCCGTCATGGCTGGTCACGATACCGGCAGCGTCCTGGCCGCGGTGCTGGAGGACCGTAAGCGCGTCATACAGCGCCTGATTGACGTTCGACTTACCGACGATACCGACGATGCCACACATGCGACGCAACCCCTACTTTGACGAAACTTGAGTGAATAGCGCTCAGGGCTTGGACGGCCCGAGCAACTGTTCCTTGAACGGAAGATCAGCCGGAGCGCTGATCAGCCCACTGGGCGTCCACTGGCCGGTGAAACCCAGGATCAGGTTTTTCGACCAGTCGGCGACCAAGAGAAATTGTGGTATCAGGCGTGATTCCTGCCACCAGGTGTCTTGTTGAACCGGCCCCAGGCTGATCAGGCCTATGGCCACCACTACCAGCAAGGCCCCGCGCGCGGCACCGAAGGCCATGCCCAGGAAACGATCGGTGCCGGACAACCCGGTTACACGGATCAGCTCGCCGACCAGGAAGTTGACCATGGCCCCCACCAGCAAGGTGGCGACGAAAAGAATGGCGCAGCCCGCGATGACGCGCATCGATGGCGTCTGGATATAGCTTTCAAGATACACCGAGAGCGAACCGCCGAACATCCAGGCAACCGCACCGGCAATGATCCAGATGAGCAAGGACAAGGCTTCCTTGACGAAGCCGCGCTTGAGACTGATCAGAGTGGAGACGGCGATGATCGCGATGATCGCCCAATCAACCAAGGTAAATGCCACGGTGTTGCCTGCAGACGTTTGAGGCGGCGCATTTTACCAGAGCAGCGGGCTGGGAGTAAGCGGAATGTCGGGTGGATTCGTGTTAAGCCATTCGCGGGCAAGCCCGCGAATACCTTGTTCAGCTGCGCTCAGGCTGGAAGCGCACCAGAAAACCCTTGAGGCTGTTCTGGCGGTTGATGGCATCCCGCGTGCGCTCGGCTTCGGCCCGCTCTATCAACGGCCCCACGTATACCCGGTTCATCCCACCTGCCGAGCGGATATAGGCGTTGTAGCCTTGGCTGCGCAGGGTTTGCTGCAACTTTTCAGCGCCAGCACGGTTGGACAGGCTGGCCAACTGGATCGACCAGCTGACGGGCAGGCCATTGACGTCGATCTTCGAGGGTGCAGCGGGTTTTGCCACAGCTGCGGTCGGCGCAGGCGTAGCCACAGGTTTCGGCTCGACCTTGGGCGCTGGCGCCTGCGGCTTGGCCGGCTGAACCTGCGCCTGGGTCTGCGGCGATGGCGTGATCGGCTGGCTGGGCGTGCTCGCGGGTGTTGTGGACTCGTCAACCACCACAGGTGGTTGCTGAGGCTCTTCCGGGATGGCCTGCGGCTCCGGCACGGCAACCGGCTCCACCTTCACCTCGGGCAGGCTGGGCATCGCCGGCGCCTGCGGGGCTTCGACATGCACCTGGCGCATCTCGTCCTCGCGGGTGAACAGCATGGGCAGGAAAATCACCGCCAGCGCCACCAGCACCAGCGCACCTACCATGCGCTGTTTCATCCCTTTATCCAGCACTGCCATCTACTTCACCCTCCTGGGTGTGCCGCTGCAGCCATTCCAGCGCCTGGGCGACACAGAAAAACGAACCGAACAGCAGGATCTGGTCATCCGCCGTCGCCTGCGCGCATTGCCCCTCAAGGGCCGCGTCGACGCGGGCATAAGACTTCACCGCAGCGCCGAGGTTCGTCAAGGCCGTGGCCAGTTCTGCAGCCGGGCGGCTACGTGGGGTATCCAACGGCGCCACGGCCCAGTCGTCTACCAGGCCCTGCAAGGGCGCGACAACGCCGTCCAGGTCCTTGTCGGCGAGCAGGCCGAACACCGCCAGGCGGCGCCCCTTGAGCGGCCGGGCGGCCAGGCGCCGGGCCAGGTACTCGGCTGCATGCGGGTTATGGCCCACATCCAGCATCAGCTCCACCGGCTTGCCCTGCCAGTTCAGCAGGCGACGGTCCAGGCGACCGGTGATACGGGTAGCCAGCAACGCCTGGCGCACCTGCGCAGCGTCCCAGGGCAAGCCCATCAGCAGGTACGCCTGCAAGGCCAGCGTGGCATTTTCCATGGGCAGGTCAAGCAAAGGCAGATCACGCAGTTCTACCTGCGCACCATCCGTCCCCGTACCCCGCCAGCTCCAGCTGCCATCGGCGGTTACCAGGTCGAAGTCACGGCCGCGCAGAAAAAGGGGCGCAGCAAGTTCGGCGGCCTTGTCCAGCAGCGGCTGCGGCGGGTCCAGGTCGCCGCACAGGGCCGGCTTGCCCTGACGGAAGATACCCGCCTTCTCGAAGGCCACCCGCTCGCGGGTATCACCCAGGTAATCGACATGGTCTACGCCGATACTGGTCACCAGGGCCAGGTCGGCATCCACCACGTTCACGGTGTCCAGACGACCACCAAGGCCCACTTCCAGTACCACGGCATCCAGTTGCGACTGGTAGAACAACCAGAACGCAGCCAGCGTGCCCATCTCGAAGTAGGTCAGGGAAATGTCGCCCCGCGCCGCCTCGACGGCGGCGAAGGCGTCGCACAGGCGCTCATCGCTGGCCTCTTGGCCATCGATCAGCACCCGCTCGTTGTAACGCAACAGGTGCGGCGAGCTGTACACGCCGACCTTGAGCCCCTGGGCGCGCAGCAGCGAGGCCACGAAGGCGCAGGTGGAGCCCTTGCCGTTGGTGCCGGTTACCGTCACCACGCGTGGCGCCAGCTTGCCCAGCGCCAGCCGGGCAAGCACCTTCTGCGACCGCTCCAGGCCCATGTCGATGGCCGAGGGGTGCAACTGCTCGAGGTAGGCGAGCCACTCGCCCAGGGATCGTTGTTTCATCACGCGACGGCTGCCGCCTCACGCGCTTGCTCCGGGGTTTCCTGGCCTGTCATCTGCGCCAGCAGGCGGGCCAGACGCGGGCGCAGTTCGCCACGGGAGATGATCAGGTCGATGGCACCGTGCTCCAGCAGGAACTCGCTGCGCTGGAAGCCTTCTGGCAGCTTCTCGCGTACGGTCTGCTCGATCACGCGTGGGCCGGCGAAGCCGATCAGGGCTTTTGGCTCACCGACGATCACGTCGCCGAGCATCGCCAGGCTGGCGGAAACACCCCCGTACACCGGGTCGGTCAGTACCGAGATGAACGGGATGCCTTCTTCGCGCAGGCGCGCCAGCACGGCCGAGGTCTTGGCCATCTGCATCAGCGAAATCAGCGCTTCCTGCATACGCGCACCGCCCGAAGCGGAGAAGCAGACCATCGGGCAGCGGTTTTCCAGGGCGTAGTTGGCCGCGCGCACGAAGCGTTCGCCGACGATGGCACCCATGGAACCGCCCATGAACGAGAACTCGAAAGCGCTGACCACGATCGGCATGCCCATCAGGGTGCCGCTCATGGAGATCAGGGCGTCTTTTTCGCCGGTCTGCTTCTGGGCGCCGGCCAGGCGGTCTTTGTACTTCTTGCCGTCGCGGAACTTCAGGCGGTCGACCGGCTCCAGGTCGGCACCCAATTCGGCACGGCCTTCGGCGTCGAGGAAGATGTCGATGCGCGCACGTGCGCCGATGCGCATGTGGTGGTTGCACTTGGGGCAGACATCCAGGGTCTTTTCCAGCTCCGGACGATACAGCACGGCCTCGCAAGCCGGGCACTTGTGCCACAGGCCTTCAGGCACCGAGCTCTTCTTCACCTCGGAACGCATGATCGAAGGGATCAGTTTGTCGACTAACCAGTTGCTCATGCTTTCTTTCTCCAGTATTGGCAGGCGGGGGCCGGTGTCGCCGGCCCTGCCCTGCCCTTGAGCTCAAAATCTTTTATCAAACGGTGGTGGACCGGCCGCCGGGGCTTCCAGCGCACCGCTCCACCGCTAATGTGTTGTTCTGCCGCCTGTGCAGGCAGCTGCCCAGCAGGGCTGCGAAAGCTATGGACGATGGCGCGCAGCCAGCCGTCACATCTGCCATCACGCCTGTTTCACGGCCCGCATGAACGCCTCGATCTTCGCGGCATCCTTGATGCCCTTGGCCTGCTCGACGCCACCGCTGACATCCACCGCGTAAGGCCGCACCTGGGCAATGGCCTGGCCGACGTTATCGGCCGACAGCCCGCCCGCCAGGATGATCGGTTTGCTCAGGCGCTCCGGCACCAGAGACCAGTCGAACGCCTCTCCGGTTCCCCCCGGCACACCCGCCACGTAGGTATCCAGCAAAATACCGCGCGCGCCCGCGTACAGCTTGCAGGCCGCCTCCAGGTCGTCACCCGGGCGTACACGCAGGGCCTTGATCCAGGGGCGGTGGTAGCCTTCGCAGTCCTGTGGCGTTTCGTCGCCGTGGAACTGTAGCAGGTCCAGCGGAACCACTTCGAGGATCTCGTTCAGCTCGCAACGCGAGGCGTTGACGAACAGCCCGACCGTGGTCACGAACGGTGGCAGTTCGGCAATGATCGCACGCGCCTGGCGCACGTCCACGGCGCGAGGGCTCTTGGCATAGAAGACGAAACCGATGGCATCGGCACCCGCTTCGGCAGCGGCCAGTGCGTCTTCGATACGGGTGATCCCACAGATCTTGCTGCGAACATTGCTCATGAACAGCGAACCTTGGTTATTGCGGTGAAAGGCCGGATGTTAGCAAATGACTTTTCGCCCGTCAGTCTGCCAACGCCTCATAACCGGTCAAAAAGTGTGGGCCGATGTAACGCTGGGGCAGTGCATATTCCTCGGGGTACTCCACCTGCACCAGGTACAGCCCGTATGGATGGGCCGTGACCCCGGCTTCACGGCGGTCGCGCCCTTCCAGCACTTCACGCGCCCAGGTGACGGGGCGCTCGCCGGCACCGATGGCCATCAACACACCGGCAATATTGCGCACCATGTGGTGCAGGAACGCGGTGGCGCGCACGTCCAGCACGATCATCTGGCCATGGCGGGTAACGCGCAGGTGGTAGATGTGCTTGACCGGCGACTTGGCCTGGCACTGGCTGGCGCGGAAGGCGCTGAAGTCGTGGGTGCCGAGCAGGAACTGCGCAGCCTCGGCCATGCGCTCGACATCCAGCGGGCGGTGGTTCCAGGTGACTTCCTCGGCCAGGTGCGCCGGGCGGATCGGGTCGTTGTAGATAACGTAGCGATAACGCCGGGCACAGGCCTTGAAGCGTGCATGGAAATCGGCCGGCATCGACCGCGACCAGACCACACTGATGTCGTGCGGCAGGTTGAAGTTGGTGCCCATGGTCCAGGCGCGCTCGTCGCGCACAGCGCGGGTGTCGAAGTGCACGATCTGCCCGCAGCCGTGGACACCGGCGTCGGTACGCCCGGCGCAAATCACCGAAATCGGCTCGTTCGCGACTTTGGACAGCGCTTGCTCCAGGGCCTGCTGGACACTTGGCACGCCACTGGCCTGGCGCTGCCAGCCGCGGTAGCGGGCGCCCTTGTATTCCACGCCCAGGGCGATGCGGGAGTAGCCTTCGGCCGCGGATTCGGTGGCGGCGGTGTCGATGATGTCCAAGCGCTTGAAACCTGTGGGGTGTACGGAATGGCGGGGATTATAACGACAACGGCAGCCGTGTAGGGCTGCCGTTGACGTGCACTTCATTTGAGGACGATATCAAACCAGGCGAGAGAGCATGTCCTCGGCTTCCTGGCGCTGACCGTCGTCGCCGTCCTTGATCACTTCATCAAGGATGTCGCGCGCCCCCTGGCTGTCGCCCATGTCGATGTAGGCACGAGCCAGGTCGAGCTTGGTGGCCACTTCGTCACTGCCGGAGAAGAAGTCGAAGTCCAGGTCGTCCAGTGGCGGCTCGGGATCCGGCTGCGCAACCGCGTCTTCTGCAGTGAAATGCGGCTCCAGAGAGGGCGATTCCAGGCTCTGCGACAGCTTGTCCAACTCGGCATTGACGTCGTCCAGCTCCGAGGCAAAGCTCTTGGCCGCCGGCGAATCATCTTCCAGCGACAATGACAGGTCAAAGTCCGATGGCAGGTCAAAGTCGGAGACCGGTTCGAATGCCGGCTCGCTATCGAAGGCTGCCAGTTCGGCGGCAACATCCACCGGGGCCTCTTCAACGGCATCTGGAGCGGCCGGGGCAACCGGCTCACTGACATCAAGGTCGAAGTCAGACAGGTCCACGGCTGGCTGCGGCTCGGCCTGGTCCAGCATGGCCTCGAAATCGGCATCAGCGTCGGCTTGCAGTTCGGCATCCACGGCAAACGGCGGTTCTTCCGGCTGAGCCTCTTCAAATGCAGGCTCATCCAGCACAGGCTCGGCAATGACCAACTCGTCAGGTACAGGCTCCTGCTGCATAGCCTCGTCCAGCAGCGGCGCGGCCAGCGGGTCTTCTTCGGGCAGGTCTTCACCCAGGCTCAAGTCGAAGGCACTGTCCAGATCCTGCTCATCGAAGCCCTGCGCTTCCAGGCCCGATACATCAAGGGTCGGCACATCATCGGAGGCATCCAGCTCGGTTTCTGGCTCGAACACGGCTTCAGGCTCCGCTTGCGCGACGACCTCTGGCTCAGCCTCCACTTGCGGCTCGAATTCAGGCACTTCCTCAGGCACCACGTCGGCAACCACTGGCGCCTCGGCCTCATCGTGCAGCAGCTCCTGCACGTACTGCTCATCCATCTCGGCAGCCAGTGCCGCCGCGCCCAGGCCGGCAGCGGCCAGGCCGAGCATGGCAGGGTAACGTTCTTTCAACCCGGTGACTTCGGCAATGTTCTGCTCGCTGGCCGGCAGCTTGCGCTCCTGCTCGGCGAACGCGCTCTGGTCACCCTGGCGGGCGTACACGCCCATCAGCTTCAGGCGCAGGTCGTCACGTTCTGGCGCGGCAGCCACGGCGGGCTCCAGCAGGTCAGTGGCACGGTTCAGGCGGCCTTCGGCCAGGCATTGGTCAACTTCCGCCAGCAGCGCGGCATGCGGGTCGGCTTGCGGTTCAGCTTCCGGCGCCGACTCGGCAGAAGGCTCAGCCACTTTTTCCGCAGCAACGGCAGCGGCGGCTGAAGCGGCGACCACGGCTGGCGACAGGGTAACGCTCGGCTCCGAAACTTCGACGCCATCGAGGCTCTCGGTATCGGTGTCAAAGCCTGTGCCCTGCTCTTCCTCCAGCGCCCGTGCCATGCGCAGGTGCTTTTCAGCTTCTTGCTGGGCTTTACGCTTACGCGCCAGCAGCCACAGCAGCAGTGCCAGCACCAGCAGGCTGGAACCGGCAATTATCCCGATCAGCCATGGGTTGCCCAGAATCTGGTCGAGCGCGCTATTCGGCTGCCCGACAGGCGCAGGCTTGGCTGCCGGCACCGGCTTGGGCGCTGTATCGACGGCAGCCGGTGCGGGCTTGGCCGCCGGCTGGGCAGTTGCCGCCCGCTCAACCGGTTTGGCGGCGGCGGCAGCCGTCGCCGGCGCTGCCGCACCCTGGGCTTGAAGGCGGGCCAACTGGTCATTCTTCAGCTCGATCAGACGCTGCAGCTTGTCCAGCTGGCTCTGCAGGTCGGACATGCGGCTTTTCAGTTCTTCGTTGTCGCGGCGGCTGGTATCCAGGCTTTCCTGGGCCACCGCCAGCTTGTCATTCAACGCCTTGGTCTGGCCGGCCTGATTGCCCGGACTGACCAGGCGCAAGTTGTCGCCCTGGGCGATGCGCGCCGGCGCAGCCTCGGCGGCACCGCGGCGGGTAGCGTCGAGCTGGCGGGCACGCGGGCCCAGGCGCCGGCCTTCACGCCAGGCGGCATACTGCTCGGCCACTTCGCTGTTGGCCTCGCCCTGCGGAATGTTCTGGATCTGCTGCTGGTCGGGCAGGCGCAGTACCTGGCCCACCTTCAGCTGGTTGATGTTGTTACCGATGAAGGCATCCGGGTTCAGCGCCTGGATTGCGATCATGGTCTGCTGGATCGAGCCACCTTGCGTGTTGCGCGCGGCAATCTGCCACAAGGTGTCGCGGCGCTGGGTGGTGTAGCTGCTGGCACCGGTTGTGGCCGGCATCACATTGCCAGCAGCCGGCTTGTCGCCCTGGGCCTTGGCCTGGTCAAGCAGCACGCTGTAGTCGCGCAGCAGGCGGCCTTGCGGCCACATCACCTGAACCAGGAACTTGACCACCGGCCCTGGCAGCGGCTGGCTGGAGGTAACCCGCAGCACGCTTTTACCGTTGGGGTTGATCACCGGTGTGAAGGTCAGGTCTTCGAGGTAGGTCGGAAACGCCACCCCGGCCTTGCTGAACTCTTCCGGTGGCGCCAGGCTAGGCGCCACTTCGGCGGCTTTGAGGTCGCGCACATCGAGCAATTCGATCTCGGCGTCCAGCGGCTGATTCTGTGCCGACTTCAGGGTCAGCTCCCCCAGGCCCAGCGCATTCGCCATGCCAGACGACAGCGCCGATGCTGCAGCCATGGCCAGAACCAGTTTGCGAATTCGAAGCATGACCTCTTCCCTTGTATGAATCGTCCCGAAACCTGCATGCGGAGCAGGACAAAAGTGCTCGCCAGTATCTTTTACGGCATGTGTTTAATCAACAATTGCGCCACTTGCACGGCATTGAGCGCGGCGCCTTTGCGCACATTGTCGGTGGTCAGCCAGAGATTGAGCTGCTGGTCTTCATCAACACCGTGACGTACACGACCAACATAGACCACGTCTTGGCCTACTGCGTCACCAACCGGGGTCGGATAATCATCACGCTCCACCCGCTCTACGCTGTCGGCTGCTTCCAGGGCCTGGTTGACCGCTTCAAGGTCGACCGGGCGACGGCTCTGCACGGCCACACTGAAGCTATCGCCGAAAAACACCGGGACTTGAACGCAGCTCACGGAAATCTTCAGCTCAGGCATGCCCAGCAGCACACGCAACTCGTTGACCAGCCGGCGTTCCAGCGCCGTGTGGCCATGCTCGTCGGCCGCGCCAACCTGGGCCAGCAGGTTGAAAGCCACCTGGCGATCGAAGAAGCGCGGTTCCAGCGGCCGGGCATTGAGCAGCTCTGCCGTTTGACGGGCCAGCTCGCTGACGGCCTCACGGCCTTGTGCAGACACCGCCAGCGATGCCATTACCTGCACCCGCTCGATGTCCAGCAGGCCCTTGAGCGGTGCCAGCGCGACGGCCACGGCAACGGCGGCCGAGCACGGACTGACAATGCGTGCCGGCAGCGCCAGGCCAGCCAGGCGTTCGGCGTTGGCTTCAGGGACCAGGGCCAGGGCGTCGTCCAGGCCACCGGACAGGTCAATGACGGTGCAACCTGCTTGCAGTGCCTTGCCGGCAAAGCTGCGGCTGACTGCGGCACCTGTGGCGAAGAAAGCCAGCTTGACCTGGGCGAAGTCGAAGCTGTCCACCTCGCGCACCTTGAGCTTCTTGCCGGCGAACATCACGCTGCTGCCCGCCGATTCCATGCTGGCCAGCAGGTGCAAGGTGGCGACCGGGAAGTCCAGCTCTTCGAGGATCTGCACCAAGGCTTCACCGACGCTGCCGGTGGCGCCGACGACGGCGATATCCAAAGGGTGTGTCATGAAAGGATCCTTTTTGCTGAGAACGGCGGGGGCGGCACTTTACTCGGATTGTAGAGGTTTGTCTGTGATGGCCGTATTTTCGCCGGATAAGGGTCGCAATGGGTTGCGTAAGGGCTGCCTGGCGCTGCAAACCTCACCCCAGGCATAAAAAAACCCGCGCTGTCGCCAGCGCGGGTTTTTAATTACAGCAGAACGATCAACGCTCCAGCAGAATCCGCAGCATGCGGCGCAGCGGTTCTGCCGCGCCCCACAGCAACTGGTCGCCCACGGTGAACGCACCCAGGTACTGCGAACCCATGTTCAGCTTGCGCAGGCGGCCAACCGGGATGTTGAGGGTGCCGGTGACTTTGGTCGGGGTCAGTTCCTGCATGCTGATTTCACGCTGGTTCGGCACCAGCTTCACCCAAGGGTTGTGCTGGCTGATCATGCCTTCGATATCGGCCAGCGGCACGTCCTTGTTCAGCTTGATGGTCAGTGCCTGGCTGTGGCAGCGCATGGCGCCGATGCGCACGCAGATGCCGTCGACCGGGATCGGACTCTTGAAGCGACCGAGGATCTTGTTGGTTTCGGCCTGGGCCTTCCACTCTTCGCGGCTCTGGCCGTTCGGCAGTTCCTTGTCGATCCACGGGATCAGGCTGCCAGCCAGTGGCACACCGAAGTTCTCGGTCGGGAATGCATCACCGCGCATGGTCTCGGCAACCTTGCGGTCGATATCGAGGATGGCGCTGGCCGGGTTAGCCAGGTCATCGGCCACGGCGGCGTGGGTGGCACCCATCTGCTTGATCAGCTCGCGCATGTTCTGCGCGCCGGCACCCGAGGCTGCCTGGTAGGTCATGGCGCTCATCCATTCCACCAGGCCGGCTTCGAACAGGCCGCCCAGGCCCATCAGCATCAGGCTGACGGTGCAGTTGCCGCCGATGTAGTTCTTGGTACCGGCGTCCAGCTGCTGGTCGATGACCTTGCGGTTGACCGGGTCGAGGATGATGACCGCGTCATCCTGCATGCGCAGGGACGAAGCGGCGTCGATCCAGTAACCCTGCCAGCCGGCTTCACGCAGCTTGGGGAAGACCTCGTTGGTGTAGTCGCCGCCCTGACAGGTCAGGATCACGTCGAGGGTCTTAAGTTCTTCAATCGAATAAGCGTCCTTGAGCGGCGCTGTATCCTTGCCCACGTTCGGGCCCTGGCCGCCAACATTGGAGGTAGTGAAGAACACCGGCTCGATAAGGTCGAAGTCCTGCTCCTCCAGCATCCGCTGCATGAGCACGGAACCGACCATACCGCGCCAACCGATCAGACCTACACGTTTCATCGCAACTACACCTTTGCTAAAAGTGGGCCGCCACCGGGAATTTTGGGTGGCGGGCCAGAGAGATTACAGATTCCGCAGCGCTGCGACTACTGCGTCGCCCATTTCCTGCGTACCAACTTTGCGGCAGCCTTGCGAATGGATGTCGCCGGTGCGCAGGCCTTGGTCCAGCACCAGGCTCACGGCCTTCTCGATCGCTTCGGCGGCAGCCGACTGATTGAAGCTGTAACGCAGCATCATCGACACCGACAGGATGGTCGCCAGCGGGTTGGCAATGCCCTGGCCTGCGATGTCCGGTGCCGAGCCGTGGCACGGCTCGTACATGCCCTTGTTGTCGGCATCCAGCGACGCCGAAGGCAGCATGCCGATGGAACCGGTGAGCATGGAAGCTTCATCCGACAGAATGTCACCGAACATGTTGTCGGTCACCATCACATCGAACTGCTTGGGTGCACGCACCAGTTGCATGGCGGCGTTGTCGACGTACATGTGGCTCAGTTCCACATCCGGGTAGTCCTTGGCCACGTCTTCGACCACTTCACGCCACAGCTGGCTGGAAGCCAGTACGTTGGCTTTGTCTACCGAGCACAGCTTCTTGCCACGCACGCGGGCCATGTCGAAGCCGACACGGGCAATGCGGCGCACTTCGCTTTCGCTGTACGGCAGGGTGTCGTAGGCCTGGCGCTCGCCACCTTCCAGCTCGCGCTGGCCACGCGGGGCACCGAAGTAGATGCCGCCGGTCAGCTCACGGACGATGAGGATGTCCAGGCCCGAGACGATTTCCGGCTTCAACGACGAGGCATCGGCCAGTTGCGGGTAGAGGATGGCCGGGCGCAGGTTGGCGAACAGGCCCAGCTGCGAACGGATTTTCAGCAAGCCGCGCTCGGGGCGGATGTCGCGCTCGATCTTGTCCCACTTCGGCCCGCCCACGGCGCCCAGCAGCACGGCATCAGCCTTGCGCGCACGCTCCAGGGTTTCGTCGGCCAGCGGCACGCCGTGCTTGTCGATGGCGGCGCCACCGATCACGTCGTGCTCCAGGCTGAAGCCGAGCTGGAACTTGTCGTTGGCCAGCTCCAGCACCTTGACCGCTTCGGCCATGATTTCCGGGCCGATACCGTCACCTGGGAGAATCAGAATCTGCTTGCTCATGCTTTCCTCTATCCATTCACGCGGTGCGGCCAAACGGGCCGCACCGAAAAGTGCTTAACGCTCGGCCCACAGCACCAGCACATCGGTGCTGAACGAGCCATCGGCCTCGATCTGGTAATACTGCCGTACTTCTTCGCCCATGGCTTGCTGCAATTGGCGGATGGCCACGCGCATTGGCTCGGGGGTGCGCATGCGCTCCACCCAGCTGCCGAACTCCAGGCGCAAGGGCTGGCGGGTGTGACTGCGCACATGCAGGCCAGCCTCGCTGACCTGACGCTGCCATTCGGCGGCGGAGTAGTCGCGCACATGGCTGGTGTCACGCAGCACCTCGACCGTTTGCAGGTAGGTGTCGAGCAGCGGGCTGCCCGGCGACATCACGTCGATGAACGCCGCCACGCCACCCGGCTTGAGCACCCGGCGCACTTCGCGCAGGGCCAGGCCCAGGTCGCTCCAGTGGTGGGCCGAGTAGCGGCTGAAGACGAATTCGAACGAGGCATCGGCGAACGGCAGACGTTCGGCGGCACCGCGCTCGGTGGTGATATTGGCCAGGCCGCGCTCGGCGGCGGCACTGGCGACCACGTCGAGCATGGATTGCGACAGGTCGTAGGCGACCACTTCGCTCACCAGCGGGGCAACGTGGAAACTGACATGACCGGCACCACAGCCCAGGTCCAGCACGCGGGCATTGCCCTGCCCCGCCAGCTCGGCCTGCAGCAAGGCGAATTCACTGCCCTGGGCGTGCACGGCGCTGCTGAGGTAGGCGCTGGCCTGTTCGCCGAACTGGCGCTGGACCACGTCGGTATGGTTGGTGCTGGTCATGTCTCAATCCTTTTGGATTTGTTTTGCCTGTTCCGGCCCTTTCGCGGGCAAGCCCGCTCCCACAGGTACAGCGTTGCCCTCAGGGCTTGTGATATCCCTGTGGGAGCGGGCTTGCCCGCGAAGAGGCCGGTACTGCCATCTACCAATAATCAGGCATCGCGGAACAGCCAAGGCTGCCCGGCGCGGTGCTTGCCTTCAAAGGCCTTGATCGCATCGCTGTCCTGCAAGGTCAGGCCGATGTCGTCCAGGCCGTTGAGCAGGCAGTGCTTGCGGAACGCATCGATCTCGAAGTGCAGCACCTTGCCGTCCGGGCGGGTTACCGCCTGCGCCTGCAGGTCGATGGTCAGCTGGTAGCCCGGGTTGGCTTCGACCTGCTTGAACAACTCGTCCACTTCTTCATCGCTGAGGATGATCGGCAGCAGGCCGTTCTTGAAGCTGTTGTTGAAGAAGATGTCGGCAAAGCTCGGCGCGATGATGCTGCGGAAACCGTACTCGTCCAGCGCCCAAGGGGCGTGCTCACGGCTGGAACCGCAACCGAAGTTCTCCCGCGCCAGCAACACGCTGGCACCCTGGTAGCGTTCGTGGTTGAGCACGAACTCCTGGTTCACCGGGCGCTTGCTGTTGTCCTGGTAGGGCTGGCCCACGTCCAGGTAACGCCATTCGTCGAACAGGTTAGGGCCAAAGCCGGTGCGCTTGATCGACTTCAAAAACTGCTTGGGGATGATCTGGTCGGTGTCGACGTTGGCACGGTCCAACGGCGCGACGAGGCCAGTGTGCTGGGTAAAGGCTTTCATGCTGCGCTCCCTTGGATCAACTCGCGGACATCGATGAAGTGGCCGGCTACCGCAGCAGCGGCGGCCATGGCCGGGCTGACCAGGTGGGTACGGCCACCGGCGCCCTGACGGCCTTCGAAGTTGCGGTTGGAGGTGGACGCGCAATGCTCGCCGCTCTCCAGGCGGTCCGGGTTCATCGCCAGGCACATCGAGCAGCCTGGTTCACGCCATTCGAAACCGGCTTCGAGGAAGATCTTGTCCAGGCCTTCACGCTCGGCCTGTGCCTTGACCAGGCCCGAGCCCGGCACGACGATGGCTTGCTTGACGGTCGCGGCCACCTTGCGGCCCTTGGCGATCTCCGCCGCGGCACGCAGGTCTTCGATACGCGAGTTGGTGCACGAGCCGATGAACACGCGGTCCAGCTGGATGTCGGTGATCGCCTGGTTGGCGGTCAGCCCCATGTACTTCAAGGCGCGCTCGATCGAACCACGCTTGACCAGGTCGGCTTCGGCGGCCGGGTCCGGTAAGCGCTGGTCTACGGCCAACACCATCTCGGGCGAGGTGCCCCAGCTGACTTGCGGCTTGATCTGGCTGGCATCCAGCTCGACCACGGTGTCGAACACGGCGTCGTCATCCGACACCAGGTCTTTCCACGATTCGACTGCCTGCTTCCATTGCTCGCCCTTCGGCGCGTAAGGGCGGCCTTCGACATAGGCAACGGTGGTGGCGTCGGTCGCTACCAGGCCCACACGGGCACCGGCTTCGATGGACATGTTGCAGATGGTCATGCGGCCTTCCATCGACAACGCGCGAATGGCGCTGCCCGCGAACTCCATGGCGTGGCCGTTGCCACCGGCGGTGCCGATCTTGCCGATCACGGCCAGCACGATGTCCTTGGCGGTTACGCCGGCCGGCAACTGGCCTTCCACGCGCACCAGCATGTTCTTCATCTTCTTGGCGACCAGGCACTGTGTGGCGAGCACGTGCTCGACCTCGGAGGTGCCGATGCCATGGGCCAAGGCACCGAAGGCGCCGTGGGTGGAGGTGTGCGAGTCACCGCAGACCACGGTCATGCCGGGCAAGGTGGCACCCTGCTCCGGGCTGATGACGTGAACGATGCCCTGGCGCTCGTCGTTCATCTTGAATTCGACGATGCCGTATTCGTCACAGTTTTCGTCGAGGGTCTGCACCTGCAGGCGCGACACCTGGTCGACGATGGCCTCGATACCGCCCTTGCGCTCTGGCGTGGTCGGCACGTTGTGGTCGGGCGTGGCGATGTTGGCGTCGATGCGCCACGGTTTGCGGTTGGCCAGGCGCAGGCCTTCGAAGGCCTGGGGCGACGTCACTTCGTGAATGATGTGGCGGTCGATGTAGATCAAGGACGAGCCGTCATCACGGCGCTTGACCTCATGGGCTTCCCAGAGTTTGTCGTAGAGCGTTTTGCCAGCCATCAGACTGTTCCTCATCAGCGTCTTTCTATGCCAAAGACCCCTTGGCTTGTACGGACGATGCTATGGGGTTAGATTGAATAACTCAAATTCATAATTTTTATCCTTTGGATAACCAAGAGGAATGCGACCCTTGGACCTGGCCAACCTCAGCGCCTTCATCGCCATTGCCGAAACCGGCAGCTTCTCCGGGGCGGCTGAACGCCTGTTCCTGACCCAACCCGCCATCAGCAAGCGCATCGCCGGGCTGGAGCAGCAGCTGGATGTGCGCCTGTTCGACCGCCTGGGCCGCGAGGTGACCCTGACCGAGGCCGGACGCGCCCTGCTGCCCCGGGCCTACCAGATCCTCAACGTCCTCGATGATACCCGACGTGCGCTGACCAATTTGTCGGGGGAAGTGAGCGGTCGCCTCACCCTGGCCACCAGCCACCACATCGGCCTGCACCGCCTGCCCCCGCTATTACGGGCGTTCACCCGCCAGTTCCCGGCCGTGGCGCTGGATATTCAGTTTCTCGATTCAGAACAGGCCTACGACGAGATTCTGCATGGCCGCGCCGAAATAGCCGTGATCACCCTGGCGCCCGAGCCGCATCACCTGGTCCAGGCGGTGCCCGTGTGGGACGACGCCCTGGATTTTGTCGCCGCCCCTGAGCACCCGCTGGCCAACAATGCGGTCGGCCTGGCCGATGTGGCACGTCACCCGGCGGTGTTCCCCGGCGGCAACACCTTTACCCACCACATCGTTCAGCGCCTGTTCGAAAGCCAGGGCCTCACGCCGAACATCGCCATGAGCACCAACTACCTGGAGACCATCAAGATGATGGTGTCGATCGGCCTGGCCTGGAGCGTGCTGCCGCGCACCATGCTCGACGAACAGGTTGCACCCATCGCTTTGCCCGGCATACAGCTGTCGCGCCAGCTAGGCTACATTTTGCACACGGAGCGTACGCTATCGAACGCGGCCAGGGCATTCATGGCCCTGCTCGACAGCCACGCGGGGCCCGCCTGACCGGCCGTCAGCCAGGTATTTCCATATCCAAGGACGCGTCATACGCCAAAGGTCTGGTACCGATGCCCAAATCAGCAAACCGCTTTTTGCGCCTACCGCGTATTCCTGCGGCCGACCCCCAGGAGTCCGAACAGGCCTGGCAGAACGCCCCACAACTGCTGGCCGCGCTGAACGGGGCCCGGTTAGGGGCATGGCTGTGGGATATTGAAAGCGGCCGTGTCAGCTGGTCACGGGGCACCCAGGCCCTGTTCGGCTTCGACCCGCAGCGCCCGCTGCCTGCTGATGTCGACTACCTCGACCTGCTGCCCGAAGAAGACCGCGCCCGCACGCGACAGGTGTTCCAGGCGGTGTTCAACGGCGAGCCGGTGGAACAGGCCATGCGTCATCGCATCCGTTGGCCGGACGGCAGCCTGCACTGGCTAGAGATCAACGGCAGCCTGACCCACGACCCGCATGGCCGGCCGCAGATGATCGGGGTAATCCGCGAAATCACCCGCCAGCGCGAGCGGGAAACCGCCCTGATCAATTCGGAAAAGCGCTTTGCCACCCTGTTCCACCTCAGCCCCAACGCCATTTTGCTCACCCGCCGCCACGACGGCATGATTTTCGAGGTCAATCAGCACTTCGAAGACATGTTCGGCTGGCCTGGCAGCCAGGTGATCGGCAAGACCAGCCTGGAGCTGGGCCTGTGGGTCAACCCCGAACAACGCCACCAGGTGATGGAGTCGACCCGTGCCAACGGCGGCCCGTTGATCATGGAGGTGCAGTTCCGCGCCACCAGCGGCAAGGTGCATGACGGCATCCTCTGCACCCAGGGCATCGAACTGGAAGGCGTGACCTTTCTGATCAGTACCTTCGTCGACACCACCGAGCGCAAGCGCGCCGAGCAGGCCCTGAAGGACAGCCAGGAGCGCCTGGACCTGGCCCTGGATTCGGCGCAGCTGGGCACCTGGGACTGGCATATCCCCAGCGGCATGCTCTACGGCTCTGCCCGGGCCGCGCAGTTGCACGGCCTACCGCCCATTCCCTTTCATGAGTCGTTCGATGCCTTTTTCGAAGGGGTACCGGAGCAGGAGCGCAACTCGATGCGTCAGGCCTACCGCAGCCTGCGCGAAGGGCCCGCCGGCAACTATCAGATCACCTACCGGGTGCAACTGGAGAACGGCATTTCGCGCTATATAGAAAGCCGCGCACGCCTGTACCGCGACGAACAAGGCAACCCGCTGCGCATGGCCGGCACGCTGCTCGACATCACCGACCAGGTGGAGCGCGAACAGCGCCTGAGCGCCTCGGAAGAGAAGTTCGCCAGCCTGTTCCAGGTCAGCCCCGACCCGATCTGCGTCACTCGCCAGGACACCGGTCAGTTCATCGAGATCAACCCGGCGTTCACCCAGACCTTCGGCTGGGGCAGCGAGCAGGTGCTTGGTCGCACCGCAGAGGAAATCGGCCTCTGGGCCGAGTCCATCGAGCGTGCGCAACGTATCGAGCGGGTGATCCGCGAACAGGCCTTGAGCAACGTCGCCGTGGTGGTCAACCACCGCAATGGCGCCCCCCTGACGTGCGTGATTTCCAGCCGCCTGATCACCGTCGATGACCAGCCGTGCAGCGTGACCACCCTGCGCGACATTACCCAGCAGCAACGCGCCGAAGCGGCACTGAAGTCCAGCGAGGAGAAGTTCGCCAAGGCCTTCCACTCCAGCCCCGACGCCATCACCATCACCGAACGCCATAGCGGCCGCTACCTGGAAATCAACGATGGCTTCTGCCGCCTGACGGGCTACAGCGCGGCCGAGGTGGTCGGCCACACGGTGTACGAGATCGGCATCTGGGCGGACGACAAGCAGCGCAGCGCGCTGCTGGCCGAGCTACGCGAACGCGGCCGCGTGCATCACCGGGAGATGCTCGGGCGCAACAAGCGTGGCGATATCCTCACCGTGGAAGTCTCGGTCGAGCCGATCACCCTCAACGAGGTGGACTGCCTGCTGCTGACCGCCCGTGACGTCAGCCAGCTGAAAAATGCCCAGGCGCAGATTCGCCACCTGGCCTACCACGACCCGCTGACCAACCTGCCCAACCGCGCCCTGCTGATGGACCGCCTGAGCCAGCAGATCGCCCTGCTCAAGCGCCACAACCTGCGCGGCGCCCTGCTGTTCCTCGACCTTGACCACTTCAAGCACATCAACGACTCGCTGGGCCATCCGGTGGGCGACACGGTGCTGAAGATCATCACCGCCCGCCTGGAGGCCAGCGTGCGTCTGGAAGACACCGTGGCGCGGCTGGGTGGCGACGAGTTCGTGGTACTGCTCAGCGGCCTGGAAGGCAGCCGCGAACAGGTAGAGGAAAAAGTGCGCGAACTGGCCGACACCCTGCGCGAACTGCTGGCCGAACCGATGTCGCTGGATGGCCAGCGGCTGCAGGTAACGCCCAGTATCGGCGTGGCGCTGATCCCTGACCACGGCGCTACCCCGGCCGATTTGCTCAAGCGTGCCGACATTGCCCTGTACCGGGCCAAGGACTCCGGGCGCAACACCACCCAGCTGTTCCACACCACCATGCAGAAAGCCGCCAGCGAGCGCTTGCGCATGGAAAACGACCTGCGCCTGGCCTTGGCCCGTGGCGAACTGGCGCTGCACTTCCAGCCCCAGGTGGATGCCCGCGACAACCGCATCGTCGGGGCTGAAGTGCTGCTGCGCTGGCACCACCCGCAACTGGGTCAGCAACCACCTGGGCAGTTCATCCAGGTGCTGGAGGAAAGCGGCCTGATTCTGGAAGTTGGCAGCTGGATCCTCGATGAAGCCTGCGATGCTTGCGCGCGCATGCTGACCGACGGGCTGATCAACGCGGATGATTTCAGCCTGTGCGTGAACATCAGCCCGCGGCAGTTCCGTCAGAACGACTTTGTCGGGCGGGTACTGCGCAGCCTGGACGACTATCGCCTGCCTCGGCACATGCTCAAGCTGGAAATCACCGAAGGCATCGTGATCCAGAACCTGGAAGACACCATCAGCAAGATGCGCGAACTCAAGCGCTTCGGGGTGAGCTTTGCCATGGATGACTTTGGCACCGGTTATTCCTCACTCACCTACCTCAAGCGCCTGCCGGTGGATGCGCTGAAGATCGACCAGACCTTCGTACGCGACGCGCCGGTCGACCCCAACGACGCGGAAATCGTGCGCGCCATCGTTGCCATGGCCCGCAGCCTGGACCTGGCCGTGATTGCCGAGGGGGTAGAACTGACCGAACAATTGGAGTTCCTCGAGCGGTTGGGCTGCCACTTGTACCAGGGATACCTGCACAGCCGGCCATTGCCGTTGCCGGAGTTTCGGCAGATGTTGCTGGAGGCGCCGGCGGGTTACTGAACCGGCCTGCAAACGCAAGAAGGGCACCCGAGGGTGCCCTTCTTCACTGCAGCGCGATCAGTTCAGCGCTGGCTTGTCACCATTGATCGGGATGCGCTTGGCCTTGGCTTCTTCAGGCACGATGCGCAGCAGGTCGATGCTGAGCAGGCCATTGGCCAGGCCGGCGGCCTTCACTTCGATATGGTCGGCCAGGCGGAACGACAGCTTGAAGGCGCGTTGCGCGATACCTTGGTGCAGGTAGGTCACTTCAGCGGCGCCATCGTCGCGCTTGCCACCGGTCACGGTCAGGACGCCTTTTTCGACTTGCAGGTCGAGGTCCTGCTCCTGGAAACCGGCTGCGGCAACTACGATGCGATAGTGGTCATCGCCATGCTTTTCCACGTTGTAGGGCGGGTAGCTGCTACCGGCCTCGTTACGTGCCGCAGACTCGAACAGGTCGTTGAAACGGTCGAAACCTACGGAATGGCGGAACAGGGGTGCGAGAGAGAAAGCGGTAGTCATGGTCATAAACTCCTGAGAATCAGCAAGTAAGTCATTACGCGACCCGACTTCGGCATCGCGTACTCAAGAGATATGGCCGGTGGAAATGCTTTCAAGGGGCACGTAGAAAAAATCTGAAATCAGTGCAGCCCTCTTCGCGGGTACGCCCTCTCCCACAGATCACCACAGGCCTCAAGACCGGCGCAATACCTGTGGGAACTGGCTTGCCGACGATAGGGCCGGATCAGGCTACACAGGTTTCCAGAGCTTGAGCCTCAACAATCCCCAGCAACCGGCTGATCCGCGCACAGTCATCTTCCCGGCGCAGCTCGGCAAACAGCACCACCGCTTCGGGATAACTGCGAGTCAGCATCGCCAACCACTGCTTCATCCGCCCCGGCGCATAGCGCGGCGACAGCTTGTGCTGAGCCTGGCGCCAGAACTCGCGTAGCAGCGGCAGCAGGTCATCCCAGCTCATCGGCTGATAATCGCGGCCGTCACGCGCCGCCGCAATCTGCAGACCCAGGTCGGGGCGCGACACCAGCCCACGACCCAGCATGATGTCTTCAGCCCCACTGACCTCGCGGCAACGTCGCCAGTCGTCGACAGTCCAGATCTCGCCATTGGCGAACACCGGCACCTTCACCACATCCTGCACCCGCGCCACCCACTCCCAGTGTGCCGGCGGTTTGTAGCCTTCGACTTTGGTCCGCGCATGCACCACCAGATGCGCCGAGCCGCCTTCGGCCAGCGCCGTGGCACACTCCAGCGCACCATCAGGGCTGTCGAAGCCCAGGCGCATCTTCGACGTCACCGGGATATCTGCCGGCACGGCACGGCGCACTTCGCGCACGATGGCGTGCAGCAGTTCCGGCTCCTTGAGCAGCACGGCACCACCCCGCGACTTGTTCACGGTCTTGGCCGGGCAGCCAAAGTTCAGATCGATCACCGGCGCGCCCAGTTCGCAGGCCAGCGCGGCGTTTTCCGCCAGACATACCGGGTCCGAACCCAGCAACTGCACACGCATGGGCACCCCGGCAGCCGTGCGCGCCCCCTGGCGCAGCTCGGGCGCCAGCTTGTCGAACGAAGAAGGCGGCAGCAGGCGGTCGCACACACGAATGAACTCGGTGACGCACCAGTCGATGCCGCCCACGCGGGTCAGTACGTCGCGCAGGATGTTGTCGACCAGCCCCTCCATGGGGGCCAGGGCAATTTGCATGTCGGGGTCTCGGCAGAAAAAGCCGGCAGTCTAACAAAAATTGCCGGGGTTTCAGGCGCCGATCAGCGCCGGGCCGTAACCGTCGAGGAATTCTGCCGGCATGCGTTTGGGCTTACCGCTGGACAGCTCGATGCAAGCGAAGGTGGTTTGCGCACGTAGCAGGGTCACGCCGTCACGCGGGCGCTTGAGCTGGAAACGGCGGGTCATGCGCAGGCGCTGGTCCCAATCGATGATCCAGGTGGCCAGTTGCAGTTCATCGTCCTCGTAGGCGGCGGCCAGGTAGTCGATTTCGTGACGCACTACCGCCATGGCGCGGTCTAGCCGACGGTATTCGGCCAGGTCCAGGCCCAGGCGCTGGGAGTGGCGCCAGGCGCAGCGCTCCAGCCAGGTGACGTACACCGCGTTGTTGGCGTGGCCGAGGCCATCAATATCCTCGCTGCCAACGCGCAGGTCGATGACGAAGGGTGTTGCCAGGTCCCAGCTCATGTTCGCTTCCTTGGCGGAAAAAGTGAATTTAGCCGTGACAGGTGAGGGAATGTCCAGCCCTGCTGCCAGTCAGGCGCTTTGACGCGCCGGTGCAGCAGCGCGGGCGAGCAATTCGAGCACTGCCTCACCCAGCCGCGGGTCGGACAGTACACGCTGATGCCCACCCGCCTCCAGCAGCATCAGCCGGCTGTCGAACCACGCTTTATGGATAACCTGAGCCTCATCGGCGGCCACCAAGGCGTCATCAGCGGCATGCACCACCAGCCCCGGCAACTCCAGCTGATAACCCGTCACATCCAGCCGGGCTATCTGCATCCCCACATCCCGCTCAATCTGCCGAATGAACGCCGCCCGCGCCCGTGCTGGCAGCCCCAGGCGATGAGCAAAACCACGCAACACACCCAACAGCCGTGCCGGGGCTGCAATGCTGACAGCAGCCTCTGTACGCAGCCCCATCTGCAAGGCCAGCAGCACACTGGCACCGCCCATGGAATGGCCAATGACCGCACGCAGCGGCGGCAGCTCGGCGGCGGCCTCCAGCAGGGCCCGGGCAAACAGCACCACATTGGCCTGCTCGCCAGGCGAACGCCCATGCCCCGGCCCCTCCAGTGACACCACCGTGTGCCCGGCCCGGACCAAGGTTTCGATCAAAGCGGCAAACTGGGTCGGGCGCCCTTCCCAGCCGTGCATCAGCAGCACGGTCGGCCCATTACCCCAGCGCAGGGCCGACAAGCCGAAGCGCAGGGTAATGCGCTCGGCACTGGCCAGCACGGGCAGCTCCCAATCCCGCGGCGGCAAGTTGCGTGGCGTCATGAAGGCACGGCGCATCTTGCCCGCGACATGCTCGGGGGCCAGACGGCCCAGGGTGCCATTGACACCACGAATCCAGCTCAGGGTAGTCATTGCCATGCTCCAGGGTTAAAGCACCGCCGATTTGGCGGCGCGCAGAATGCGGTCTGACAACTCGCTGGTACCCAGAGCGCGGGCCAGGGCCAGGCCACCGACCATCAACGCCAGATCGGCCAAGGCTTTGTCGGCATCCTCGGGGCGATCGACCATGGCAGCGGTCATCAGCTCGATGTGTTCGGCCAATACCTCACGGAAGACTTCCGGCAGGCGCTGCATCTCGCCCAGCGAGTTGGGCAACGGGCAGGCATGCACCTCGGCATCGCGGTGCTTGCGCGACAGATAGAAGGCACTGGCCAGCGCCCGCCGCCCTGCCCCATCGAGGCTGGGGTCGATCTGGGCGAGCAAGGCGCGACGCTCCCCCAACAGCTGGCGGAACGCTTCGAGCATCAGCTCATCCTTGCTGTCGAAATGGGCATAGAACCCACCCACCGTCAGCCCGGCAGCCCCCATCACCTGGCTCACGCTGGGCTCGGCGGGGCCATGCTGGATCAGCGCACTGCGTGCGGCTTCCAGGATGCGTTCGCGGGTTTTGCTCTTCTTGTCGCTCATCTGAACATTCGCCGGACAAAATATGATGATCGAAATATTATTCTCATCATATTTTTTGGCAAGCAGAATTTCTCGCCGCCTGTCGGTTGCGAATTTTTCGGGAGGGAGAAAAACAAAAGGCCCATTCAATAATCGAATGAGCCTTAAAGGTCCCGCAAAACGCGGGTAAAAATGGCGTCCCCTAGGGGACTCGAACCCCTGTTACCGCCGTGAAAGGGCGGTGTCCTAGGCCACTAGACGAAGGGGACGTAACCTTCGCGAAGATCCACTTACGTGAACCCTGGCAGAAATGGTGGAGCTAAGCGGGATCGAACCGCTGACCTCCTGCATGCCATGCAGGCGCTCTCCCAGCTGAGCTATAGCCCCGAAACAAAAGACTCATCAATAAACGACGAGCCTTTTTAAGCCCTGCAAAACGCAGGAAAAAGTGGCGTCCCCTAGGGGACTCGAACCCCTGTTACCGCCGTGAAAGGGCGGTGTCCTAGGCCACTAGACGAAGGGGACGTAACCTTCGTGCCGATCCGCTTGCGCGAACCGCGGCAAAATTGGTGGAGCTAAGCGGGATCGAACCGCTGACCTCCTGCATGCCATGCAGGCGCTCTCCCAGCTGAGCTATAGCCCCGGATTTTTAGCCTCGCGGCCCAGCGACATCGTGAAACATCGCTTGTGCAAAACTGGCGTCCCCTAGGGGACTCGAACCCCTGTTACCGCCGTGAAAGGGCGGTGTCCTAGGCCACTAGACGAAGGGGACGAACCTTCTTACCTTCAAGACCCGGTTGCTGGACCCGGTCTTGCTCGACAGCCTTGGCTGCCAAGCGGAATTTGGTGGAGCTAAGCGGGATCGAACCGCTGACCTCCTGCATGCCATGCAGGCGCTCTCCCAGCTGAGCTATAGCCCCACAATGTCGCTCTGAACAGAATCGCTGGCTGGGTGGCTGGCGTTTCGTTTTCGTTCATCGCTGTGGACGGGGCGCATATTAAGATCGGATTGCCGGGCTGTCAAACGAAATTTCGAAAATATTCAAAAGTTTTTTCACAGATAACAATAACTTACCGCCCTGCCCCGGTTTTTGGGGCTTACATGGACCTGTGGGAGCGGGGGGGGGGGGGGGGGGGGGGGGGGGGGTTAGGAAAGCCAGCCCGGCGGCCCCCCCCCCCCCCCCTGCGGTGTTTTGTGGGTGCTCCCTGGGGGGGGGGGTCGGGGGGGCCCTTTTTTTTTTTTTTTTTTAATCCCCCCCCCCCCCCCCCCCCCCCCCGCTCCCACAGGTTAGGCGTAAAGCTGAATCAGGCGATCGAGGCCAGCAGCTTTTCCCACTCTTTGTTTTCTTTCTTCGACACGCCACCCAGCAAGTCGAGGGCCTGGCGTAGGCGGTAGCGGGTCAGGTCCGGGCCAAGGATTTCCATGGCATCCAGTACCGACACCGAGCTGGCCTGACCAGTGATGGCGGCGAACATCAGCGGCATCGCGTCACGCAGCTTCAGTTCCAGCGCCTCGACCACGGCCTGGATGCAGCCGGTGATGCGCTCTTTTTCCCACTGGCGCAGGCTTTCGAGCTTCCACAGGATCAGCTGGATCACCTGACGCACCTGGTCGGCCGACAGTTTCTTGCTTTCGAACAGCTTGGCATCCAGCTTCAGCGCGCCTTCGAAGAAGAACCCGCCCAGCGGGGCAACCTGGCTGAAGGTTTCCACACGGCCCTGCACATGCGGGGCGATCTTCATCATGTAGTCGCTGTTGAATGCCCACTTCTGCAGGCGTGCCGCGAATTCCTCGACCGGCAGCTCGCGCAGCCACTGGCCGTTGAGCCACGACAGCTTCTCGATGTCGAAAATCGGCCCGCCCAGCGAAATGCGCGACAGGTCGAAGTGCTCGACCATTTCGGCCAGCGAGAACTTCTCGCGCTCGTCCGGCATCGACCAGCCCATGCGGCCCAGGTAGTTGAGCATCGCCTCGGGCATGAAGCCCATGCGCTCGTAGAAGGTGACCGAGGTCGGGTTCTTGCGCTTGGATAGCTTGGATTTGTCCGGGTTACGCAGCAGCGGCATGTAGCACAGCTTTGGCTGTTCCCAGCCGAAGTACTCATACAGCTTGATCAGCTTGGGCGCCGACGGCAGCCACTCTTCGCCACGCAGTACGTGGGTAATGCCCATCAGGTGGTCGTCGACCACGTTGGCCAGGAAGTACGTCGGCAGGCCGTCGTTCTTCATCAGCACCTGCATGTCCATGCGGTCCCACGGGATTTCGACATCGCCGCGCAGCATGTCCGGGACCACGCACATGCCTTCGCTCGGCACCTTCATGCGGATCACGTGTGGCTCGCCAGCGGCGAGGCGGCGCTGCACTTCCTCGGCGCTCAGCAGCAATGCGCGACCGTCGTAGCGCGGGGTTTCGCCGCGGGCTTGCTGCTCGGCACGCATCTGATCCAGCTCTTCAGCGGTGCAGAAGCAGTAGAAGGCGTGGCCGGCGTCGACCAGTTCCTTGGCGTACTTGGCGTAGATCTCGCCACGCTCGCTCTGCCGATACGGACCGTGCGGACCGCCGACGTCCGGGCCTTCGTTCCATTCGATGCCGAGCCAGCGCAGGGCGTCGAAGATCTGCTGTTCCGACTCGCGCGTGGAACGCAGCTGGTCGGTGTCTTCGATGCGCAGGATGAACTCACCGCCGTGCTGCTTGGCAAAGCAGTAGTTGAACAGGGCGATGTAGGCAGTGCCGACATGGGGGTCGCCGGTAGGCGATGGCGCGATACGCGTGCGTACGGTGGTCATGGAAGGTCTCGAACGAAAGATGAAACAAAGGCGGGATGTTAGCAGGAGGCAGGCACCGGGCTCCAGCAATGGCGCGAACGTCACTTGTCGACAGGCCCTGTGCCGCTGTTAAATTTATTTACATTTCTGGAACGATAGTCCCCATGCCCGCCCAACTCAAACGCCGCCTGCTGGTCTTTTTCACCCTCGTGGCCCTCATCGCCCTCGCCTTCCTGGCCCACTGGTACTTCAAAGGCCGCTTCTACGAGAGCACCGACAACGCCTATGTGCAGGGCGAAATCACGCGCATTTCCAGCCAGCTGGGCGCCCGCATCGACACGGTGCCGGTCGAGGACAACCAGCACGTCAACAAAGGCGACCTGCTGGTGCGCCTGGAAGCCGCCGACTTCGAGCTGGCGGTTGAGCGCGCCCACGCCGCCCTCGCCACCCGCGAAGCCGAATACGCACAGGCGCAAAGCCGCCTGACCCAGCAAGGCAGCCTGATTGCTGCCGGCCAGGCCCAGGTGGCGGCCAACCAAGCCACTTTCGACCGTTCACGGCTAGACCTGAGCCGCGCCGAGAAGCTGCGCAAGCCTGGTTTTGTATCCGAAGAACGGGTCACCACCCTGTCGGCAGACAGCCACGTCGCCGGCTCCCAGGTCGACAAGGCTCGCGCCGACCTGCAAAGCCAGCGCCAGCAAGTCAACGCGCTGAACGCAGACCTCAAGCGCCTCGATGCGCAAATCGCCAATGCCCGCGCCGACCTGGCCCAGGCTGAGCTGAACCTGACCCGCTGCGAGATCCGCGCCCCGATCAGCGGCACCATTGGCCAGCGCAATGCGCGCAATGGCCAGGTGGTGCAGGCCGGCGCCTACCTGCTGTCGATCGTGCCCGATGAAGACATCTGGGTGCAGGCCAACTTCAAGGAAACGCAGATTGGCCACATGCAGCCCGGCCAGCGCGCTGAACTGCTGTTCGACAGCTACCCCGACACGCCCATCGAAGGCCGGGTCGACAGCCTGTTCGCCGCGTCGGGCGCGCAATTCAGCCTGCTGCCGCCCGACAACGCCACCGGCAACTTCACCAAGGTGGTGCAGCGCATCCCGGTAAAACTCACCTTCCGCGCCGACAACCCGCTGCACGGGCGCATCCGCCCCGGCATGTCGGTAACCGCCACCGTCGACCTGCGCAGCGAAAACGAAGGCCACGATGGCCGGTGATCAACTGCTCAGGCCTACAGCCGAGCCAACCCGACGCGACTGGATCGCAGTGATGAGCGTGATGCTCGGCGCCTTTATGGCGGTGCTGGACATCCAGATCACCAACTCGTCGCTCAAAGACATCCAGGGCGCACTGTCGGCCACGCTGGAAGAAGGTTCATGGATTTCCACTTCGTACCTGGTAGCGGAAATCATCATGATCCCGCTAACCGCCTGGCTGGTGCAGCTGCTGTCGGCGCGGCGCCTGGCGGTGTGGGTATCTGCAGGCTTCCTGCTGTCGTCGCTGCTGTGCTCGATGGCCTGGAACCTGGAGAGCATGATCCTGTTCCGGGCCCTGCAAGGCTTTACCGGTGGCGCACTGATCCCGTTGGCCTTCACCCTTACCCTGATCAAACTGCCTGAGCACCACCGCGCCAAAGGCATGGCCATGTTTGCCATGACGGCCACCTTCGCCCCGTCCATCGGCCCCACTCTGGGCGGCTGGCTGACCGAAAACTGGGGCTGGGAGTACATCTTCTACATCAACATCCCGCCGGGGCTGGTGATGATCGCCGGCCTGCTGTACGGGCTGGAAAAGAAGGAAGCGCACTGGGAACTGCTGAAAAGCACCGATTACGCCGGCATCGTCACCCTGGGCCTGGGGCTGGGTTGCCTACAGGTGTTCCTGGAGGAAGGCCACCGCAAGGACTGGCTGGAATCGCACCTCATCGTGGGCCTGGGCAGCATCGCCCTGGTCAGCCTGATCACCTTCGTCATCCTGCAGTTTTCCAGGCCAAACCCGCTGATCAACCTGCGCATCCTGGGCAACCGTAATTTTGGCCTGTCGAGCATTGCCAGCCTGGGCATGGGCGTGGGGCTGTACGGGTCGATCTACCTGTTGCCGCTGTACCTGGCGCAGGTGCAGGGTTACAACGCCTTGCAGATCGGCGAGGTGATCATGTGGATGGGGATTCCGCAGCTGTTCCTGATTCCGCTGGTACCGCAACTGATGAAAGTGGTTTCGCCCAAGGTGCTGTGTGCGTTGGGGTTCTGCCTGTTCGGTGCGGCCAGTTTCGGCTCGGGGGTGCTCAACCCGGATTTTGCCGGGCCGCAGTTCAACCAGATCCAGATCATCCGCGCCTTGGGCCAACCGATGATCATGGTGACCATTTCGTTGATCGCCACAGCCTACATCCAGCCGCAGGATGCCGGGTCGGCTTCGAGCCTGTTCAATATCCTGCGTAATCTGGGTGGAGCGATTGGCATTGCCTTGCTGGCCACCCTGCTGGATGCGCGGACCAAGGTGTACTTCGATTACCTGCGGGAGGCGGTGGTGCCGAGCAGCCCGCAGGTGGCGGAGCGGCTGGCGCAGCTGGCCGAAAGGCTGGGGAATGACAATGCGGCGCTGGGGAAGTTGAGCGAGATTACTCACCAGCAGGCGTTGATCATGGCGTACAACGATGCGTTCCACTTCGTTGGGATTGGGTTGGCGGTGAGTATGGTGGCGGTGTTGCTGACCCGGAAGTTGCCGGAAGGCTTGAAAGCCGGGGAAGCCCACTGAGGCTATTTCAGATTAAATGCGCCCCATGCGGGAGCGGGCACGCCCGCTCCCGCATGGCCGGCGACAGGCTTCAGCTGGTAATCAACCGCTCCCGCAGTTGAGTGATCTCGTCGCGCAACTGCGCCGCCGCCTCGAATTCCAGATCGCGGGCAAACTGCATCATCTTCTCTTCCAGTTGCTTGATACGCTTGGTGATCTCGCCCGGCGTGCGCAGTTCGGCTTCGTAACGGGCGCTCTCCTCCGCCGCCTTGGCCATGCCCTTGCGTTTCTTGCTGCGCGCGCCAGGGACGGTAGCACCTTCCATGATGTCGGTGATGTCCTTGACCACGCCCTTGGGCACGATGCCGTTGGCTTCGTTGAACGCGATCTGCTTCTCGCGGCGGCGCTCGGTTTCGTCAATCGCCCGCTGCATCGAACCGGTGACAGTGTCGGCGTACAGGATCGCCCGGCCATTGAGGTTACGCGCAGCACGCCCGATGGTCTGGATCAGCGACCGCTCGGAACGCAGGAACCCTTCCTTGTCGGCATCCAGGATCGCCACCAGCGACACCTCCGGCATGTCCAGGCCCTCACGCAGCAGGTTGATACCGACCAGCACATCGAAAGTACCCAGCCGCAGGTCGCGGATGATTTCCACCCGCTCCACGGTGTCGATGTCCGAGTGCAGGTAGCGCACCCGCACGTCATGGTCGGCCAGGTAGTCGGTCAGGTCTTCGGCCATGCGCTTGGTCAGCGTGGTGGCCAGCACCCGCTCGCCCAGGGCCACACGCTTGCGGATCTCCGACAACAGGTCGTCCACCTGGGTCAGTGCCGGGCGCACCTCGACCTGCGGGTCGACGAGGCCGGTCGGGCGCACCACCTGCTCCACCACGCGCCCAGCGTGCTCAGCCTCGTAGGGGCCAGGGGTAGCGGACACAAAGATGGTTTGCGGGCTGACAGCCTCCCATTCATCGAAACGCATGGGGCGGTTATCCAGCGCCGAGGGCATGCGAAAGCCGTACTCGACCAGGGTTTCCTTGCGCGAGCGGTCGCCTTTGTACATGGCCCCGACCTGCGGAACACTCACGTGGGATTCATCGATCACCAGTAGCGCATCCGGCGGCAGGTAGTCGTACAAGGTGGGCGGCGGTGCGCCGGCCGGGCGGCCAGACAGGTAGCGCGAGTAGTTCTCGATGCCGTTGCAGTAGCCCAGCTCCAGGATCATCTCCAGGTCGAAGCGGGTACGTTGTTCCAGACGCTGCGCCTCCACCAGCTTGTTGGCCTTTTGCAGGTACTCCAGGCGCTCCTTCAACTCTTCCTTGATACCCTCCACCGCCTCCAGCAGGGTTTCCCGCGGCGTGACGTAGTGGCTTTTGGGGTAGAAGGTAAAACGCGGCAACTTGCGGAAGACCTCGCCGGTGAGCGGGTCGAAGGCGGCGATATTTTCCACCTCGTCATCGAACAGCTCGATACGGATGGCCTCAAGGTCCGATTCGGCCGGGAAAATGTCGATCACATCACCGCGCACGCGGAACGTGGCACGGGCAAAGTCCATTTCGTTGCGGGTGTATTGCAGATCAGCCAGCCGGCGCAGCAGTGCACGCTGGTCAAGCTTGTCACCACGGTCTACGTGCAGGACCATTTTCAGGTAGGACTCGGGGCTACCCAAACCATAGATGCACGAAACGGTGGTCACGATGATCGCATCGCGCCGCTCCAGCAGTGCCTTGGTCGCCGACAGGCGCATCTGCTCGATATGGTCGTTGATCGACGCGTCCTTCTCGATGAAGGTGTCCGAAGACGGCACGTAGGCTTCAGGCTGGTAGTAGTCGTAGTAGGAAACGAAATACTCCACCGCATTGTTGGGGAAAAACGCCTTGAATTCGCCGTACAGCTGCGCGGCCAGGGTCTTGTTAGGCGCCAGCACCAGGGTCGGGCGCTGCACCTGCTGGATGACATTGGCAATGCTGAAGGTCTTGCCCGACCCGGTCACCCCGAGCAACGTCTGGTGCGACAGCCCCGCCTCGATGCCTTCGACCATCTGGCGAATGGCCTCGGGCTGGTCGCCGGCCGGCTGGAAACGGGTGACGAGCTGGAACTCGGACATGACGGACCTCGCGGTGCTGCAGCAACTGTAAATTTAGCCAGTAGTCTATACCCAAATGCGCCCGCCTGGGGGCGCTTTCAAGGCGTAGCTGTGAGCGCGTGTAACGGTGGACCCGGCAATTCGACCAATGGTCGAAAAATATTTGCGCAAATAGCCGGAAAAGCTGTGCCCGAGTGTCGCAGTGACCGGTCGGTATCACTATACTGACTCCCCGTTTGTGCACCGCTTCAGTGCATTCGGCTGGAGCGTGTACGTCCTATCACTCTCCAATCAGAGCCAAGGTAACAATGAGCCTGTTTTCCGCTGTCGAGCTGGCACCCCGCGACCCTATTCTGGGCCTCAACGAAGCATTCAACGCCGACCCACGTACCGACAAGGTCAACCTGGGCGTTGGCGTGTACTGCAATGAGGAAGGCCGCATTCCGCTGCTGCGCGCCGTGATCGAAGCCGAGACCCAGCGTGCCGCCCAGCACGCCTCGCGCGGCTACCTGCCGATCGACGGTATCGCCACCTACGACCAGGCCGTGCAAAAACTGATCTTCGGCGCCGAGTCGCCACTGCTGGCCGCTGGCCGCGTGGTTACCGTGCAGGCCGTCGGCGGTACCGGCGCACTGAAGATTGGCGCCGACTTCCTCAAGCGTATCTCGCCAAACGCCGTGGTTGCCATCAGCGACCCAAGCTGGGAAAACCACCGCGCCCTGTTCGAATCGGCCGGCTTCCCGGTGCAGAATTACCGCTACTACGACGCGCCGACCCATGACGTCAACCGCGCCGGCATGCTCGAAGACCTGAACAACCTGCCGTCCGGCTCGATTGTGGTGCTGCACGCCTGCTGCCACAACCCGACCGGCGTCGACCTGAGCCTGGATGACTGGAAAAACGTCCTGGAAGTGGTCAAGGCCAAAGGCCACGTACCGTTCCTCGACATAGCCTACCAAGGCTTTGGTGACGGTATCGCCGAAGACGCCTTCGCCGTGCGTCTGTTCGCCGAGTCGGGCCTGGAGTTCTTCGTTTCCAGCTCGTTCTCCAAATCGTTCTCGCTGTACGGCGAGCGCGTGGGAGCACTGTCGATCGTCACCGCATCCAAGGACGAGAGCACCCGCGTGCTGTCGCAGGTCAAGCGCGTGATCCGCACCACCTACTCCAACCCGCCAACCCACGGCGCCACCATCGTGGCCACCGTACTGAACAGTGCCGAACTGCGCCAGATGTGGGAAACCGAACTGGCCGAAATGCGCGAGCGCATCCACGGCATGCGCAAACAGATGGTTTCGCTGCTGGCCGAATATGGCGCCAAGCGCAACTTCAGCTTCGTTGGCCGTCAGGTCGGCATGTTCTCCTACTCGGGCCTGACCGTTGAACAGGTTGCCCGCCTGAAGAACGACTTTGGCATCTACGCCTTGGACACAGGCCGCATCGCAGTGGCCGCGCTGAACCAGAGCAACATCCACGTTGTCACCAAAGCCATCGTGGAAGTGCTGTAACTCATTGTTTTGCCAAGGGGTAGCTTGACATCCTCCTGGCAATCAGTAAGATACGCGCAGATTCCGCGATAGCTCAGTCGGTAGAGCAAATGACTGTTAATCATTGGGTCCCTGGTTCGAGTCCAGGTCGCGGAGCCAAACACTGAAAAGCCCCCGGTTGCGCAAGCAACCGGGGGCTTTTTCGTGGCTCACCGGAAGGATGTCAGCGCCTGGCAGATCGAGCGCCTTCAGCTACTCCGCCCGATCGGGTAAAACGCCCCTTGGCTCCACACCCCAAGCCACTCGTCACCGTCGATCACACGCGGCACCGCCAGTTCCACCAGCTGGTAGAACACGTTGCGATGAATCAGCGCCTCAAGGTTGCTACGCATCAGCACATAGGGCGACGGCTCTTGCGTCACCGGGTCGATCACCACGCGCAGCGGGCTGTCCGGGCCGGCATCCACCTGATCCTCGACATTGCTGGTAAAGCGCAGCACCTGCTGTTCGCCCTCCCCCAGCACCTCCAGCGCCACCGCCACGAACGGCGCGTCATCCACGCGGATGCCAACCTTTTCTACCGGGGTAACCAGGAAGTAGTCATCGCCATCGCGGCGGATGATGGTGGAGAACAGCCGCACCATCGGTTTGCGCCCGATCGGCGTACCCAGGTAGTACCAGGTGCCGTCGCGAGCGATCCGCATGTCGATGTCGCCGCAGAAGTCCGGGTTCCACAGATGCACCGGCGGCAACCCCTTGGCCTTGGGGATCTGCGCCAGAAGATCATTGGCCTTGCCGGAATCGCTCATCACGCCTGCCTCATTCGCTCATGCCCAGAAGGCTACGAGCGTACTCGCGCATCGGTGCGCCAAGCAAATCCTCGGGGGTATTGTCGTGGAACGTCAACAAACCGCCACGGCTCTTGATGCGTGCGGTATCGATCAGGTAGCGGGTATTGGTTTCGATCAGCATCATCTGCACCACGCCACTGTCCCAACCCAAGCGGTCGACCGCCTGTTCGTCATACCATTCGTCGCCATTGCCGATGCGGTCGTCGGTACGGGCGAAGCGGGTGTACAACACGTAGTCCGCACCAACCGAACGTGCCTGGGCAACGGCTTCTTCCAGGCCCAGCGGGCCTTGGGCACGGCGCACCAGCGGGAAATACTCCACGAAGCTCTTGAAGGCCTGCTCGGCCACCACGTTCTGCCGTGGCACCGGCCCCTTGCCCGGTGGCACGAACGCGCCCTGGCCAATGAAGATGAACGAATCGGGCTGCAGACGGATCGACAGGGTGCGACGGGTATCGCTGTGGTCGAGCAGACCGGCATCGCTCATGTGATAACGAACGCCCTCGCCCATATCGCTGACATTCATGCAACCGCCCAGCGCCATCAGCGCCAGCAGCAAGACCAGGCTACGCATCTTTCCTCCAGTGGCCGGTGACGAAAAACCGGCGAATAGCCGGCGGATGCAGCTTTTGCGCCAGCTTCAGCCGCCGATCACTTTCATCACCATCACATCCCCGGCAAACGCTTGCTCTTGCTTGTCAGCCAAGGCCTTGACCAGCAAGCGCTGCAGGGCCGGCAATGCTTGATGGCGTGGCTTATCCAGCAGATCGCCGACGAAGTGGCGATTGCTGGACGAAAGGCAGCCATGCAACCAGCCTGTCGAGGACAAACGCAAACGCGAGCAGGTGCGGCAGAACGGCAGGCTTTCGTTGGCAATGACGCCGAAGTGCCCACGCCCAGGTATTTGATAGCGCAAAGCCGTGGCGTCCACTGGCGCATCGACTTGGGCATAGGTGTGCCTGCTGCCAATCAGCGTGAGCAGTGGGTCCAGGCCGACGAACTGTTGCAGGAACGTATTGCGGTCACGCGCCAGGTGGCCCATGCGCATGAGCTCTATGAAGCGAAGCTCAAAGCCGCGTTCAAGGCAGTAATCCAGCAGGGGCAATACCTGGTCGAGGTTCTGCCCACGCATCGGCACCATGTTCACCTTGATGCGCATCCCCATCGCACTCGCCTGCTCCATACCTGTCAGCACATTGGCCAGGTCGCCACCCCGCGCAATGCGGCGGAAAGCTTGAGGGTCAAGGGTGTCGAGCGAAACATTCAGGCGGCGGATGCCAGCTGCCTGCAACTGGGGCAACTTGCGCGCCAACAACTGGCCATTGGTGGTCAACGAAATATCATCGAGGCTTAGTTCGGCCACAGCGGCCAGAAAGGCATCCAGGCGTGGGCTGACCAGCGGCTCACCGCCCGTGATGCGCAGCCGCTCGATACCGGCCGCTTCGATCAGGTAGGCCACGCCACGGGCCAGGGCATCCGACGACAATTCGTCCTGCGCCGCCACCAGACGCTTGCCGTCTGGTACGCAGTAGGTGCAGGCGTAATTGCAGGCAGCCGTCAGGCTGACGCGCAGGTTGCGAAAACGTCTGCCTTGACGATCGACAATCATGAATGACTCCGGCATGGATGATGAGGGCTGGCAAAACCTGACTCATAAATCAGGTTTTTGCAAGCCCCCGCTTCATACCGGGTATCAGCAGCGAAGGAAGCTGCGCTTCAGTTCGAAGGTTCCGGATCGCGCTTGCGCTTGTTACCCATGCGCACGCCAATGTCCATCAGGAACTGGAAGAAGCCCTCCTGGTCCTCCAGCACATTGCTCCAGAACGGCGAGTGGTACAGCGCCACGGCGCCATGCACCAGTGCCCAGGCGGCGCAATAGTGGAAATAGGGCGGCACGTCTTCAAGCTTGCCTTCGCTGATGCGGCCTTTGATCAGCTGGGTCAGGCGGTCGAAGTTGGAGGCCCGAATGCTGTGCAGTTGCTCGACCATTTCCGGCACCTGATTGCCCTTGACCACCTTTTCTTCCAGGCGGTCGAACAGCCGGTAACGTTGCGGGTCGCGCATGCGGAACTCGAAGTAGGCACGCGACAGGGCTTCCTTGTCGCGGTCGACGTCGGCCGAGTGCAACAGTGCGTTCAGGTCACGCTCATAGTCGAGCATCAGGCGCAGGTAGATCTCCGCCTTGGACTTGAAGTGCTTGTAGATCGTGCCTTTGCCGATGCCCACGGCGTCGGCGATCATCTCGACGGTGACGCTGTCTTCACCCTGTTCGAGAAACAGCTTGAGCGCGGTGTCGAGGATTTCCTGTTCGCGACGGCGAAACTCACGGACCTTACGAGGTTCTTTCTGCATGGGAAGGACTGGATGACAATCGAAGCGGTTTATTATGCCTAACTTGCGGGAAATTGCACGGATCATCCAAGCATGTCTGTGTTTCACGATGCATATGGCCATGCGCTGCGGGAGGAATGGCACCTCGGTGTATTCCAAATCTGTTTAAAAAACGACCAATATGCACTGGCACTGCGCCAAACCTGACCAATACTTGAAGTGTTGGCGCGGCGCATCCCCCCCAAGTGGCGCGCCGATAAAGGTGCTCAGGGACCGCGTACCTTTGTTTTACTCCTAATGGTCTTAACCCGGATTCCCCCCCCAGAACCCGGGTTTTTTTTGTGCGCCCCGCAGGGTGGACTGGCCAGGGAATACAGTTCGAGCGATCAGCGCACTCGCGCCAAGGGGAACAACCGCTTGAAGTTCGCCGTGGTTTGCTCCGCCAGTTGCTCATAACTGGCCCCCCGCAACGAGGCCACATACTCCGCCACCTCGCGCACATACTGCGGCAAATTCGGCTTGCCCCGGTGCGGAATCGGCGCCAGGTACGGCGAATCGGTTTCCACCAGCAGCCGATCGACCGGCACCTGCCGCGCCACTTCGCGCAGGGCTTCGGCATTGCGGAACGTCACGATGCCAGACAGGGAAATGTAATACCCCAGATCCAGCGCCGCCCTGGCCATGTCCCAGTCTTCGGTAAAGCAATGCAGCACGCCGGCCTGCGGCAGGTTGGCCTCGCGTAACAACGCCAGGGTATCGGCGCGTGCCGCCCGGGTGTGCACGATCACCGGCTTGCCAGTCTGCCGCGAGGCTTCCAGGTGCAGGCGGAACGAAGCCTGCTGCAGTTCGGCAGCTTCGGGCTCATAGTGATAATCCAGCCCGGTTTCGCCAATCGCTACCACATGCGGGTGGGCCAGCTCGCGCAGCAGCCACTCCAGCGCTGGGGTTTCACCCGGCGCCAGGTCCAGCGGGTGTACACCTACCGAGCAATCAACATCGGCGTATTGCTCGCTCAGGGCTTTCACCGCGCCGGCGTTCTCGGCACTGACACCGATACAGAGGAAGTGCCCCACCCCACGCTCACGCGCCGCCTGCAAGGCAGCATCGAGGGAGCCCTGATGGGCGCTCAGGTCAAGACGGTCGAGGTGGCAATGGGAATCTACGAGCATGGGATAACAGCACACATGAAAAATGGGAAATCAGCGGGCGCCCGGCAATTGCAGCCAGTGAGCCAGCAGCGACTCTAGCAACAGGGCACGGTTGAGGTTGGCCTTGCCCAGCACCTTCTGGCGCTGCTCCAGGATCCACGCCTGCACCTCCAGCACCTTGGCCTGGCGGCTCTTCTGCGCCAGGTATTGCACCACCTTGCGCATATCGGCCAAGCCTAAACCTTCCTCGTCCTGGGTCAACTGGTAGCGCAGGATCAGGTGCGACCAATCGCAAAACCAGTCGAACAGCAGCAACAACGGTACACCGTTCCAGGCATCGGCCAACTGACTCGGCGATTGCTGCTGTTTGAGCAGCTTCTTCACCCCATCGGTAACCAGCGCACGCTGCTCACGCACGCCTTGCGCCTGCAGACTGACTGCCATCAATGGCGAACCGGCCGCCAACGTCAGCAGCTCGTCACGTTCGGCCTGGTCACTGTCGGGCAACGCTTCGGCCAGCCAAGCCTGGCTCTGGGCCAAGCTGGGCTGCGGGCAGGCGACCTGCTGGCAGCGGCTCTTGATGGTGGGCAGCAGGCGGCTAGGCTGGTGTGTGACCAACAGCAACACGGTATCGCCAGAGGGCTCTTCAAGGCTTTTGAGCAGTGCGTTGGAGGCATTTACGTTCATCGCCTCCACCGGCTCGATCAAGACGACCTTGCGCCCGCCCAGCTGGGCCGTCTGCACCACGAGGGCTACCAGTTCGCGCACCTGGTCGACCTTGATCGGCTTATCGTCCTCTTCAGGTTCGAGGACGAAGTTGTCCGGGTGGCTACCCGCCTTGAGCAGCAGGCAAGACTTGCACCCACCGCAGGCGTTCAGGCCTTGAGGCTGCTGACACAGCAAAAGGGCCATCAGGCGCTCTGCCAAGGCCCGCTTGCCGATACCCTGTGGCCCGTGCAACAGATAGGCATGGGCGTGCTGGCTTCGGCCGGCCAGCTGCTGCCAGAGGGCCTGCTGCCAAGGGTAGGCCTCAGCCACGGCAACGCTCCACGATGCCGGGCAGCAGCACGTCAATGGCCCGCTGCACGGCCTCAAGGGATTGCGCGGCGTCCAGCAGGCTGTAGCGCTGTGGCTCGCGCTGGGCGCGCTGCAGATACGCCTGGCGAACGGCTTCGAAGAAGGCCTGGCCTTCCTGCTCGAAACGGTCCAGGCGACCGCGAGCGGCGGCGCGGGCAAGGCCAACTTCGACCGGCAGGTCGAACACCAGGGTCAGATCTGGGCGCAAGTCGCCCTGTACAAATTGCTCCAGGGCAGCGATACGCTCGACAGACAAACCACGGCCACCCCCTTGATAGGCATAGGTGGCGTCTTGTTTCGGAATCAAGGGAACTGGAAACAAGCTGCTATACTCATCTTAAGAAAAAATGTAAACAAGATAAAAATCCATTATAAATCAGGGGGTTAATCAAAATGAAGAGAGTCGTAGGGCTAGCTGCCAAGGCTCGATCAGGAAAGGACACAGGTGCGGCTTTCCTGCTGAGTCATCCTGAGGTGACCGCTTACGCTCTGGCTGATCCTCTGAAGCGTGGGTGCCAAGCTCTCTTCAATCTGTCTGATTCGCAGACCTGGGATGATAACGTAAAGGAGATCAAGGTGGGGGCATGGGGCCTTTCCCCGAGGGAATTCTTCCAGCGAGTTGGCACTGAATGGATGAGGGGTCATAACCCAGTCCATTGGCTAATGCGTGCAGACCGAGAGATCTACGCTCCAGTTGCCATCACCCCCCTCCTCCCCGAGCAGCTCACGCACCCTGATCTTCCTTTCATCCTCGCAGCCCAAGCGTTCTTCAACTTAACCCACCAGCAGTGTTGGGATCTCGTAGAAAGCCAGAAAACCGACCCTTTCTGGACGCTTGCCCCGGTGGAGATGATCAAATTGATCAAAGGGAAAGCGCTGCAAGATTTCCCTACTTTCATAGCTCGCCGTAACTCAATGCCCAATCAGAACTTTAATGAGTCAGCATTCGTGCTGAGGGCGCCGCTAGACACCACCGCCAAAAAAATTATTATTATCAAAGATATTAGATTTGAAAATGAGGCCGAGTACATCCGAAGTATCGGCGGTGCGATCTGGCACATCGTTCGCGACAACGCAGAACCTGTAAAAGAGCACTCATCAGAGAGTGGGATTGAGATCAGGCAGAGCGACATTGTCATCCATAATAATGGAACCCTCGACGAATATAAAGAACAACTTGACGCAGCATGGAAAACATTAGCCGAGTAAATTACAACGGTGAATCACCATGGATCACTTGTTCAAGCCCAAAAAAGACTCGCAACACGATGTTGTAGTAAGCTCGGATAACTATGAGCTGGAGTGCCACTACCAAGGGCACCCGTTTTACTGCTTGACAAAATCCATATGCATTGCGATGCATTTAATTTTCCTGAAATACTGCCCAACGAGAAGCCGAGTAGCTGGAAGCACCTTGCGCCTGGCGATCAAGAACTTCTTTGATTTCGCTCAATGGTGGAACTCACTTCGACCTACATCACTTTGGATTAGGGAAATCACCGATCTCAGCGCAGAAGTTTTCAAAGGATTTGAAAACTATCTCCTGGCTAACAATATAAATATTGAAAGCTCAGCTCGGATAAAGTCCGCCCTGAGGAATGCCGCCTCACTTACTGAGGCGATCCCCGACATAATGCTGCCATTCGCACAAAGAGCCCAACGCAATGCAAGAGAACCGTTAGCTAACGACGCTGACGAGCAACTTGAAGCTGCGCTCAAAGAGCACACGGACAAGCTCTACGCAAAAATTGCCTTTAGGGGCCAGGTACATGAATCTACGCCATACACGTTCGAGGAGATATTCGAGCTCATCTCCGATAGTAGGCTTGTTATTTTTCAGTGGATGCAGCATGTCTTACATAACGGGCAAGAGCTTGACTGGAAGCTAGCCAAAAAACGTCTAAACAACTCTACAGATCGCGAGCTACGACTATTAACAATTCAACCTGACTGGAGGGCTCGATTACTCGAGCTGTTTCACAACAGGGAACAGAGGTTTATTCAAGAAAATCCTCGAAACCCCTATAAAGGGGCAAGGGTTTTGAATTTCCAACCTGATATTCTTCGCGTCATCAAAACGTTCTTAGAAACTGGCTACCCATTCAAAATGGAGCTGAGCGATATTGGTGATAAATATGCAACCAAAGACCTCTTCTCTCTTGATCGCTGCCGAGACGCGATACAACTCATCATGTATCGCTGGCGGATCATCAGGCGGCCCGACGGCGACATATCATACTTGCCATGGAACGACCTTCTTGGAATGTATTACCCAACCATGGCCGACATGTCATGCCTCATTCAATTCATCCTACTCCAGACGAATTGGAACAAGGAGACAGCATTAGCGCTCGACCCAGATAACTTTGAGCATGCACTTACGGGAATGATGCATGAAGATCACGTAATGATGCAGTCGGAAAAAAATAAAAGTCAGGGAACTGATAAACCCTATCACGCACCGAAAGACATTACCGCCGTAAGCTCCAGAATCGACAAATATTCAGCATGCAATTTATTCAGGCTAGCCGATCAGTTATCGGAACCTCTCAAGCAATACGAATTTGACTATGTGCAACACGGAAAGAGCGCGAGCTACTACAATAAATCTTTCCTTTGCATACGATTATACGCTGATTGGGTGAATAAAGGCGGGCGCCATACTTCTGCCTCTTACGAAAAAGCTTTCCAGCAAGGTACGAAGCAGTTTCTTTCCAAATACCCCATATACGAGGATGGGGTACGCCTAACCTCAGGTAATCAGTTGACGTTCCGTTTACGTCCAACTTGGGTTAAGCGACAAAAAGTAAAAAAAAAACGCACATCGCACGGTTTACTGGCGTTGTTCATGGGACACGCAAGCTCAGTGACTACTGACGTCCACTACGACAATTCAGCGCTAGCCCAAAGCGAACGGTTCGACAGGCTCGAATCCGAACTGGAGGCAGCGTTGTCACTCATGCTCTCCGGAAAATTTGAGGGCATGCTCGGAACACCACCTGAGAAAGCAGTGCAGTTGCCCTTCAAGGTTTTCCACATCCCAGGAATGGAAAAGCCGCTATGGGCGTGCGTTAATCAGCGAAAACCTAGTTGGTACGGCGCCAAGCACCATGTAGCAGAAGGAAAACGGTGCTATATGATCAGCAAATGCATTTTTTGCGCTCAATGCACAATATTCGAGGACTCGCTACCATTTCTGATAGAGCGCCGAATACACATTACCGAGCTTTTAGAAGACCAGCCTCCGTCCTCTTCTGATTACCGGAATGATTTGCAAATCGAACACATGAAAATTGATTCGATTCTGGACAGGTGGGTTGACCCGGACGCAGTGCGTGAAGCTGTTCGGTACCAGCGCCAAAATACACCACTGCTGCCTAGGGATCTGAATTTTTTGCAGGTTATCTTTGAAGAGGAGGACAAGGAATGACTGATAACATTAAGCAGAGCGCTCTCGATAAGCTCCTCGACGAAGCAGAAGATATCGACTTTGAAGAAGACATACAGGATGCTGCTGAACAGGAGCTTGAAAGGTTACTTCTAGAGGCTTCTGGCGACACGGCGCAAACAGAAAGCACGCTACTTACAAAGCTAAAGCTTTACCCGGATGGCAATTTTCCTATCTCTCCATATTCAGATTACGGGGATGACAGCTGGATAATTTTCAAGGATTCCGACGGCACTGTGATGCGCGTGACCTTTGACAATTTATCCGAGCACATGAAATCGATCAAGAAATCAATCATGTACCATCTGATTCCGGATTTCGCCCCATTTGCGGGTATTCGTGCTTACTCAACGACTCGTGGCCACAGCCAAAAGTTCGGCATCATCAATAACTATGTTATGAACGACAACCATCTTACTGGTGATGCGGAATCGCTATCGTTCATCACCCCAAAGCTGCTGAACAACGCTCTCGACAGAGCTCGCGAGTCATCTCGCGCTACGCATTATCACTACCTCTTTTTGCAAATCCGTTTCTGGATCTCGCTAAGCCTACAGCAACTCATTCCAATCGAGAATAGGATATACGTTTCAGCTACAGCGATTGACACCCCTGAACGCAGGAAAGATGTAATTCAACACTTTAATGGCTCGCTTGCCTCGTGGGCGCCTTTCACAGAACCAGAGCTCAAAAAGCTGGTTCAATATGCTTTCTTCTGGACGGACAAATGTATGCCTTTACTCCAGAAGGCTGCTAACTATGCACAAAGCAGAGGTTTCCTTGATGGCCCTCGGACTATAAACAGCCGCGCCGAGGATCCAACCATCAAGGAAAACCTCAACGTCGAGATCGACGGAACCACTATAACTCGTGTAACGGTTATCAAGCGCGAATACCCACCGAGCCCTCCATACTGGAGTTATTCATGGTTCAATAGCGCACTTCGATCTTTAGACTCAATAAGGTGCGCGATCTACATTCTCGTAGCGCTTGTAACTGGATTGCGGGTTACTGAGCTTATGGCCTTAAAGTTCGAACATGTTATCCGAAGCAATGACGGCCGATTTAAGCTCCAGGTTACCCGCTGGAAAACCAGCAACGACCCCAATTATAAAGGCGAGACAAGTTTCATACCGCTACCCAGATTTGTTGGTGAGAAAATAAAAGAATATGAAGCCATCCGCAATTCGCTCGACGGCTACCGAGAGGGCTTTCTCTTCCAATCAGTAATGGGCACCAAAAAGGTTAAACGCCTCGCCTCAATCAAGATTGATGCAATCACCAGAAAACTTGAATCAGCCTTACAAATTGATCGCATCCACACTCACAGATTCCGTAAAACCATAGCCGAAATTCTTATCAACCGAAACGAGCGTAACGTTGACATTATTCGGTTCCTATTTGGGCATGCTAGCTACGCAATGACCTTACGCTACATCGGCCGCAATCCCTATATCGTTAAATCCGTAGCTCAAGCTATTGAGCAGAATTACATTGAAGAATTCACCGATATCATTACTTCGGTAAAAACCTCAAGTTCGTCAGGTGAGGGTGCTCACCGCCTGATGGATAGGATCGCTGCACGGCCAGAGGCATTCACTGGCAAGCAGCTCCGGGTCACCATCTTCACCTATGTGGCACACCTGCTTTCCTCTGGCGAACCGCTGTTCATTTATCGCACCGCCGTTGGTACGTATTGTGTGAGCACAGAGCTTTACTCGTCTCCGGACTTACCACCTTGCCTTGCTCACCATAAGAGGGTAGTCAAAGACGCCTTTCCGGAACCTCAGTTCTGCGACCCATCCTGCAAACACGCGCTTATAGTAGGTAAGGCAGCTAAGGCATTGGAGGATAACGTGACCTTTTATGAGCAAATGCTTACCAGGGCCAGCGCAACTCTATCAGAGAGCTCAAAAAAAATGCTCCGCCAAAAGATTTTGGATAACACCAAGCACCTTGAAGAGCTGCGAAATAATCAAACTTATAAAATCATACCCACAGTGGATGTCCAGGCATGAGCAGCCAAGAAACTCGTGAACGTTTGATCTCAATCATCAAACAACACCAGCTTGATAATGGTCAGTCCAAGCTGTCCATTATCAAGCTTTCCGATACAGCCGGGATCAGCAGACAGGCGTTCAATCGTTATTATGGTGACCTGAAAGATTACTGCACGGGGAAGCTGTCAATAGCTCGATTATTGATTGACGATAGCGCCTCCCTCCGCGAACTAATCGAAAACAAAGATGAGAGAATCTCGAGACTCGAAAATGAACTAAGCGCCATAAAAGCAAGCCATAAAGCGGAATTAGAAGCTGTCATTGATAATCATATTTCAACCTTGATGAACAACGATATTATGGCATTTGAGGCCGGTCAGTTGGCCGCCACCCTGACCGGCCAGAGCAATCATAATGCATACCTGAACAAGCAGCTTACAGAACTCAAAGTCCAGAACACAAAGCTCACTATGGATTTAGTAGCAGCTTCGAGTAGTGACCAGACTCAGGCAGCTGAAAAATCAGACAAAAACTTCTTAGCATTTGACCCCGACCTCAGCTCGGCAAGCAAAGCCTTCATAGAGTCAAAAAACTTCAATGACTACGAAGACGCTAAACACGACGAGATTCTGAAAATTGAAAATACAATCAAAAAACTTCCAAACCCAGAAAGCATAGACGTGCTTTTTTTCCAGGAAAGATACATTTCGGACTTCAAGCTATTTTGCAGCCGAACCTTCCCTGCAAAAGGTCGGATATTGATTGTTGTCAGGCTACCGCTATACAGCCAAGAAGAGCTTAAGCTTTTGATGAAAAGCTTAGCTCCGATAAGCTCTTTCTCAATATATGTGCCATATAGCCCGTCCGAGGCAATTATCTCAGCAAAAAGACAATTTAACTTTAGAGACATCCCTCCAGAAGAATTGAGAACAGCCGACTCAGCAAGACTCCCACTTCCAGCCTGGGGTTTCGAGTCCATCCATATAAACAAAGTCAAACAGGGGGAGTAGATGATAGACATCGAATTCAGAACCCTTCGTTATCACAACATCAATTATGACATTGAGGTCGAGCACTATATCATCCTGGCGAATCATGGACACAAACGCAATCTATTGAGCACTCCAAATTTGTATTTACATCAAAAAACACGCTCATCACTTCAAACATCAAAAAGATACGCAACCTTAATTTCAAAGTTTTACCGTTTCCTTTCAACACTCCCAAGATTCAAAGACATTCACCCAGGTGACTACCATGTTTACGCAACCAACAGAGACATAAGACACTGGCAGGTATACCGGCAGGAACAGAGAGTAATAAGACATAGATTGAGGCCGAGTTCGGAAACTATATTCAACGACGCTTGTGTTGTCCTTTACTTTTTCAAATGGCTACAAGAAAACGACTTGCCTTCCGGCGTCAAAATTCGACTAAAAACATGGATTGCCAACTTCAAAGATAGGCGTCTTCTTAGCTACATCCAGAAAAAAGCTAAGCAAGCCATCAATACTGACGCCATACGCGTCCTTGATCGTAAATCAAGACAAAGGAAGCCAAAAACGCTGATATCAAAACGAGATATACATTTGCTAATCAGCTCCTATCCAGACCCTGTCTACAAATGCCTATTCAAATTCGCTCTTGCCACAGCCATGCGCCCAATGGAGCTTGTCAACTTCCCTTATATGGGAAATGGCGAGAATCGCCACATCCTCCCTTACACCGAGATGGATAAAGACTCTTCTACATTCCGTTATACACTGATAGGCAAAGGAAGCAAAACCAGGGAAATCATAATTCCGGCATATGCCCTCGATATGCTGGATAACGAATACATTCAGACTGAATACTCAAAACGCGCAAAGCTATATCGGAAGAAATACGGCCACGAGTGCCCTCTTTCCATCCTGTTCCTCACTAATGAAGGTGTCCCGGTGCGGCCTAAGATGATTGCGGAAGCCACAAATTATGCCAAGAAGCTTGCTGCAGAAAAAGAAGCAGATTTCAAAGCCAGTAATATTTTCTATCATACTCGAAAATGGTGGCCGACCTTGATGATGATCCAGCACCATAATGGTGACGGTATCCTCGAAAAAAACGCTGAGGTCTTGGACTTAGCTCTAGCGGAGGTTTTGATGAATCAATTGGGGCACGAGGATTTCCTGACGACTTACAACCACTACCTGGTTTTGGGCAGGCAGTTAGTGCTCGCATCGAAAGGCATTACTTACGAGACCATTCATGATGAAACCATCAACGTCTACAGGGCTATCGAAGACTTTTCACCTTAGGAACTAATGATGCTGAGCGAGGCCGTCATGCTGAACAACGCCAGCGCTGAACGGCTTTATGAGACGATGGGTAGATGTTCGATTTGGGGATCGCATGCAAACCTGCACAGCCTTCATCTTCAAATAGCTCGTCCTCCCGGGCCGGCTGGCCTGAACCGAGTCACCTTTCGGCGTCTCCGCCCTTCGGGTTCACATCCTCGTGCCTGCGCTATCCGCTTGCTTCACATCCCCGTCTATCCAACCGCCAAGTGGGTAGTTTAGCTAGAGCGGTACCTGTGCATCGTGTGCGACAGCCGAAATCACTGGCAGCAGGAATACCTGCCAGCAAGTAAGGGTATGCTACTAAGATACTGATTATAAAAGATAATTTTAAAAATATTTTTCTGGGTTCCCCTTGACCACTCCCAGACCATGGTCTTCATTTCCTACTACTTACCTGGAGAGAGATGACCATGAGATTCTCAGCCCTGTTCCACCCGGAAGGCGCCCCAGTAGCTGTCGATGGCGGCTCCCACTACGTTGTGCTCAGCGCTCTGCAGTGGAAAACGCCCAATCTTGATTTGATGAAAAACGCCTCCAAACAGCGCTTCGCCGTCCTCTACAACCAGCCCCTAGAGGACAGGTTCGCCATCGAGACACTCGAACAGGCACACATCCATGGCGCGATGTCCGGAGTGAAGCTGGTGGCCGTCCACAAAGACGTGCTTCGTATTTTCTTGAGCGACGAGGTCGCGAGTTCTACCTTCCCAGCTATCGAGGCTCTGTGGGAGCCAATCAAAGAACTGGAGCTCAATCGACGCCTGGAGGTCGATTTCTCATGTGAGCATGAAGCTTATACGGGCCGTTCCGATTACCTGTTCTGGTCTGCCGTCAAGGAAGTGCTTGAGTCGAATAGCTTGGGGATTGAGCGGTATAAGACACCGGTTCTCCATGACTGCGCTGACGAGGTACTCCACGGGGATTATTGGGAGTACCATGCCCTTCACGTAGATATTCGCCAATCCTTCGCCCCTCAACCAATTGGTCTTTCCCAGATGTGCTCGACGGTATCATTGACTTCCAACATAAGGCACTCCGCCTACCTTATGGCGCAGAATTACGTAAAGCCGTTGCGTAACTTGCCTGATGCGCAATACTCTCTCTAAACGCACAAACGATGTTTCGTATCGCAGTTTGATAAAAGATACCTCACAACTCCTTCGACAAGATGGTGTTCATGATGATCTATTCCCGCCTGCTTTATACCGAGCATGAGCAACCCCACAATGCAGATGATGAGGGAGCTTATACTATTTTTTCTCTTCTGCAGTTGTTCAGCCCTGAGTGCGTCCCACTTGATGATTGGATGCTCCAGAAATTCGCTGTGCTTTGGGAAGGGAATCCTGATACCAGGTTAATTGATTTGATCGAGAAATCGATCCTTCTGACAATCCTTTCTCCAGTAAAGCTGCTGAATGCATCCAAAGGGATGCTTGTGATTGTCTACGACAGCGTATTAGTCGGGGAAAACTATATGCTGTTCAGCCTTACCTGGGAAAAGCTTGCAGCCGAAGTGATGTATGACGAATGGACGACGCTGTTTATCAAGGACACCGATGCTGGCAATGGGCTTGATGGGGGCAGGATTTTCAGGAAATACGTTCGGGATATCTTGGACAACAATGAGATCGGGCTTGTGGAATTTACGCCTGACATGTTCCTTTTCAATGATGAGTGGTCGCCTGAAAATGTTTTCGGGCCTCCGCCCACCGAGGAATCGGAATCTGTGTCCGACCAGTTGAAAGAGGGGCCGGATCTGTTCGACGAGGAGTTGGATGCCTGGCGAGATTTTCCCTCGACGCGATGATACTGGGGTATTAGGATGCTCTATCTATTCGGCGACGCACCTCATCATTAAGATGCAGCCATTGCATCCTCCAGTTTCTTATACGCAGAGTGTGGGCAGCCGAGTATGTCAACGATATTTAAAAGTCAATGTTCTCGGTGCTCTGTACCACGCTCCCAGGGCTTTGACGAAGTTGATAACTATCACATGGAGGTTGGCATGATCTGCACACGAACACTGAAGATAGAACACGAAGAACCGCGTAATGATCGCGACGAGGGGGCGTTCACAATCATGAGCACGAACTCCTTCCCTGACCGAGACTATGTGAAGGTGGATGCTGATGGCCGCCACAGGTTTGCGATATTGTGGAACGGAAAATATAACGACAATCGAATCATTGACGTTATAGGAGACATGTCTCTCTATGACTCGATGGGGCCATTGCGACTGCTTCACCCAAGCGGGCGGACGCTTATCCTTGTCTATGCCGCGACGCTGACCGACCAAGAATTTAATATTTTTTCGGAGAAAGTAACAGGACTAGCGTCGCAACCATACGTGGGCGCGTGGAAAATTAATTATGTATCGGAAACCGAAGCAAACTCAGGACTTATGAACGAGCACCAATTTAATAATTACGCTCCATATGTATTACAACGTCTAATGCAGGGAGCTAAGCCCTGAAGCGAACAGGCGTATACGCGGTCTATTCCCGAACTGTTTTCCGTTCGTCTCAAAAAAACTTTTCTGCAATCAGGAAGCTTCCTCAGTGGACTTCCTGATTCATTCAGTATCTTTTAGAAAACCTTCGGTGGGCCTCAAGATGCATAATCTCGACCTTCCACTCGCGCATAAACTTCTCCCAGTCATGGTAATACGCGCCTTCAATCACTCTTGTTGAGCCTCTGCTCGCACACTGAAAACGCTCTCTCCAAGGTTGGGGGATGTCCGCATCACGCACAATTAGGATACCGCCTGGTCGCTCAGTGGCCGGAACCGAGGGGAATTGGCTACGTAAGTCGTGTCGGTCGATGTCATCGAGAATATCTAAGGGGTCAGTGGCGCGTGAATCACCCGGAATGAGGTCTGCGAGCGCCCACAGTGCTTTCCGCCATACCTTCTCGCGAATGTTCAGATTATCGTCAGTGGCCATTGCATCGATCCCTAGTGTAGCTTCCCACCAGGCCAGCCCTCGCCGGCGAGCAGGCGCTCAACGAACTCAATGGACATTTCCAGTTCGCCCTCGGCTTCTTGGAAGACCGACTCGAGCGATGGGTGGGCACCTGAGGTGCGGAGCTTTACGAGCAGCTCAAGGAGCTCTCGGCCTTGGGCCATGGGCATCTGAATACTGCAGTACACGGTGTCCTTGGCGTCTCTGTTCATGAGTGCTCCAAAAAAAGGCCGTGATCGGGCGCGCCCTAGCGGGTCGGCTGTCGTGAAACGAGCCGCCTTGAAGGCGTCTCGTCCCTGCGGGCGTCCATCCTCGCGCCTGCGCGCTCCGCTTGCCTGTACGCTGGCGACCCATGGTGCGGCGGCGGAATACAGGGAGGACGGCGGGTGATCAAGCCGGCCTCCTACTATTTGTGAAGCTTGCTGAACCGCTCTACTACCACGCTCGGTGCCGTTGCTGGCCACTCTGCGAGGTTGCTAGTCTTGCGGAGGAAATTCCACGCGCAGAAGGCGAAGAATATGACAGGTAGAGCCCCAATACATAACGCTAGGTGGTGGATTTCTACAAAAGCTTCGCTGACACTCGGAGCACTTTTTGCCATGGGTAGGATTGCTATAACCCACGTCAGAATGTAAGCCAACACAGCAGCGATGGCTGCGCTGACAGACATCATCAATGGCACCCCAAATCGCAGCTTCGTAACAGTCCGTATGCTCCCATCCTGCGGCTTTATCGCGTAAATGATTCCTTTATTTTTTGTCTTATCTTTAGACTTTTTGTATATACCATAGAGCTCATAGTGTTTACCCCTATCCAGCTCCTCGAACAGCGACATTGGGACTTCAATATTGGGTACTATCACGCCATCAATTTTGAGGATGACTTCAACATCGTCGCTGTTTTTTTTGAACACACGAATGTCATCAAGGTTGCCCGACATTTTTAAGCAGTCAACAAACATACAAAATTTAACTCCTGTCAAAAAATTTTCGGTATTCCAGGCAGTATTGAATCTCTGGCTCCCCGTGGGTTGAAGCTTCTCGCAGCTTCGTCCATGTGCGTCTTCCCAAGATGTCTGATGGGTGCATCAACTGTTCCTAAACACAGACGCGACCATCTGCTCCATCCCCAACGCGATGATCCGGCAGAGCGCACAGCTCGACTACCGGCTCTCGATTTTTGGGTCAGTAGACCATCCCAGTGCTTCAGCCCCTTCCCTTGAGCCTTGGGCCGATTAGCATCCGATTGGATGCTCAAGCATGCCGGATAGCACGATAATATCAGTACACTCAGTTTATCGAAACACACAATGCATGGCTCTATCCTCGGTTTTGAGGACAGCTCCATGCAGCTTAAGGAAGCACTCGCCGGGGTTCTGCGCGGAGCGCGAGCTCATCAAGGTTTGAGCTATGAAGAGCTAGCTGGAGCGACTCACCGCACGTACGTCGGCATGCTTGAGCAAGCTAGAGCCAATCCGACGCTTGAAAAGCTTGAGGAGATAGCCGAGCACCTGGGCCTCGATCTGCTTACGGTAGTGGCGTTAGCTATCGCAACACAGACCGGTTTGAAACCGTCAGTAGTGCTTGAGGATGCTGTCATTCGCACGAGAGAGTTCGAAGCAAACGGAGGCTGGGAGCTAGTCACTGAGCAGTTTGCGGATGGGAAACTCCTGAAGCGCCGTCAAGGTAAGCCCAAACAACCTAAAAATGCAGATGCCATCAGAGAGCTCAAAGCATTGGGTTTGGACAAGAAGGCCATCGCAGAGCAACTCGGGGTCGCGGACAGCACGGTGCGCAAATACTGGAATGCCGAAGGTTAAGGAGTACGGGGCCCGGCCGCATTGCTGGCTCTGGGCTGGGTATGCAAGTGAGACAGATGAGCCCTGGTCAGACTCGCCAGCACTTGAGGTGGATATGCTTCCTGACATAGCCTTATGGGGTATGTGTCCGGCACCAAACCCTCAGCTGAAGAAATGACCTGTTGATGAGCACGCCCAAAGCTCGCTCACAACAGCCGGAGACCTCGAGCCGCACTCCTAAACCGCCTTTTGGCGGTTTTTTTCCACCTTTGGCGCGCCATTACGCTTGCCCTTCAGGAGAAACACCATGGCTATGGATGCTGCAGCATGCGGTCTGCGCGATGCAAAACATGTAGTGGTGTTCACCGGAGCAGGCGCATCAGCCGAGAGTGGTATTCCGACCTTTAGGGATGCGTTGACGGGCTTGTGGGAGCGGTTCGATCCTGCCCAACTCGCAACCTCCCAGGCTTATCGCTCAGACCCCATGTCTGTGTTGGGGCTGGTACGAGTGGCGCCGGCGGAAAGTAGATCTGGCCCAGCCTAACGACGCGCATCGTGCAATCGCTGAACTCGTCAGGCATGTGCCAAAGCTGACCGTAATTACACAGAACGTCGACAATCTGCATGAGCGCGCTGGAAGTTCGGCAGTTATTCATCTGCATGGCAGCTTGCACTCACCCCGATGCATTGACTGCGGACTGCTCTACACCTCTGCCCTTCCCACGGGAGCTCTTCCAGAAAGCGGGGATCGAGTGGAGCCGCCAAGGTGCAGCGCGTGCGATAGCTATGTTCGACCTGGAGTGGTCTGGTTTGGGGAGCTGCTGCCAGAGGCAGCTTGGACGGAAGCCCTCGAAGCAGTGGAGGATTGCGATTTTTTTCTGTCGGTTGGGACTTCAGGAATCGTTTACCCAGCAGCGGAGCTTCCGCTTCGCGCCTTGGGTCGCGGTGCATGCGTCGTCCATGTCAACCCGACGCGCTTCGAGGTCAGCAGGCAGGAACACTTCTTGGAGGGGCCTGCATCACACATGCTGCCAACCCTCCTCTGCCGTGCGTTCCCTGATGCGGGGATCTAGATCCAGTCTTCTTCACGACGCATGATGGTCATCAGATGCTCCCAGGCTGTTCGATATGTCCCACGACGGTAGCTCAGCTTTGCGCCAGTTTCAATACGACGCGGCTCGCTGAGCCGTGCTCTACCCGGAGGATGTCTGCGAGGCGAACCATTCCGCGTAGGGGGTGCTGGTGACCTTGTGACGGTTGTAGTCCGGACTGCCATCAGTCCACCAAGCAGCTCCGCGCTCCCCTAGCGCTAGTTTGGCAGCATGGACACTTGCCCTGGCTCGTTGCAGTGCTGATGCGTCGTCTTCTGCTTTGGCTTGCTTAACGGCGCGACGAGCTCGCATGAGGTCGCTCACCAGCGCTTGCCTGGTAGCTTCAAGGAGACCTGGGTTCGCGCAGCGCCACAGCGTCTCTTTGACGTCGAAATATCGACCGTCTGGAGTATGGGGATATATTGGCATTGGATCTCTGCGGTTCGACCTTTCCAGTTACGACCTTGATGGCCGCCGAGCGGTTCTCATGAAAGGATCTGCGTGCCCTAAGGGCCCGGCTGTCGTAAACCGAGCCGTCGCCGACGTCTCGGCCCTACGGGCGTCCATCCGTCACGCCTGCGCGCTCCGCTTGCCTGCAGCTGGAATTCGGAGCATTTTCTGCGTGATCGTTCATGAATCACCGAATACTCGGCCCAGAAGCCCAGGCCGCCTCGGTTGTTCGAAGATCCACCCTTCTGAGCAAATAAGCGTCCTAACCAGAGACAAGCAATGATCCACAAAGACGATCCGAATGCAGCTACCGAGGCGCTGAAACGCAAGCAGGGTCGCACCCGGCCGGAGTTCTTGAACCAGAACACTCTTGATCGTGTAGCTCATGGCCACGCGAAAGATCTCATCGAACTGGGGGCGCAATCGGCCATCCCCATAAAACGAGTGAGACCCCAAAACGAATTGACGACACGGGAGGTTTCCCAAGTGCTCCGTGAGGTGATTCTCGGACGCCGGATTATGGCCAAGGTCGGCGAACAGACTTGGGATGAGGTCTACGCTTGCCACTTCCTCGTGGACATCGAGGGATGGCGCATTACGATTTACAACGACTGCGATGAGCTGGATTACTGCGAGCAAGCGGTGAGCCCCGACGAGCAGCGTTGGGATTTCGATCCAGGCGCTCGGACAGATCCGATTGCGTTGCTATCGATGTGGGAGCATCAGACCCTGGAGCGGTTGTTGAAAGCGCTGTAGTGGTTCCTGGGACGCCCCGCTATGGCCGCTGGAGGCTTCATCAATTGCTTGTAGGAGTGGGCCCACCGAGCGCTCCAAGCTGATAGTCCGTCACCGCTTGAAACTGATGCTTAGCAATCAGCCGCAAGCGATCCAGTTCTGCACCTTTCACCCCTCCTGCTTCGGCTTCGTGATACCGCCTCAAAGCCTCCACGGCTCCGGTGTACATGGGGTCATCCGGCATCAAGACCTTGCCAAGAACTCTTCGCTTCATGGTCAATTCGCTCCCGTTGGGATTGGCAAACTGAAGTCGATGACAACCACTTGCTGCTTTTCGGCACCAGGATCATCGGGCTCGCCCGCAAACCAACTGAGCGACTCGTAGCCCATGATTTTCCCTTCACGCACAACGTCTTCATAGCACACCACAGCGTCCTCCAACGCAGAGCAATCGGATCGCGGAATCAGAACCGGTAAGGTTGGGTCGTACTTGCGCAACTCTTCGATCAACTCACCAACATTCATAATTACTCCTCGGATTCCAGCACCGTCTACCTCGTCGATGGGCAGAGCATAGTCGGCGGCTCACATGCATTCACTGGCCAGCAGAGTCGTGAGTGCAGTCGCCTAACGTGAACCAATTGCACCAAACAGTCTTTGGGCATTTCTAACATTCGTGCAACTGGACTCTACCGGCCCAGATAGTGGCGCATAGCCACACACCAGCTACGCTGAGAGGCCATCCCCACCGCACACAGGGAAGTCCCGCCATGCACGCGTTGAGCAAAATCCACATCCAAAACTTCCGCTCTTGCAATCAAGTGTTTTTGCCGCTGGGTGATTTCACCCCACTGGTTGGTCAAAACAATGCAGGGAAATCCACGATCCTCGACGCAATCAGGTTGGTGCTTGCGCCCAAGGCATTTGCAAAGACAGATGCAAACGACCCCAGCCAGCCGATCATCATCAGTGCATGCGTATCTGGCATCACTGAGGAACTGATCGAACAAATTCCTGAAGCCAAGCATCGAGCCGCTATTACCCCCTACTGCATCGGCGGAAACCTTTGGATAAGGATTTCTGCATCAGGCTCAGCAAAGCCGATTTCGGAGGTCTGGGCAGACGCCAATCTAGACGAGCAAGGCCTGCCTGCGTCCTGGCGCTCCTATCCCACGGGGCTGCCGCAGGCTATTTCGGCATTGTTACCTGAGGCGTTGCACATCCGCGCCATGGACGATGTCCAGGAGGACTTAGGCAAAGGCAAAGCAGGCAGCACAATTCGAGGACTGCTGGACGAAATCATGGCGCCTATCCTCACCGCGCACCAAGAAGTACAGGACGCACTCACAGCGGTCAGGAACATCCTGGGCGCCGACGGCGAGAATAGATCCCCTCTCCTGACAGATTTTGATAACAGTGCCAACAGTGCCCTCTCCAGCTTCTTCCCTGGCTTGCTGCTGAACCTGGACGTACCATCTATCGACGTTAAGGAGTTCTTCAAAAGTGGTGATTTAAACGTGACCGATGAGATATCCGGTCAAACCCGGCGATTCGACACCCTAGGTAGCGGTGCACAGCGTGCGATCCAAATGGCTTTGATACGGCTTCTGGCTGACATTAGAAAAACCCGCGATCAAGATCTTGCCCGTCGACTCCTACTGATCGACGAGCCCGAAATTTTTCTCCACCCGCAAGGTGTCAGGGGCCTCCGGGAAGCGCTCCAGATGCTTTCAAAATCTGGCTACCAAGTGGTGTTCACCACGCACTCGCCATTGATGGTAAGCAGGGATAACGCCCCAGATACGGTGATCGTTCGCAGATCACGAGAGCACGGCTCGGAGGTTCGCGTCCCCATGGGTGCAGCGGTTGCGCAAGCCATCTCAGAGGCGCAAGCCCAATCTCGGACTCTCTTTGAGCTTGGGAACATTGCTGAGATCTATTTTGCCGAAAAGGTGATTCTCTGCGAGGGCAAGACCGATCAGAGGCTGCTGCCTCTCATCTACGAAAAACTCTATGGAGTACGGCCTGAGCTCGAACGTATTTGCTTTGTTGCTCTAGGTAGCTGCACGTCCATTCCCAAGGGCTTTTCTGTACTGACAGCGATGGGCATCAAATGCGGCGTGATCGCTGACTTGGATTTTGCATTCACGCACGCCAGAGGCCCTTGGCTGCCGAAGGATTGCGAAGAGATGACCAACGTCAAATCTGTACTTCAAAACGTTAGCCAAGCTGAAGGCTTTCAACTCGGCGGCCATGGCATGCCTCAAACATCAAAGAGTGGATCAGCCGCTGACTGCTGGGCCGCCTTTGCTAAGCACTCCGATGGGCAACCGCTCGCAAATGCTGCTCATGAGGCCATGAAAAATCACACAACCTGGGTATGGCCCATGGGATGTATCGAGGATGCCTTAAACATCACAGAGAAGGGGGAGGCAGCAATAATCGCTCAGGAGGACAACATCAGGAATTGGCAACCGGAGGTAATTGATCAGGAGTACCCCGTTTTCCGTAGAGCCCTAGATTGGATGCGAGCAATCTAAACGATTGGCGTAGCAAACCCATCTGGGATCACCTGACAGTATACCCATAGAAAAAGCCCCCATCAGGGGGCTTTAGCAAGCTACCGGTGAGGCGTGTTACTGGGCAAGCCAGCCTTCCACCACATCAGAACCGTATTCAGCTTTCCACTCCTTGAGCAGCTTGTGATTGCCCCCCTTGGTCTCGATGATTTCGCCGTTATTTGGGTTCTTATACTGCTTAACCTGGCGCGCACGACGCGGTGCCTTTTCGGCTACTGCTGGGGCGGCCGCACGCCGATTGGCTTGAGGATCCAGAATGTTGATGATGTCGCGCAGGCTGAAGCCATAATTGTTCAGCAAATCTCGAAGCTTTTCCTCAAACTCAATTTCTTTCTTGAGCTCGGAGCTACCCTTCATTGCCTCAAGCTCAGCGAGCTGAGCAGCCAAGGTTTGCTCTAATTTACGAAATTCTGCTAAGCGAGACATGGATGATCCTCAGATGATCGAAAAGTGCTTATAGCGTACCCCAACGGGGGAAGGTAAGCCTAATGAATTCGATAGCGCAATGCCAAATTAGTTGGGGAGTCATTGCAACATGCATTTACTACACAGCAGCTTTGACAACCATAACCTTAATACTAGCTAAGTCTCTATATCATCACGCACTTACAATGGCTCAGGGCTGTACGTCCAAAGCGTTCACCGCAGAAAACCGCCACAAACCTGAATATTCATACGGTGAACCCGATTTGGGGCTGGTACCTCGCCTGGTTCAAATCGACTCCAGCAGGCCGAAGCTCGTGCTTGAACCTCGCGCACATCACCATCAAAGTAGTAATTTTTTCACAGAGACCGCCCACGCTCCAGAAACGTCAAGTCTGATTCACGCAAAAATCATTGATACCAGCTATGCCGGAGAAAAATCAAGTATTTATAACCCCCTAACCAACTAAATCTCTACTTACCTTTCAAGAGCTTAGTGTAATAAATATACACCTTATTAGAAAGATCTTTCTGGCTATTATAAATCAATACCCGTTCACTTTGTAAGTCGAAGGCTATTTCGTCGACGCCTTCAGAAACCAACAAAATATTCTTCCCCAGCGCGTGAGCAATTCCAAGTTCATAATGTACATTTGGGTTACGCCCATTTATATTTGCAATTATGAACGGCGAACATATTATTTGCTCAATAATGTGCTTCAAGATATTCCCTACCTTGAATGCTTCATCGCCTCGCACTGCCACCAGGTCGTTCATCCCGCACGCAGACTTGATCGTATTGTAAGTCTCCTCGTACATCGAGTGGAACGGTGTAAGAACAAATACCTGTTTTTCGACGACTCTTAACGCCGCTAAATCAATACCCAAGTCCTCAATGAATTGATATGGTTTAAGGACTGATCCAGCGCTGCCTTTCAGTGTTGCATTGTCTTTACCACCGGCCACACTCCCTTCCACAACCAAATGATTGACATCACGCCAACGATCAGGGTTTTTCTGCATTCGCTCAGTAAGACTATATATCTTCTCTTCGAAAGATTTACGCATAACCTCAAGCTCAACTCGATGCGTTAGCTCGTTATACCTAGTTTTACTCCTACTAAAGCTATAGATAAAAAATCCGGAAATTGTTGCCAGCAGTGCAGATACAGCTCCAGCCACCCCAGCAATTTCTTTAAAATTAAGAAATTCCATTTTGCTTACTCACTAGCAGCGCGACAGAATAGAAAGCCATCACGATAGTTATAAAAAAATTAAGACCCGTACCAAAAATTACACCCGTCAGCCTCAGCTTACCTAGACCGCCGCGCTCTACGGCAGCTAAACACAGCCGCCATATCATGATACTAAGAATCTTAAAAAACATAAAAACCAAGAGGAGGCACATTGCTTGAGAAAGCGCGCCTCCATTACCGATAATCATAATAAAACTTATTAATGTAGAAACACCAAAAATCGATATGTCGACAGGTATTTCCATCCCTGCCCGCCAAAATTCATGTGGACTTATAGGGCGGCAGGCTATGAGCTTTAGTATGAACACAATTGATAACAAGGCGATTGGCAAAACCGCTGTATACGTTGCGGGGGTCATTCAGTGCAGTCCTATGCCTCAGTATTTTTTTCATTGTCCAAGCAAGCGACTTGCACAGGGTGCAAGCCCAAGGAACGGCATTATGGCATATTCATGGCACTCTCTACCGCTACGATCTCCGGGCCACCTCCAGACTCATAGAGGTGAAACGAGCACTGGCCCTGCCAGCACATCAGGTGCCGCAAACGATGATCAGGAAAATCATGCGGGAGCTAAAGGCAGCCTCCGGATCCGGGACTGCTTTTCATTTAGCTATCAAGGCAAGCCTTAACCAGGCCACGTACCTCTTGAAGATTGATGGGGGGTGATCTCACGCTCAGCTAGCTTGGGTGTGATGGCCTGCAGAGCTCCTTGAGGGCCCACTATTTCCACCAGCTGGTCAAACGCGCGGTTGTCGCGAAGCTCTGAGGCAGTGCCTTTGATATCCTTGTAGCCTTTTTCGATTGACTTCAACATAACGCATCTCCTCACGGGCAGTGAATATGGCGCTAGGTTTCGAACCTGCTTAAAAAGTGTAAATAGCCGAGACAGAGGCGTCCTACCGTATCGCCCTACTCATCACATCTCAAGCCCACATCGTATCAAGGCGCTGCAACTCAGCTGTGTTAAGTTCCGCCCCGTCATGATCAATAACGCAACGCGTCCTGCTTTGCCATCGTATCTGCACGTTCTGCGTCGCGCAGCCACGACTGTGCGATTTGTTCGAGCATCGCGTGAGTACGGACAAAATCCACTGACGCCTGGGCCCACGCTCGTGCTTGATATGCCAGATCCCGCTCTTGGTCGCCCCCCTCTCCAATCGCTTTAGAGAAAACACCACGCATATTGGATCTTTCGATGCAGACACCTAGCTCAATTTGCGAAGAAGCGAGTGCCTCGATGACGTGGCGAACCGCTTCGTGTGGCCACGCTCCATCGATGGAGCTCAATGGCGCGTGCGCCAATACTTGGCCGATTAGCTGATCGGTAATGTCTTCCCGATTCACTTGCGCCGCCAAGTGCCGAAGCTCAAGGCACCACGCCAACAACGTCTCCTGATCGACCTCTTCACCAGTCTGCCCTGGCAGAGTTTTCAAGCTTTTCAGCAGCTGATAGGCATTCGTGGCTTGGCTCTTTTGCAGTGCCGACACCTCTGCTGGCGCTGCCCCTTTGGCCCTGAACACCATGCTCACCAAACTGATGAAGAAATTCGGGTCTTTCAGCAGCATCTGGTGCAAGGCCTGAGGCCCTTTGCGAAGGATGGGCAGGTAAGCGAACTCCAGATTCGCAATTTGTCTCAGCGTCGTATCAGATCGCTCGGCCAACTCTCTGATGATTTTTTCTACATCGAAGAAGCTCGTACCTAACATTGCTCCCGGCTTGCCGTTTCGTTCGGCGACCCCGTCCATGAGCAGTGACACCACCTGCTCTGTTGGGACATCGTCCAGTCGACGCGACGCAGCACTCAATGCAGCAGAAGGCCGACTTGCCTCCCGGTATTTGCCCATCGCAAAAAACAGTTCGCCAACAGTGACTTCGAGGGGATAAGGGGTTTTTATCGTCCAGTACGACTTTCCGACTTCATCGCCAAATGACTCTACATATCGCCATGTCTGTTCACTCTCAGGGATACGCTCCAGCAGTCTTGCGATAACCTCCACTCCTAGACCGCAGCTTAAGAGTACCGAACGAGCCGCCTCCTTCCAGCTGTCCTCGAAATGGGCGATCCCGTCAGCCAGAACTACGCCGGCTGCAAGTTCAAGATCCTGAGCATCGCCGGCAAGCAGGCCAGTGAGCAGTTCCAGGCGCTCCTCGTAAGACAGCTCAAGGCGCAACGCGGAGTAGATAACGAAATGAGAAATCTGGGCTCGAGATGCGAGTTGCACAATTCCCTGGATGCCCAAGGTTTCATATACTGATCTCAGAGCCTGCAGACGCGCTTTTTCAGCGAGTTGTTCAATATCTGCCCCTTCATCATCGATGCCATCCACTGGCGGCATCCACTCATCGAACAGCCATGTGAATTTATCGACCAGCGCCTGGGGAGCAAACCGTTCGATCAGCGGCAAGAGACAGTCGATCCGTTCCTTGGTCATAGCCCAATCTGCACTTGAATACTTCTGGTGTTGCTTGATCTGGAGGTTCAACGCCTTCCAGATCTGCGCACAAACGTCAGCGCTGACCAAACTCAAAACCTCGGCCAGCCGCTCAACCGCAACCTCAAATGGAGCAGATTGGAAGTTCGGCAGGGCATTAATCAGCGTGATCCAGCGCTCTGGAAGCATTTCGGCTGCGTCGACCGCCAACGCGATGATTTTGGCTTCACTTTCCCACACCAGACCATACGTAAGGGTTTCACCGTGATGCTGCTCATACTCCCGAAACTTGGGCTTCTCGGTTACCGAGCTCGTATCCTGCGAACTCGGCAGCAAACTGGCGAGAAGCGGCCAGGCGATCTCGGGCACAGCGCTCACGGTGGACTGCAGCGCTGTTAAGCGGCGCCTAGTCGTTACAGAGGTACCGGGGCACCATGAGAGGAAGATTGCACGTAGACTGTTAATTGGCCGGTTGCTCAATTTGCCGCCGGGGTCGATTGCAGCAAGCTTGGCGAGAGCCAGCACGGCTCTTTCAAAATAAGTGGCATCCCACGCAATTACTTCCAGCGCCCACAGCAGACCGCAGTGGTACGTCACTGGCGTCAGCATGCCTGGGTGTTCATCGAAGATCGGCAAAATGCTGGGCGAAGCGCCCTCAAGCTGACGCTCAAGGGCCTCTAGAAAAGACTTAGGTGAGGCCTCTGCGAGCAATGAAAGGTTTTGGTTCAGGCTGGCCAACAGCGTCACGTTACTCGACAGCCCAGGAATGGACTTGACCAGATCATCAACAAAAGACTGCGGATCACACCCAGCCACGTTGAAATTCGCGTGTCTGTGGAGCACTGCCATATGCAGCAAGGTTGTCATCAACCCGTTTCTGAGCTGCTCACTGTGCGAATTATCCTGATCCCGCTTACTGCTGAGAATGAACGGTTGATCAGCACTTGGCGGTTTGTGCGCGGCGGCAGCCGTCTCGAACACGGCGATCAGCGCCGCTTTAAACTGCGCCAGATGCCGACGGCCAATCCGATGAGCCAAGTGCAGAAATGCGTCGACAGGGGCTCTGGTGGCCCAAAGGTTGTCGATACGCTCGATAGGCGAATCCTGCATCACAAGGAACTGAAGGAGATCATCCTCGGTATCGTAATAGGATTTCTGGCTGAGGGCGCTGAGGATGTCTTGGTCGTGTTGTACATCGCAAACCCAAGCGCCAGCCAGCATGGCAGGTATCAACGCGTCGGCGTCGCCCACCCATGTGGGTAACTCGGCAGTACCACTTGGCTTCTGTCTAGCCAAGACCGCCAAGCTCCGACCACAGGTTCGGGCCACTTCATAGCCCTCGACTTCAGACATGCCCATGGCCGTGAACGCTTTGCCAAGCTGTGCACTGGTCGGCCTCACCAGCTCAACATGTTCGTTCTTGCGATCTTCAGCCCCCGCACTTATCACGGTTGGCCCCGACGATTTCAGTAGGCCGACACAGCTTCGTGCTGCGAGTCGGGGGAGATAGATCAGGTTGCAGGTACTTACCAAGTAGCGAGCGGCCTCCTCCGTCTCGACAATAAGTGTGCGCGCCTCCAACGGTTTGCGTACCAGCTCAGGAGCCTTTCGGATCGCGGCAACCGCAAACGCGATAACTTCATCCGTGGTGTCAGCCGCAAACGCCAATCGTCCACTCCCCTGGGTAAGGGTACGCAGTAAGTGATCAGCCTGAGATTCGCGTCCGGCGAGTAGGACGTCTTCCACCAATGCAGGGTCAAAACGACGGGAAAAGAATTCCCAGAACTCGTCGGTGCTGAGCACGCCGCGCTGCGGGGCGCGCTTGAAAGCATTTCGCGCCCAGCGCGAGGCTACCGCCGGACTCTGCGCGAGCCAACCTTCCAGTAGAGGCCCGTCAAGGTAAACGACCCGCTTCCACTCATTGAGCGCATTTTTTTCGTCAAGCCAATCCTCAACTTTGACCTTCGGCGTATCCCAAGTCCTAGGCGAGATGATGACCAACGTGCACTCAGCCCGAACGGCTACATCGACCTCTCCAGTGCGCTTGGCATAATCACCCTCAGCCTTGACCTTGCCGGCGCCGTTGGTACCAAATTCCCAAATCGACTTTCCGTTGGGTACAAAGGGCGAATTCGCCTCGACGTTGAGATATCCATCGAAGCCCCGAACCTGTCCCATATCGCCATGCAAGAACCGAAGACGGTGCACCCTTGTGGCAGTGGCCCATATCAAATCTTCCACAAGTTCGGGGAGCTTATCCCGACCTTGGAGGGTGTCAGCCCACTGTCCCAGTTCAAGCGCATTGATCCACTTCAACGATTTTCTCCCTTCACATGGTGCCGCAGTCGTTGCCGATACAAGCGAGGTTCGTTCGCAAAGGGGCACTCTACCCCACGCCAGAACAGGACGGCTAGGCATGCAGCAACATTGCACAGCGCCTTTCGGTGCAGACCAATCCCAGCATTAGCCTATGATGAACCTGTCGCTCAAACGTCTACATCGGCGACACCAGCTACCGCTAAGTACCAACGTTAATCAGGCGGAGTAAATGCAGACCTACTCCACCATGACTGCCCTATTTTGACGGCATGCTCACGACCCGCCTATTTGCAGTAAACAGTCCATAGTTCGTCCACTTTTGTCGTGTAGCTTTGGCTCATCATCTCCCGGCGCATCCCCCAGCTGGGATCGATAGGCACGCTGGCCAGCCGCATGGTACCCCTACCCCATCTACCATTTACGGCATCGAGCACGCCCATCAGCTTTTCACTCGCTATTGGCTGAGCCGCCGCGAACAGGTCACCGGTGATCTCGTTCGGCTGGCTGAGGTCGAGCAGCAGCACCTCTGCCTTGCTGTACCGGAAGCCCTCCCGGTACACCCGCTCCACGCCCTCCTGCGCCGCTTTTGTCAGCAAACGCGTGTCGTCCGTTGGATAAGGCAATTCGATCAAGACACCGTTGGCGTACTTGGCCTCATCCGGATTGAACATCCCCGTGCGGATACTCACCCGTAGGCGCTTGCAAAGCGACCGCTGGGAGCGGAGCTTTTCAGCGGCACGCGATGTGTAGGTGGCCACGGCCTCTTTGATCGGAGCCAGCTCGGTCAGCCGGGTACCGAACATGCGGCTAGAGCAAATCTCCTGTTTCGGCGGATCGGGCTCGTCGAGTTCGAGGCAGGTGGTACCACCAAGCTCGCGGACTGTCTTTTCCAGCACCACGCTGAACTGCTTTCTGAGCGACCAGGCGTCGGCATGGGCCAGCTCCCAGGCGGTGCGAATATCCATAGCCGCCAGATGGGCGGAAATGGCGCGATGCAAAGGAGTGCCCGAGCTCAGCTTCATTGGAGCAAGAAAAAGCCACTCGTGCCTTATGGCTGCCGAGTGGCTTGTAAGTCAGAGCTACAGTCCGACCCAAGGACGAGTGGCCTCAATGTTACTCGGCGGCGTAACCGCCATCGATACGAGCTCGCTGCCCATCATGAACTTTGAATCTTCCGATTCCAGGGAGAGAATGGCAAACACGATGTCGTCCGGCTCCCCCCTCTCCAGTTACGCGTACTCCGGTTCCGCCTTGAAGAATTTCGCGCTGGATGGCGGTAGCTGGCGACCGAGAATCATGTCCGCTGCCTTCTCAGCGATCATGATCGTCGGCGCGTTAGTGTTCCCATTGGTCACCTCAGGCATCACAGAGGCGTCGACAACTCGTAAGCCACGCACCCCTTTGACCCGCAGCTGGCCATCGACGACAGCATCAGCACCACTGCCCATTTTGCAGGTTCCGCAGAAGTGGTAGCCACTTTCAGCATGGTCACGAATAAAGTCGTTCAGGCCCTCATCGTGCATGGCGGTTTGCAACGGCTTGAGCATCTTCCCGCGATACGGTTTGAAGGCATCCTGCTCCATAATCTCGATGGTCGAGCGAATGGCATTTCTTGAGTCAATCCAATCCTGCTCCTTTGTGAGCCAGTTGGGCTGAATCAGCGGCGCATCCTCAGGATTAGAGGACGCCAGGTTGATCCACCCACGGCTCAGAGGGCGCTGCGGGCCGAGATGAACCTGATAGCTATGGCCTTCGGCTGCCATTCGCCCGCTGTATTCCGCCGCGACTCCAACGAAGTGGCATTGTACGTCTGGCCAGGGTTTATCAGGAGAGGAGCGCAGGAAACCACCAGCTTCAAAGAAATTGGATGCTCCCAACCCGGTGTGGGTCGCATACCACTCCGCACCAATCGCAGCCTGGCGATGCAGCTTCAACTCCTTGTAGTACGAAACCGGCTTGAGACAGTCATAGGCCACGATATATTCGATGTGATCACCGAGGTTCCTGCCCACGCCTGGGGAGTTACATACCACCGGAATCCCATGCTTCTTCAGCTCGTTTTCCGGGCCCACACCAGACAACATCAACAACTGAGGCGACTGGATCGCACCCGCTGACAAGATGACCTCACCATCACAGCGGATGACCTGTTCGCGGTTCTCGCTGCGCAGTGCGATACCGACCGCTTTGTCGCCCTCGAAAACGACACGACGAACCAGAGCCCCGGTGATCACCGTGAGATTCGGGCGCGACATCACAGGGTGAAGGTATGCGCGGGCAGCACTTTCCCTGACCCCTTTGTGAATGGTCATATCCATCCGCCCGAAGCCTTCTTGCCGGTAGCCGTTCTGGTCGGAAACGTGCGCGTGGCCGGCTTCTTGGGCCGCTTCAACGAAGACTTGGTACAGCGGACTCGCACCGAAACCTTTGGTCACATGCAATGGGCCCGCCCCACCGCGATACTCGTTCTCGCCCTGGTCATAGCTTTCCGATTTCTTGAAGTACGGTAAGCAGTGTGCGTAAGACCAATGGGCCAGCTCTGGATCCGTCGCCCAGTTGTCGAAATCCATCGGGTTACCACGGATGTAAACCATCCCGTTAATGGTCGACGAGCCACCCAATACCTTTCCTCTGAAGTACGGAACCCTGCGGTTGCGCAACTCCGGAACGGGCTCGGTCAGGAACTGCCAATTGTAGGTTTTTCCGACCAAAGGGTACGTAAGGGCAGCAGGCATCTGGATGCGAAAATCCCATTTCCGATCAGGCCCACCTGCCTCGATGACCAGCACGTTGATGTTGGGATCCTCACTTAGACGGTTAGCCATCACACACCCCGCCGAGCCGGCGCCTACGATGATGTAGTCGTACCCGCCACCCTTCACTGCACTCATTTCGCTCACCTTCTTGTTCGATTTTTCACTGCCAGATCGGCAACTCACGTCAGTCATGCGCTCCTTGGAGCAGTCCCGGCTTCAGCACGATTTCAACTGGAAAAGCCATAGGCCCCTCGGTTGACGACAGCACCTGGCCCTACTGAGCCATGCAAATTTCGCCTCAAAAAGATGCGAAATAGCATGAAATTGCCCAATTTTGGCCAGGATATCGCCAGACCTAGCTGACTTAAGATTCGCCTGACTACCCCTTCAAGCTACCAAGCAAAAAAGCACTTGTCTAAAAATATTTGTGGACGTAGATTTAAAGCCGGCACAGGTTTTCCTGCGCTTCACAAAAATAAGAGGCATGAAAATGACAACGATCAACGTCATCGGACGTGACGCAGTGACGGCATTCCTAACCCCGCCATCAGGGGGCGAATTGGAGCCGGGCCTTAACAGCTGTGGCATGCGCGAAGAGTCGGTCAGGGATGTCCAACAGTGTGTTCGAACAATAAAAACAGGTTCCGCCGGCAGCTTGGCCTGGACGGCAGAGTCCCGCTCCTCTAATGATTTTCTTCCCCTACTGCCAGGGCGGCCCGTGCGGCTGATCTCACCCACGCAGACAAACGCTCGGACGGGCTAATACCAGTCCTGAGACGCCTGCATTCGCATCAAGCACCAACTCACCTTGGCGGCACCTCTGCATAGACGGGGATAGAATCTATGAGTTATTCGGAACCTGCAGGGCTCACAATGACGGCCCGACAACAGCACCAATCATCACAGCGTCTGCGTGGCAATCTCGGCACCTTCGACATCGTTTTCACTGTGCTGGCCTATAACGCTCCACTGACCATCATCATTGGTTTGATTCCAGTGATCATTGGCATGGGAAACGGCCTGGGCGCTCCTCTCACCTATCTGGCGGCAGGCGGATTGATGCTTCTTTTTGCCGTCGGCTTTACCACGATGGCTCGGCACGTTCCCAACGCTGGGGCGTACTACGCGTACATCACTGCCGGCCTGGGCCGCTCTTTGGGGCTGGGCAGTGCATTCATGGCCATCTTGGCCTACACGTTCATGTTGATCGGGGCGTATCTCTACGTGGGGGTGACCTTCTCGACGATTTCGCTGTCATGGCTCGGTCTGGAGAAGCTGCCCTGGTGGCAGTGGTCGCTAGGATTCGCGGCCATTGTCGCAGTGCTCGGCCACTTCCGAATTTCGCTTTCAGCAAAGCTGCTTTCCCTGGCACTCGTGTGCGAAGTCATCATCACCTTCGTCTGGGAAGCCGCTGTGTTTCAAGATGGGGGAGCTAACGGGCTGTCACTGTCGTGGATGACCCCTGAAGTCCTCACCTCCGGCTCGATTGGCCTGGCGGTTCTTTTCGGTGTCACGTGTTTCGCAGGTTTCGAAGCCACCGCTGTCTTCCGTGAGGAGGCGCGCGATCCGGAAATCACTGTCCCCCGGGCAACCTACATCTCGATTATTGCCATGTCGGTGATGTTCGCCTCGGCCACGCTTTGCTTTATCTGGGGATGGGGGCCGGACGTAGCTCTAGATAAGTCGATCAACGACCCTTCGAATGCCGGCATGGCTGTCATTGAGGCCTACCTGGGTAATGTGGGGGTCAGCATCGTCCACACCCTGGTATGCAGCAGCATTTTCGCGTGTGTACTTGCCATCCATAACATCCTGGCTCGGTACATCTACTCACTGAGTGTTGACGGCGTCTTGTTCAAAGCACTGAGCACGGTGCATCCCACTCATGAGTCGCCGTACCGCGCCTCTGGACTGGTCGCCGTCATTACTGTGGCCAGTCTGCTGGCCGCCATTTACTCAGCAGTGGAGCCCTACTCGGGATACGCCTCACTCATCGGCATCGCCGGTTACACGTTGCTGATCCTCCAGATCCTGACCACGGTGGCGGTCATCGTGTTCTTCATCAAAACGCCCAACAGCGTGAGTGCCATGAAGACGAAGCTAGCCCCTGCCCTCGCGCTCATCGGCCTGTCCGTGACCGCGTGGTTGGCAACCGAGAACATCGGGCTGCTTACAGGCAGCGAGAGTGTTGCCATGATCCTGCTCGCATTCCTTTTCGGCTCGCTGTTCTTCGGCTGCGTCTATGCCCTGTGGCTAAAACGCTCATCGCCTCTGGTTTACAGAGCGATCGGACGTCAAGAGATCTGACTCCTTACAACGGGTTGCTATCACTTGCGGCCCAACAACGCCACCTTAGGAATGGAAGTTAAGCAACATGCAGAAGTATTCGAAATTCTTCATCGATGGACAGTGGGTAGCACCTGCACTGTCCACACCCTCGCTGCTTGCTGTGATTGATCCAGCGACCGAGGAAGCGTTTGCCGAAATCGCGATGGGAACAAAAGAAGACGTTGATCTCGCCGTCAAAGCAGCCTCGAAAGCGTTCGACACCTTCTCTAAAAGCACGGTCGAAGAGCGTATCTCCTTGCTGGACGCCATTCGACGTGGACTGGAGGAGCGACGTGAAGAGATTGCTCAGATCATCAGCCGCGAAATGGGCGCACCGATCACGTTCGCCCGAGAGGCACAAACCTTTACCTGTATCGCTCACGTCGAAGCGATGATCGACATCCTCCGGACTTACAAATTCGAAGAGTCGCTGGGTACCACACAAGTCCTCAAAGAGCCTATCGGGGTGGTGGGCCTGATCACGCCCTGGAACTGGCCACTCAACCAAGTCATCTGCAAAGTCATTCCAGCGATTGCCGCTGGTTGTACAGTCGTGCTCAAGCCGAGTGAGATTGCCCCACTCGACGCCATCATCTTCGCAGAAATTCTTGAGCAGGCTGGCGTACCCGCAGGTGTGTTCAACCTGGTGAACGGTGATGGGCCAACAGTGGGGGACGCGATCTCGCGGCACCCCGACATCCATATGGTTTCCTTCACTGGATCAACGCGAGCAGGCATTCAGGTGGCCAAGTCCGCTGCAGACACGGTCAAACGCGTTACCCAGGAACTGGGCGGCAAGTCTGCCAACATCATTTTGCGAGATGCCGATCTGGAGCAAGCAGTCGCGACTGGCGTAACGGTATGCCTCAGCAACAGCGGGCAGTCCTGTGATGCCCCTACTCACATGCTCGTTCCAGCAGAGCACTACGAGCAAGCACTGGAAATCGCGGCGAAAATCGCAAACGAAGCCGTGGTGGACAAGCCAAGCAACGCCTCAACGGAATATGGCCCACTCGCCAGCCGGATGCAGTTCGACAAGGTGCAAACCCTCATCGAGTCCGGCATTCAGGACGGCGCTCGCTTGGTCGCAGGCGGTCTGGGACGACCTGATCACTTGGCTGTAGGTTTCTACGCCAAGCCGACCATCTTCGCTGATGCACATGAGAACATGGCCATTGTGAAGGAGGAGATCTTCGGCCCTGTGCTTGTGATCTCCCCTTACGATACCGAAGAGCAGGCAATCGACTATGCAAACTCCAGCCATTACGGCCTGGCCGCATACGTTCAGTCGGGTGACAAAGCGAAAGCAAACGCGGTTGCCAGGAAGCTCCGCGCCGGATCGGTCTTCGTCAATTACCCGCACTGGGATGTGATGGCCCCATTCGGCGGCTATAAGCATTCTGGAAATGGGCGAGAAGGTGGGCCACACGCCCTCACTGAATACCTGGAGATCAAAGCGATCGTCGGATACGGCGCTTAACCACCACAACCCTAGCCGGCGCTCACTGCAAGGCCGGCCAGGGTTCCAAGCGCTAGCGTCGACCCGGAGCTTTAGTTAGGTAGAATAGGAAACCGGCTCGAATGCACTCCCATGAGGACTCAATGATCAGTGGTGTAAACCATCCCCAGCGCCTGACCATGTTTGCTTTGCGAGCAGAGCAAACATTTGGCGTTGACTCCGTGATAGCACGATTGCGCACGGCCATCGATCTTGGGTTTCTTCAGCATGGCGAGATGCTGCCCAAAGAAGCGCTGCTTGCCAAAGAGCTTCACGTGACAGCGTTCACGTTAAGGGAGGCACTAGCTCAACTCCGAGCGGAGGGCATGGTAGATACGAAGCCTGGTCGAGGCGGAGGAACGTTTGTAAACCACGCCTCAAAGCTCGTGAGAGAGAAAGCCATGAGTCGGCTACAGGAGCTCTCGGCAGTAACACTGAGAGATTTGGCGGACTGGAAAGCCATGTTGCTTGGCGAGTCTGCAGAGCTTGCGGCTACTAGAGCTTCACCGGCCAATATTGCTCGGCTGGTTTTGTATAAAACCAGGATTGCTGAGGCCAAGGATGCGTTGACAGCCTGTCGTGCCCATGCGCGCTTTGACGTCGAGCTAGCGTCCGTTGCGCAATCAGTCCGGCTGAGCGCTGCGGCACTGCAGGTATACGAAGATTTTGGTTGGTTATTGGCCCTGGCCCATGAAGAACAAGAATATACCGACCTGTGCGCTGCCACCGTCGGTGAGATTCTTGAGAAAATCACTCTAGGTGAAGGCATCGAAGCCGGGAATTTGGCGCGGTCACGGACTCGTGTGTCTTTTGACAATCTTGTACGCTTAAGATTGAAACTGATTGCTCAGAGCTCAGAGTCTACTTTAGGCGAAAAGTTAGAGACCGCATAATGTTGCAGCCGTTGGTAGAATCAGCCAGTGCTGTTTTCGAGTCGACTTTCGTCGAGTTGGAAAAGCTTGCAAATCGCTTTGAGTTGCTGGTTTCGAATTCAAAGAAAACCAAGAAAGGCATTTCGGAATCTGGTTTGTCAAAAATCCGCCCAGACTTGGTTCGCTCCCTGACAAACCTGGGAAGCTACGCTTATGCCTTGGGCATAGTGCTGGATGAGGGCGTAATTGAAAACTCCCCCTTCTGGCTCAACTGGATCGAGATCGATGCAGACGGAATCATTCAAGATGATTCGAACATAAGATACCCATGGCGCGGCAATTTTTATGAGTACCCAAATGCTGACTGGATGGTAATCCCGAAGACGCAACGGCGCCCGGCAATTGTAGGGCCCTATGTGGACTTCGACAAACACATCATCACGTTAGCAACACCTATCATTGTCCAAGAGCAATTCTTGGGGGTGAGTGCCGCAGATATTCGACTCAGTGACTTTGAGCGAATCGTGGCCACGCCTCTGTCACGTATAACTCGGGAGTGCCTACTCTGCAATCACGAGGGGCGGGTTGTTGTGTCTAACACAGCGAGTGCTCCAGTCGGCTCTCTCAATCACACATATCTTGAATCAGGCCAACCTGTTTCATCCACCGGCTGGAGAGCGATACTTCTTGAGTAACGGGCTGATTCAGCCCTTTCAGATACACATCAATAGCCGGCTTTCAGCCAGAGACTGGACAACTCAATTTCCATAAGAAACCATTAAAGGTTCTCTGAACGAGCACCACATGTTTGCTCGCCAAAAATACTGACTACCGAGTATGATCTTAACATACCCAGTGGTTTATTTTCAGTTAACAACCTAGCTGCGCAAACAACAATCCACCGAAATCTGCATACACGACAATAGGAAAAAAAACGTGAATAAAAGATTCAGCATCTTGGCAGCTTCGCTTATTGGTGCTTCATCGAGTCTCGCCAGTGCCGCCCAACTTAGCGATGATTTTTCGATTGCACTGACGGCTGGAGTGTTCAGCGACTACTGGTCACGAGGTATGTCGCAAACCAAGGGAGACCCTGCTTTACAAGCGTCAGCCACGCTAATCCACTCAAGCGGCCTGTACGCCGGCGTGTGGTCGTCCAACGTCGACTTCGGAAACGGCAGCAAGACACGCCAGGAAATAGATTACTACGCGGGATATTTCTGGCAGATCTCGGACGATGTCTCTCTTGACCTCGCCTACTACCAATACGAGTACCCAAAGCAATCTTTTTCCAACTACTCTGAATACTATGCCAAGCTGTCCGCATACGGCTTCAACATCGGTGGATATTACTCAGACGATCTCTTTGATGATCAAAGCTATCTCTACAGCTTTGCGGGCTATACAGCCAATCTTCCACACGAGATTAAGCTAGACCTCACTTATGGCAAGGTGGATTACAAAGATCCAGTTTTTGTCAAGGGCAGTGGGCAGACCCGAGACAGCTACAATTTATGGCTGGCCAAAGTTAGCAAGTCGCTCTTTGGCTTCGTTTGGTCTGCAGCGTATGGCGATACAGATCTCTCGCGACAAGAGTGCATGAGCTTCAATGGTTACGACGACATTTGTTCAAGCACTGTTATTTTCGGCGTCGAGAAGTCGTTTTGAGGTAAGTGGGAGGGCAATTTTGCCCTCCCCTACACACGCGCCAAGACGCTCCACTCGCACACCTCTACAAATCGTGACCTAACGCCCAGAAAGCCAACAATGGCTTCGGCCCCGAGCGCATGGCATGGACAACCTCGGCCTCGGTGTAAAGCGAACCTCTGTATCCAGGCGCCGCCCAATCGCTTCCATCCTTGCGGAACTCACCTTCAGAGACGACCAAGTACATTTTGGCAGGTGCATGGCTGTGGTCTGGGTGACGAACGTCTGGGGCGAGCAAGCTCATCCCAATTCTCAACCTATCACTGCTCACCAGGCCGCCAGGGCCATAAAGGGTGGCGTTTGCGTGCCCAATCCAGAAGTTCGCTGATGCCGACTTTGGATGGGACAGTGAGTGGGTCTGGTACCAGTCCAGATCGCTCGCGATGAGTTTGCAGGCCTCAGAAATTCCCCAAAGGCCCAGTTCCCGGGATGCCGAGGTCAGGGCGGCACCGAGGTGGGAGCATGCAGGCAAGGTTTGCCTGACCCGCTGAACCTTCGAGGGGCTCGTTTGGTAACCAGTGAACGCCTGGGTCACCACCGCCAGAGCACGGTCATCACCTGCAGCATTTTCAAAAGCGAGATGGAGCGCTCGAATGAGCCTATGTGCACTGTCCCTTGTCATGTACCCAGCTCCTTTCAAGGCTTAGAGCTGCACGTGGCAATCACAGCGACGTCCGCCCCACACACGTCAGGCTCAAGTCATGAACCCATCATGCATATTTTAAAACCTAATGGTATCATTTTCTGACCATTCGGTATTTTCGAGCAAACAACTCGACCGTAGCGCCCGTCGAACCTCACACCGCAGTCAGGCACTCAAATGATTTCTCTGAAGAAAATTGAACTGAGATTAGGCACAAAGGTGCTGCTGCAGGACGCAACCACGACGATCAATGCGGGTGAGAAGGCCTCTCTGGTCGGGAGGAACGGAGCGGGCAAATCAACGCTGTTCGCCCTTATCTGCGGCATCCTTCAAGAAGAGGCTGGCGAGCTCGACCTCCCCCGTCAATGGCGTATTGCTCAGGTTGACCAGCACATGCCAGAGACGGCGGACGCCGCGACAGACTTCGTCCTACAGGGAGATGTCGTACTCATGCGCGTCAGGGAGGAGCTTGAGCGTGCGACCGCTAGCGACGATGGAATGGCAATCGCACAGGCCTACAGTGACTTGGCTGATGCCGGCGACCATGATGCAACAGCCCGAGCTCAATCCCTCATCCTCGGTCTTGGCTTCAAACCAAGCGACCTCGAAAAACCAGTGAATAGCTTTTCCGGTGGCTGGCGGATGAGGCTACAGCTGGCCCGGGCTCTCATGAGTCCATCCGATCTGCTGCTCCTGGACGAACCCACCAACCACCTGGATCTTGATGCCCTGGTTTGGCTTGAGGCTTGGTTGAAGAAGTATGAAGGCACGCTGCTGGTCATCAGCCACGATCGTGAATTCTTGGATGCCGTCACCGATGTCACCATTCACCTTGAGCATGCCCAACTCAACCGATATAGCGGTAACTACAGCGCATTCGAACTCCTGCGTGCTCAGAAGCTTGAACAGCAGCAAGCCGCCCACGAAAAGCAGCAGGAGAAGATGCAGCACCTGCAGAAATACATTGATCGGTTCCGCTACAAGGCAACCAAAGCACGGCAAGCTCAGAGCCGTATCAAAGCGTTGGATCGCATCGAGAAGATCACTGCGGTAGTCGCCGACGCCGAATTCTCCTTCACCTTCAAAGAGCCCGACCATCTCCCAAACCCCATGATCGCGATCGACGATGCCGATTTCGGTTATCGGACAGCAAATGGCGGCCCTGGCCATAAAGTCCTCACCCGCGTGCGCAAAACCGTACTGGCCGGACAGAGGATTGGTGTGTTGGGTGCGAATGGCCAAGGCAAGTCGACTTTCATTAAATCCATCGCGCGTGACCTAGAACCCCTTGCTGGATCTATCACCGAGGGAAAAGGGCTGACGGTTGGCTATTTTGCCCAACAGGAATTGGACGTCTTGGATCCTGAGCAGACCGCTCTCCACCATATGCTGGAGCTGGCACGCAAATCAGGACAAGCCGGCTATAGCGTCCGGGAGCAGGAGCTACGGAATTTCCTTGGCACATTCAACATCAACGGAAACATGGTCACTCAGACCGTTGGGACACTGAGTGGTGGCGAGAAAGCACGCCTGGTGCTTTGCATGATCGTCTGGCAGAAGCCAAACCTGTTGTTACTCGATGAGCCGACCAACCACCTGGATCTTGCCACTCGCGAAGCCCTCTCCCTAGCACTCAACCAGTTCGAGGGAAGCGTGATGCTTGTAAGCCACGACCGGGCTCTGCTTCGCGCTGTCTGCGATGAATTCTGGCTAGTAGGTCGAGGAGATGTAACTCCCTTCGAGGGTGACCTCGAAGACTATCAACGCTACCTCATTGATGAGTCCAAACGGAACACTGAGGCTAGACGGGCTGAGCACTCCGTTGCAGAGACGCAAGGCCAACCGAAAAGCCAGCCTCACGGCGTAAGCTCGAAGCGCCTAAAAAGCATCGAACGTGAATTGGAAGAAATAGAGCAGATCCTGACACAAGCACAAAAGGATAAAGCTCTGGCTGAAGGTCGGCTGTGCCCCATGTTGTCCTATACAGAAGTCCAGACAATCGCCCTGGAGCTAGAGAGCATTGGCCAGCTCATTAGCAATCTTGAAGAGCAATGGCTAACCCTTCAAGACCAAGCTGAAGAGTTAAGCGCCACAGGCTAGCTCAACGTATACGAACAGGCCGAAGCACATAAATAAATTAGAAGTGCCCCATGCGTGCAAGGTTCGCCTAGTACGCATGATCGTTGCAACCATTAGAAGAATCACACTGCCGTTCCAGAATAACAAACACAGGGGCCAGAATCAGATGCTTAACAACCTTGCAATCAAAACAAAGTTCACCTTAGCATCACTAACCATCATATTAGCAGTGATCATCTTGATCACATCGATAGGGATATCAAGGAACTCTGAGAACAACGAACAGACTTACCGCAGCAGCAACCAAATAATCTCTCAAAATATCCAGCAAGTTTTAGATTCGAAGTCAGCTGAACAGACAGAGAAAATTAGAGGCACTTTCAACAGCCAGATCAATCTCGTTGAGTTTCTGGCTCATCAGACCTCCTCCATGCACGCCCTCATCAGCATCGGAGCTGATGTAAGAAAAATCCGCATGGAACAGAACGTTTTATTGAAAGAGCTGTTCGAAGCCCATCCCAGTATTTTGGGGCTTTGGATCATCATGTACCCGAACCAGCTGGGAGACGACAGCAGTTTCATCAATTCCATGGCTGCAGGCTCCAATGAGGCAGGCAGGTTTTCTAGCTATTGGGTGAGGCCTGATGGCCGATCAGTGAACATAGCCACTAAAGAAGAAAGCCTGAAGAACGCAACTGTCGGCGAGTCCGGCTTTCCTGCCAACTACTACATGTCCTGCCCAGACAGGAACAAGAGCACCTGTGTCCTGGAGCCGTTCTACGGTTCGGATTCCGGCACCAAGATTTTGATGACCAGTATCTCAACGCCGATCATGGCCGACGGAGAGGTCATCGGTGTAGCTGGCATCGATGTCTCACTCTCGTCGCTGCAGACGATCGCCGAAGACGCGAAACGTCAGCTCTATGATGGAAAAGGTGACCTGCTCATCACTACCGGGCAGGGATTGATTGCTGCCAACAGCGCCGATGCTGCATCTATTGGCAAGAAAACTCAGCTGCTCGATGAGTCGACTTCCAACCTCCCCTCCTCTGCACAGCCCCACTCACTTAAGGTCATCAAAAATCTGGAGTTGAGCAGCTCCGCACCCTGGAAGATCAGTGTGGCGCTTCCGAATGAGGTAGCCAGCGCTGACTCACTCGCCCTGAAGAAAGCCCAGTCAGATCTGCAACAAGAATCCACCGTGTTTTCGACCATCATTGCCGTGATTGCTGCCCTGATCGGGGCCTTGGCCATGTGGTTCATAGCAGCTGGGCTGACCAAGCCCATGAGCGGAGTGGCGGCCATGCTGAAGGACATCGCTGAAGGCGAGGGAGACCTCACCAAGCGGCTGCATTACACCAGTAAAAACGAGCTCGGTGAGTTGGTGCGCTGGTTCAACCTCTTCCTGGACAAGTTGCAGCCCACCATTCAGAAGATCCGATCAGCAACAGTCGAAACCCGCTCTACTGCAAGCCGGTCAAACCAGATAGCCAAAGAAACCAGCATCGGCATGCAGTCGCAGCTTCGAGAAATCGAGCAGGTCGCTACAGCCTCACACGAAATGAGTGCTACTGCGCATGAGGTAGCGGCAAGTGCAGCCAGGGCAGCAAACGCAGCCCAAGGTGCCGATGAGTCTGCAAAGAATGGCTTGCAAGCAATCGCACGAAGCACTGAGGACATCACCGCGCTGGTGGAGAACCTGTCTGCCGCGATGTCAGAAGCCCGGTCACTGTCAGACAACAGCGAAGAAATTGGAAGCGTGCTGGAAGTGATTCGGAGCATCGCTCAGCAAACCAACCTTCTCGCTCTCAATGCCGCGATCGAGGCCGCCCGTGCAGGCGAAAGCGGGAGAGGTTTCGCCGTCGTGGCGGATGAGGTGCGGAACCTGGCCATGCGCACACAGGAGTCAATTGAACAAATTCGGGAGGTGATAGAGCGCCTGCAATCCGGTACCGAGGGCGTGGTCAACTCAATGCAGAGCAGCTACAGCAAAGCCGAGGTCAGCCATGAGACGATCCAAGCCACAGCCCGTTCGTTCAGAACCATTAGCGATGCTGTCTCTGTCATCAGCGAGATGAACCTCCAGATTGCCGCTGCCGCTGAGGAACAAAGCGCTGTCGCGGAGGATGTGAATCGCAACATCACGAACATCCGGCAGGTCACTGACGATCTGAGTGTCAGCGCCACTGAGACGGCGGCCATCAGCGACCACCTGAGCTCCCAGGCAGATCTTCAGTTCAGCCTGGCCGAGCAATTCAAATCCTGAAACCTCAAGGGCCCTCACGGGCCCTTTTTTATGCTGTTTGCTCTCGCCTCAGAGAGCTCACCAAGCATGTCACTCCTACCGCCGTAATCACCAACAGGATCGTGAGCCAAAGCAAGGGGATCAACCCCGCTGAGCCCCCTGCGCCGTGTGCGTTGAAGAAAATCGCGATGCCGAGACAGATGCCGAACTGCCGACACGTATTGAAGATCCCGTTGGCCATCCCGACCACCTTTGAAGTCGCCAGAGTAAGCACGAGCCCCGTGACAACAGGAGTAATCAGCGCCAATCCAAACGACACTAATGCAAGGCCTGCCATCAGGAAGCCCAAGCCACTGCCGAGGTCGAACATCGCGAAGATCATCAGCCCCAAGGTGGTGATCAATCCGCCGGCGCTCAGAAAGAGTTTGAACCTGTGCGGTGATGCATACCTGCCTGCAATCATGTAGCCCACGACAAGTACTCCCGTACCCGGCAACAACGCCAGGGCGGTGGAGATTGGGGTTACCCTGACATCACGTGCCAAGCTCAAGCTGAAGTAGAAGAGGACGCCATAAAAGCTGAAGTTGATTACTGTTCCAGCGAAATAGCAGGCCATTAGCGAAGGTTTGAAGACCAGTGGACGATGGAAAACCTTGACTGGGCCTCGGCTTTCTCTGATCACGATTATGAGGAAAGCCATCAAGACTGCGGCCCACAACCAGTATGAATGTGAACCTCGCGCGGTCAGCATTACAACGAAACCGGCTGTAAAAGCGACGCACAAGGAATGCGTTACATAATCGAAGCAAGCAAAGTCCCTACAGGGCTTGGCTGCTGGTAATGGGGCCAGCAGAATCAAGATGACGGCGGATAACACGACGTTCAAGTAGAACAGATTCGCCCAACCCAATTGGCTCAGCAAGAGCCCGGCGCACAATGGAGAGAGCGCCATCGCTATACTGCCGAATCCTCCCCACCATCCGATTGCCTTCATCTTTTCGCGTGGGCTTTCGAAAATGTAATTCAAAAGCGCCAGTGATCCTGGGATCAGCAAGGACGCCCCTACTCCCTGCCCTGCGCGGGCCGCAAGAAGCAGCGTGAGGTCGTCAGATAGGGAAAACATGATGGAGCCAGCAGAATAAACCGCGACGCCCAGGACGAGCGCACGCCTCGAGCCTATGAAGTCGCAGAGTGCCCCCGCCAAGATCAAGCACGAGGCCAGCGCTACGTTGTACATGCTGACCAAATGCCGGAGATCTGTACCCCTTAGAGCAAGGTCGCGCTCGATAGCGCCCAACGACACACTGATGAGCCCTGGATCCATGAGCACCAGACCATAGGCCAGCGAGCATGCAATGAGTGCTGAAACCTTCTGATCAGAGCCCATCGATCTTCCTTTTTACGCTGCGCCTGCCAGCCTAAGCGCCATGCTTTGCAAATCCTCTATCGAGTCTTGAAGCTTATCGCCGCTGATGGTTGAGTTATTTATCAGCTCATCCAGCATTGCCACGATAGCCTTTGCCGCAAAACGAGCATCTTGGACAGCAAAGATTTGCTTGGCTTGGCCTACCGCCAAGACTTCCCATAAGCGGGTCACTTTCTGATCCCGGAGCTCGTTGAGCGTCGAGCGAACATCACCGCTCAAGAGATGACCTTCACGCCTGAACAGCATATGGTGCAGTCTGTACTGCAGCCCACACCGCACATACGACTCTACGTAACTTGAGATGGCCTTTGGCACGGACATATTCCTTGGGTTCGCAGCGCTGACCTCTTCGAGCAAGCTTGTGGCCGCGTCCATGAACAAGCTGACAAAAACCTGCTCTTTTCCCCCACTAACCTTATGAATCGATCCCTGCCTGATATTGGCAAGGTCTGCAATCTGGCGAAGGCTGACCGATGCATATCCGAATTCCAAGAACAATGATAGTGCTGCTTGCGATACCTCACTCTTGCCGTCCGACTCACGTTCAGGTTCACCGCGATCTACCAAGTAGTGAAGGTATGCCTTCGGAAGATAATGCATCAAAAACCCCGTTCAAAAAAAACGGGCTGCCTACGCTAACAAACATTAGCGAAGGAGCCCAAAAACGAAGATAGAGACTAGCAGCGACAAGCAAAAGCCCAGTCTGTATGCTGGTACATAAGACAGGTGAAAAGCCGCAAACTAATACGCCAGCGCAGTGGTGACGCAAACTAACAATATCAATTAATATTTTTGTTAGTCAACCTCACCAACCACTATTTATCAGGCACTTTCGTACCGAGACAAATGTTTCTCATAACGTCCAACAAAAATAGTTGCCGGAATGCACACCGCCGCATACATCATCCCGGTCAACAGCAACACGGACATATATTCAAAGGTTGCAGAACCAATGTCATTCGCCACACCCACGAGCTCCGGTAGCGCGATGGTGAAGCAAAGCGAGGTGGTTTGCAGGATCACCAGGGAGAAGCCGAGCAAGGGCGGGAGCGCAATCCTCAACCCTTGAGGCAGGATGATGATCCGCAATGCGTCCCAGCTACTGAGCCCCAGCGTCCGAGCCGCCTCTCTTTGCCCCTGAGGCACCGCCCCAAGTCCCCCGCGAATAATTTCACTGGTGTACGAACCGGTACTCCAGGCCAAAGCCAGAATCGAGGCGGTGAATGACGACAAGGTGAGCCCAGTCGTTGGCAGTCCGAAGTAGAAGAACTGCAGCAGGATCAGCACCGGCCCACCTCGCCCCACCTCGATGAAGATGAGAGCGAGGGCACGGTTCACGCGTTTCTTCGACCCAACCCACAACGCAAACAGCAGTCCCAGGGGAATCCCGATCAGCAAGCTCACGGCGGTGACCTGCAGGCTCAACCAGTAGCCATCCATCAGCTGAGGGAACCACTCAATCCAGCGGTCAATGATCTCCATTACCGTTCAACCTTTGCACGAAGGTGGATATCAAGCTGTCGCGACAACAGAGCCATAACAACACTAACAGCGAAATACAGTAGGCCAGCGATGGCGTACACACTCAGGCCTCGGAACGTCTCCTGAGAGATATGGTTTGCCACCTGGGCCAGTTCAGAGACGCCAATCGTGGAAGCAATGGCGGTGTCTTTAAGCAACCCGATGCAATAGGTACTCGCCGCTGGAACCGAGATCCTGACTACCTGTGGAACAATCACGTGGACGTATTTCTGCCAGGTGCTCAAACCCAGCACCTTGGTCGCTTCGTACTGCCCTTTCGGCACTGCACTCAACGCTCCGCGATAGATCTCGGCCATGTTTGCAGAGGTGATCAGTGCCAGGCCGATGATTGCCGCCACGAAGGGGCTCAGCTGAATCACATACTGGCTGAACGCGAAGAAGATGAAGAACAGCCAGACAATGGGCGGAATCGAGCGCAAGGTCAGAATGAGCGCGATCGCGATATTCCGCAGGATCTTGTGTTTGGAAATCCTCATGGCACAGATCGGGATCCCGATGATTGCTCCACCGATGAACGACCCGAATGTGAGAGCGATCGTCCAAGGTAAGGCAGCCAGCATCGCCGCCAGAATTTGGCTCGTCTCCATCACCGATCCCTCACGGCGGTCAGGAACTGCTGCACCCGTGGGTGCTGAGGATTACGCATGACATCGGCGCTACGCCCCTGCTCGATGATGCCGCCATCAGCCATCACCACCACGCGATCAGAGACGTTCTCGGCGAAACGCATTTCATGCGTCACGACGATCATCGTCATACCCTCGTTAGCCAGCTCACGCATTACCGCAAGCACCTCTAGGCCTACTTCCGGATCGAGTGCTGAAGTAGGCTCGTCGAAGAGCATGACTTCAGGATCCAGGGCCAAGGCACGCGAGATCGCGATACGCTGCTGTTGGCCACCGGAGCACCGCGATGGATACATGTTAGCTTTGGAGGCCAGGCCTACACGAGTCAGCAGCTGCATGGAACGCTCGTCAGCCTCCTTGGCACTGCGCTTCAGCACGCGGCGCTGGGCCAGACTCACGTTCTCCAGAACGGTGAGGTGAGGAAATAGATTGAAAGACTGGAAGACCATGCCGAGCTTGCGATTCAGGAATGCCAGTTGCTGCTTCGTGGCCCCTTTGCTCGCATCGATGGTCTGCCCACCGATGCAGATGGTGCCTTCGGTTGGAGGCTCAAGCTGATTGATGCATCGCAAGAATGTACTTTTACCGGAACCGCTTGGGCCGATGATGGCAACCACTTCACCGGAAGCCATTGAGAAATCGACATTATTTAATACACGAACGGAACCAAAGGATTTACCCAGACCTTCAACAGTCAGGATTGGCGAGACGTTTTCTCGACGGCCCACATCTTTTATCTGCGCGACTTTAGTCATTTTGTTCTCTATCTTATTAACTGAATCTAAACGCCTGGCCGCTAGACCAGCACACATCACGGCAGCACTGTAAAAGTAAAATCCCTGTTCGATATTATAGCGCAGCTACTATCGTATCTTTGATGCGGGGCATACCTGCCCCGCGCTACCGAAAGTTATTCAGCAGCCAACTTCTTATAAAATTCAGGCCTGCGGTCTTTTAGGTGTCGAACCTCTCCACGCTCCCGGGACAGCCGCAGGGTGGCGAGATTGAGGTCTGCATGGATCAGCCCCTCCTCACCCTCGCTGAAATCGGAGACCGCGTAGGTGCCATCCACCACATTCATTCGGTTGTCGATCGGACACGCGATGAATGCTTCACCCGTACCGCTAACCGGGTAGTCGTTTGGAATGCCCAGGTTGCCTACGAGTGGCGACACGCAAACGAAGATCTGGTTTTCCAGGGCCCTGGCGTGTGCGCTGTACCAGCTACGCCATGCTCCGCGCTTTTCCGTCAGGGTCGGCACGAACAGGACTTCGATTCCTTCGGCCACCAACGCCTGGGTGAGCTCTGGGTACTGGACGTCGTAGCAGACGAACAGGCCGCACTTGACGCCATCGATCTCGAACGCCGACAGAGTTTCTCCGCCCGAGCTCTTGATGGCCCGCTCACCACGGGTCAGGTGGATTTTGTCCTGACGCAACTGGGAGCCATCCGGGCTGAAAACGAAGGCACTGTTGAGGCCCCTACCGTCTTCTTCATGCCAGAAGGTACCGCCTACCAGATAGATATCGTGTTTCTTCGCCAGGCCAGCCAACAGGCTTTGGAAGTCCGGAAGCATCGGACTGAATACTTCGCGGTAGAAATCCGACACCTTCGCATTGTCGATCTCAGCAGCGCTGGCATGAGTCCAAAGCAAGCCCATTGCCAGGAACTCAGGCAATACCAGCACGCGGCTGCCTGCCGCCTTGGCGTCCACGACGAAGCGCTCAACGTGCTCAGCAAATTGAGCAAACTGCTGGTAGTGCTGAATGCGGAATACCGAAACAGATACTTTCAAGTTCTCAGACATTTGCTTTCTCCTTCCACATCTTCAGCAGCACTTTCTTGTCAATTTTCCCGGTATTCCCAAGGGGCATTTCTGCAAGCGCGATGAATTCGCTCGGTACTTTGAATTCAGCCAGCATCAGACGGCAGTAGTCAGCCAGGTCTTCTGGCTTGGGTTGAGCACCTTGCGCCGGCACAAAGTAGGCAACCGGCAGCTCACCAAACTTCTGGTCAGGAACACCGATGACAGAAGCCTGTACGACTTGAGGGTGAGACAGTAGCGCCTCCTCCACCTCAGCCGGGGCGATGTTGGCTCCGCCTTTGATGATGATGTCCTTGATCCGACCAGTCAGGTAATAGAAACCTTGAGCATCGACATGACCAAGGTCGCCGGTGCGGAAGAATCCATCGACAAAGGCCGCAGCGCTAACCTCAGGCGCTTTGTAGTAGCCCGAGGTGGTAGCTGGAGCACGCACCAGAATTTCGCCTGTCACGCCTGGCCCAACCTCCTGACCATCACCGTCGACGATCTTGATCACAACGCAAGGGCTTGCTTTGCCGATCGCACCTGCAGGGACTGCAGTGCTATCCCCGGCAAATTTGCCAAAGACCGGACGCACCTCAGTGAGAGCGTAGTAATCCTGGATCTCGACACCGAATTTGCTCTTGAAACGGGTGCGGAGGTCGCTCGCCAGTGGAGCGCCCGCAGAGATGACAGCACGCATGGAGGACAAGTCGAAGTCCAAGCCGTTCTGCTCTGCGTACTCCAGCATCATGGAGAACATGGTAGGCACACCCTGGAATACGGTGACACCATGCTCAACAAAGGCCTCCAGGGCCTCACGCGGGTGGAATCGACGCTGGATGATGGTCTCGCACCCGGCCTGCAGTGCCATGGAGGCAGCGGTCGAGAGCCCGTAGAGGAAGCCCAGCGGCAGCGCGACCAGGAGCTTGTCACTTGGCGTGACATCCCACATATCGATGAGGGAAGCGTTGCCTGCCACCTCAGCCGGCTGGCTGTAGAGCACCGCTTTAGGTACTCCAGTGGAGCCCGAGGTGTAGATGATCAAGAAGTCGTTCTTGATCGCCTCAGCCTGCTCGACCTCTTCAGTGCCGACCAGGGTATTGCTGAAGAATTCACTGACTTCAACCAGGCTGCATGCTGTATCACCGACAGCCGTAACGGCGTTCTCATGCAGCTTCTTGTCAGTGAACAAGAATTTTACATCTGCGTGGCCCAGGATATAGCTGACTTCAGCTGCACTGAGCACCGCATTGATCGGAACGAATGTCCCGCCCATCTTCGACATGGCGTAGTACAATACCATGATCTCAATATTGTTCTCGCAGTAAACCGCGATGGTGGTATCAGCGCTGACGCCTGCTTTTTTCAACAGGACAACAGCTCGATCAATTTCGCGCGCCAACGCACTATAACTGAGCACTTTGTTATCAAACCGCAAAGCAACACTATCGCTTCGCTCAGTAGCGTGCTCTTCGACAAAACCTACGATCATCTTGCAAAACCTCAAAAATAGTACGTTAGCGGGCGGGCAAATCAATTACTCAGGCTTGCAGTGCATCATGACCTTCCACTCGCCTTCTTGAACCGACTCGCCGCGCTGGTTCACCAGAGCCACCTGGAAGTTGACGATACCCACGCCTGGCTTCTTGGTCTCACGCTTGGAGCCGACCTTCTGGTTGACGTGGATAGTGTCGCCGATCTTGATCGGGCCACGCAGATCCCAAGTCATGCCAAGGAATGCAATTGCAGTGCCTTCCTTGATGCCCAGACGGCTTTCCAGACCGGTTGCGATTGCGAAACCAGCTGGGCCATGCAGGATACGACCGCCGAATACGGTGTTCTTGGCGAACTCCTCGTCAGTGTGCACCGGGTTATGGTCACCGGTGAGCGCTGCAAACATCACGATGTCTGCTTCGGTGATAGTGCGACGTGGGGAGTTCCACTCTTGACCTTCATACAGCTCATCGAAGTAGAGAGCGTTTTGGCCGATACCAGCTTCTTGTTTAACAGCAGCAGTCATGATTATCTCCAGCCTTTATTTATTAATCAGGGGTACAGCGTTGATCATGGTCGAGAACACAACATCATCGAAGCTCTGCATGTACTCGATCAATTCTTCCAACATCTTGATACGTGGGCCGCGCCCAATAATTTCCGGATGGCAAGTCAGAGTGAACACACCGTTTTGAGCGCGTGCGGCATCAAACTCGGCAGCCCAATACTTGTAAACATCCGAAGGCAGGCGATTGCCGGTGTTCATCGGCTTCACCATGAACTGGAAGTACGGATAGTCATCAAGCTCCCAAGCAACAGGGAACTCGACCACCGAGCTTTCGGGGCCTTTTGTGAAACCTTCTTCGGTAAGGACATCACCAGTACGCGCATAGAACAGTTCAAAGTCGTTCGACATCATGCTGCTGTCGTAGCGAAGCTCGAACTCTTCCAGCAAAGGGATGGTGTTCGGGCTCAAGTCCCAAGCCGGCGAACGGTAACCCTGGGGCCGCACGCCTGTGACGTCCTGCAGAACCTTGATGCTCTTGGCCAGCAGCTCACGCTCCTCGGCCAGTTCCAGGTTCACAGGAGACTCATGCAAGAATCCGTGGCACGCGACCTCATGACCGTCCGTTACGACCTGCTTCACCAGGTCTGGATAGGAGGTCGCTGTGTGCGCTGGCACGAAGAAGGTGGCTGGCACCCCACGACGTTTCAGAACATCCAGAAGCCTCGGCATACCCACGTTAGCGCCGTACTCGCCCCGCGAAAGCGGAGTGGGCGAAACCTGTTTGAAGGTGCTGAGCCAGATGGCCACACCATCGAAATCGAAGGTCAAGCAGACGGTCGTGGTCATGCTGGCAGCCCCAGAGCGTCCACTTCGCTACCGTCGATGATGCGACGCGCGATGACGATCTTTTGAATATCGTTGGTGCCTTCACCCACGATGTAGAGCGGCGCTTCGCGGTACAGGCGCTCTACAGGGAACTCGTTGATGTAGCCGTAACCACCGTGGATACGCAGCGCGTCTTCACAGATTTCCTTGGCCGATTCGCTGGCCAGGAGTTTGGCCATACCCGACAGCATGTCCGCACGATGACCCGCTTCCTTCGCACGAGCCGCTTCTGCGGTCATCAGGCGAGCAGCGACCAGCTTGGTGGCCATGTCGGCCATACGCAGCTGAACGGCCTGGTGCTTGTCGATGGTCACGCCGAACGAGCTACGCTCGCTTGCGTAACGCTTGGCTTCGGCAAGGGCATTCGCGGCCAAACCAACTGCACTGGCAGCGATAGCGATACGACCAACTTCGAGCGAGTCCAACAGGTGGCGCATGCCCAGGCCAGTTTTACCACCGACAACCGCAGTCGCCGGCACTTTGACCTTGGAAAGCAGGATCTCGACGGTGTCGACCTGGGTGTAGGCCATCTTGTGAAATTCGCTTTCCACGGTAACGCCGGGGAAGGATTTCTCGACCAGGAACAGACTCAGGCGCGGACGACCCGTTTCGGCATCGATACTGGTACGCGCCAACGTCAGCAGCAGCGTGGCACGCTCACCGTTGGTGACGAAGATCTTGGTACCGTTGATCACAAAATCCGAGTCGTCTTGCGACGCAACAGTGGTGATCGATTGCAGATCAGAACCCGCAGCAGGCTCGGTCAGGCAGAGAGCGCCACGGTGTTCACCGGTCGCCATCAGAGGCAGGTATTGACGCTTCTGCTCTTCGGTACCGTGTTTGCTGATCGCATAAGCCACAGTGCAGTGGCTATTGATAAAGGCAGCCAAGGTTGTCCAGCCGGCAGCGATGGTTTCCATCACAGCAGCAAACACAGGCAGGCGCAGTTGGTAGCCACCGTACTCTTCCGGAATGGCCAGACCGAACAGGCCCATCTCCTTCATCGCAGCCAGCATCTCTGCAGGGAACGTTTTGCTCAATTCAAGCTGCTGAACGTTGGGCCGGACTTCTTTGGCGATGTACTTACGGACGGTTTCGAGAATCTCTTTCTCGACGTCGTTGAAGTCGTTGAATTGGCTCATGCTGTCCACCCTCCGTCCGCAGCGATAGCTTGGCCAGTGATGTAGCTCGCCTCTTCAGTGGCCAGGAAATAAATGAGGTTCGCGATCTCTTGCGCAGTACCTTTGCGCTGAGCCGGAATGATTCGGCTGATCCAATCAGGGTTCGCACCAACGCCACGGTTCATGAACTCTGCAGCGGAGCTGACGATCGCAGCCGAGTTGCCGCGAACATCAGTGTCGATGGCACCTGGGCAGACTGCGTTGACGGTGATGTTGTGCTTCGCGTGGGTCTTGCTGATCTGACGGCTCAGGCCAACCACGCCGAACTTCGAAGCAGTGTAGGAAGCGCCGTCGGCACCGCCGATTAGGCCACCAATGGATGAGGTATTGATGATCCGCCCATAGTTCTGCTTGACCATGTGCTTGATAGCGGCCTGGCAGCCGAAGAAGGTACCTTTAAGGTTGATATCAACCATGTGATTCCACAGGTTCTCAGTGGTCTCTTCGATATCAGCCATGCCGTCGAAGACGCCCGCATTGTTGACCAGAATGTCGACGCGGCCATATTGGTCGACAGCACCCTGCACCAGCGCTTCTACTTCCGCCTGGTTGCGTACATCTACCTTGACGAACCGGACTTCAGCGCCGGTTTCTGCCAGTTCACGAGCAACGGCTTCACCGCGCTCAGCGAGAATTCCGCCGATGACGGTTTTCACGCCAGCAGCTGCGAAGGTTTTGGAAAGCGCTAAGCCGATACCGGACTCACCGCCGGTGATGACCGCTACGCGGCCTTTGAGGTCAAACATGGTTATCTCCACATCATGGGGCCGAGCCGAAGGAACCGGCCCCTCAAACAGACTTATTTAGTGAACCGTTGACGACGTCCGAAACGCTCACGAACCTCGGCAAATTCTTCTGGACGCTTCTGGGTCATTTGCTCGTAGTAACCGATTCGGCTGATACCGTATGCGCCCATCTGCTTCAGCAGGCCGAGCGACTCCGCCATCTTCAGCGCGAAGGTGTTGGGGTTGAGAATAGTGGGGTCGCGATACTGGCCATTGCTGAGCAGCCATTTCTCTGTTGCTGCAGAAATGATGGTGCAGGACAGAATGACGGCTTCTACACCCCCAACCTCGCGGGCCTTTTCAGACGCAGAAAGCGCGTCACGTGCGACGCCTTCTAGGTCTTTGATCATGTCGGTGATGTGCCAGTCGATGTAGCGCACGTCACGGCACTGCTGCTCAGCCCCATACAGACGCACCAGGTCTTTCATGTAAGCGGCAGATTTCCGGTGGTCGGTGACCAGCAGATAGTCGTAGCCGAAATAGCTGACGTGCTGCATCGCGGCTTCAAGAGGGCCGATGACAGGAATGTCAACCAACTCACGGGCGGCACGAACGCCTGGATCATTGCAGCAACCAATGATCACGGCATCGAAGCCATCTTTCTCAGCCTGGATGACGCACTCGAAAAGCTCCTCTTCGACCAGGTGCTTTGGATACCACCAGTCGCAGTTTTCAGGAACGTTTTCGGTATTGGTGACCACCAGCTCGTTCCCCTGGTTGAGGTACGGCGTCAGTGTTTCAGAGATCAAACCGTTGTAGGCCGGCGTACCGAAGGGGTTGATGAAATTGACACGAACACCCATGAGAAAAGCTCCGCGTTTTTTATGTGCCCCGTCTTGAACGGAGCTTTCGGAAAAACCAACCGGCCGTATTAAAAATTAGACCGTTGAGTCAGTATGATTGAATCCTGCGTCGTGTCAATAGGCCGCAGCGCTCTTGATCAGCCGCTAATCAGACGCCGCTGAGCCCACGGAAGACCGCACCAGATCGCGGCATGGCGCTTCAAATCGGTGCAGTGGAAACTCTTCACGAGCCCCTTGCACGGTGGAGGTCTGTTGTATAGATTATACCCACCGGTCAGTTTTTTAGTATGACGGGACAATCAGACAGAGGTGACTCACACCTCCAAATCCAAGAACCGATGTGAGGAGCAAGGGATGATCAAGGCAGTAAATGTGGGCGCGGGCTTCCCAGGCGTATCCACCGCTACCCTTTCGGGTGAAGGCGAGATTCTCTTCTTGAGCGGCCATTGCCCAACCGATAGCAATGGCGATGTAGTCGAGGGCGACTTTGAAGCTCAGGTTCGAGCCGTATTCGAGAACTTGAAGGCAACCCTCGCCGAGGCCGGTGTGGGCTTTGAAGCAGTCGCCAAGCTCACCACCTACGTCGCGAACTTCGAGCCATCGATGCTTCCCGTCTTCAAGAAAGTGCGAAACTCGTATGTGAACGAGGCGTGCCCGCCAGCGAGCGCCCTGGTCACCGTGCCGATGCTCTACGACCCAGCCGTACTGATCGAAATCGATGGCTTCGCGGTAGTACCACGTCAACCGAAGTAAATAAGCGAGTTGCCAGAATGTCTCAATTCGATGCTGTAATTGTCGGTGCCGGCCATAACGGCCTGGTATGCGCCGCGTACCTGGCCAAGGCTGGGAAGAAGGTCTGTGTGGTCGAAAGACGTAATATCGTAGGCGGAGCAGCCCTCACGGAAGAACTGTGGCCCGGCTTCCACCTTTCGGTTGCATCCTATTGGATGTCGTTGATGCAGCCCAAAATCATGCTTGACCTTGACCTGCCCAAATACGGCGTCGAAGTGATTCCGACCCCTCCCGGTATTCATCCATTCCAAGATGGCTCAGTCGTCACACATTGGGCAGACGTAGACCGGATGTGCGCCGAAATCCGCCGGTACTCAGACAAGGACGCTGACGTCTACCCGGCTTATGTAGAGCACATGAAGAAACTGGTGGGCCATCTTCGCAAGCTGCTGTTTGAGGTGCCTGTTGATATCGCGACGGGCAAGGTAAAAGACCTGACCAAATCAGCCGCCCTGTTGTGGCGTATGAAAGCGGCAGGCCCAATGTTCTACGACATTTGGGATTTGCTGACGCTGAGCTGCCACGACTTCCTGCGCCGCTGGTTCGAGAGCCCTCAGGTGCTCACCATGTTCGGCTGCTACACCTCCGGCAGCGGCGGCAACATTGGCCCTATGGTTCCTGGAACCGCGTATGTGCTCGCGCGCCCTTACTTGCGAGACGGCAACACTAAAGCCGGCCCAGGAGGCCTGGTTAAAGGTGGTATGGGCGCCCTGTCGAATGCCATCAAGCAATCGTGCTTGGATCATGGTGTCACCATCCGCTGCAGCACTCCCGTGAAAGAGATTGTTGTCAAAGACAAACGGGCAGTTGGGGTGCGCCTGGAAAGTGGTGAGATCATCCACGCCAAGTCTGTCGTCAGCAACGCGAACGCGAAGACCTTGTTCCTGCGCCTGCTTAAACCTCAGGATCTGCCGCCGGCGGTCATTGATGCCGTGAAGCGTATTCGCACCAAGGCGAGCACCTTCAAGATCAACATGGCACTGTCCGGTCTGCCCAAATGGCAAGGCCTGAAGGCTTCGGACAATCAGACTCCTGGCTCGATCACGATCGCCGAGAACCTGGAAGAGCTGCAGACCGCTTATGAATCTGCTCAGCACGGTGAGATGGCGAAGCATCCCTATATGTGGATTCTGACCCCAAGCGTGTTCGATCCGACCGCAGCCCCTGAAGGCAAACACACGCTGAGCCTGTTGGGCGGTCACGTGCCTTACGCCCTTCGGGATGGCCGGCCATGGGACGAGACCACGAAGGAGGAGCTCTTTAACATCGTGGTCAATCAGATCGAGCGCTACGCGCCTGGTTTCCGTGAGCTGGTACTGCATAAACAGGTGTTGGTACCGTCTGACCTCGAGGCGATGTTCGACCTCCCGGACGGCCATGTTCACCACGGTGAACTGAGCATCGACCAGATCTTCTTCCGTCGCCCTATTGCCCACTATGCCGACTATCGCTCGCCGATCGCCGGCCTGTATCAGTGCGGTGCATCGACCCACCCTGGTGGTGGTGTCACGGGTGTTCCTGGCCACAATGCTGCCCAGGTCATCCTCAGCGAAATCTAGTTCTTGTTGTGTCGGCTTCCCCCTCTGCTCGTCAGAGGGGGCTTTTTTCTTCCCCCTGTCCCCCTCCTCCGCTCAACCTCTACCTCATTCCTCTCCCCCGGTTTCTCTGGCCACTTACATACGATCCTGCATGCTCTCATAGGCACTTAAATGCCACTGAACCGAGACAGACTAGCAAGATAAAAAAATTGACGTATCGGTCTATAAAACTGACAATGGACATCCAAGGAGCGTGAAGAACCACTTCATTCGCTCTCTATTGCATGCCAGTATCGAGTGGATGACTGAATGGAAATCACGTACCGAGGTGTTGTTTACCCTGCGCAAACGGATGCAATGGGGCACATGACTGTGCAGTATTATGTGGCAGCCTTCGACCAGGCCTTCTGGCATCTGATCCACTCGCTGGGCTATAACGCCGACTGGCGCTTCGAGCGCAAGGAAGGCTGGGCAGATGTTCGCTACGAAATCGACTACAGGGCCGAGCTGAAGGTCGGTGACCTGTTCAAAGTGGCGAGCACGGTTAAGAAAGTGGGCAATGCCTCTATTGTCACTCACCATCAGATGTTCAGCGCCAACGATGAGCTCTGCGCAGAAATCCAAATGACCTCGGTCTATTTCGATCTCGAGCAGCGGACTTCCAAGGCCATACCGAACGCCATCAAAGAAGCAGCCATGAGCAGAATTCAACTGCCTAGCGATCTTTAACCTTAATCCAGGTGGTTACCTTGAATACTGTCGATATGCGCGACCAACTCAAACAAAAAAAACAAGCCTACGTCCAGGACGAGATCCTCTCTTCCGCCGCTACCCTTTTCGCTGACAAAGGGTTCCGTGCCATCACCATCAATGATGTTGCGGCCAGCCTGGGCTACACCAAATCGGTCGTTTACTACTACTTCAAGAACAAGAACGAGATCTTGTGGCAAATCTTCAATCGCATGCACCAGTGCTACGAAGACACGATCGTAGGGATCCTGCAGGAAGACCTGCCGACTGATGAGACCCTTAAGAAGATCCTGTGCCAGCACGCCCTTAATGTGATGCAGCGCAAGGACTGGACGGCGATCTACTTCCGGGACGAAAGCGAGCTTGAAGAAGCGCAGCGCCTGCTGATTCGCAAGCGTAAGCGTGAGTACGACAAGATGATCGAAGGCGTTTACCAGCGTGGCGTGGACGAAGGCTTCTTTAAGCCAGTGCCCACACACATCGCGGTAAGCGGCTTCATGGGAATGTGTAACTGGCTCCACACCTGGTTCGACGAGAACGGCAAGATGACAGCCGAGCAGATCGCCGAAACCTACGTGGACATGATGGCCGGCGGTTACCGGAAATAAAAAAAGCGCCTCACAGGAGGCGCTTTTTGTTTCAGCTCAATTACTGGTCAGCGTAACGAGGCTCGCCGACGTCCGCGCCATCAGCACGCAGGCCCTGGTCGGTGAGCACGCTGCCCAGCTTGCCCGACTCACGCATGCCTTTGATGGTAGCGTTGATGGCCGCACCCAGCTCGGGGTTGCCCTTGCTGTAAATAAACGCCGTTTGGGCTGGATAGACCGACGACTTCACCTTCTCGTCCGGCTTGGCGACCTTGATCTTGATGTCCTTGCCGATACCGCCTTTCTTCTGGCTTTCAGCGCCGATTGCATAGGTGTTGACCGCAGCGTCGATACGACCGCTGTTCAGATCCTGAGAAAGCGCCACAGCGTTCGGATACAGCGACAGCTTGCCACCGTAGAGTTTTTTCAGCTCCGGTACCCAGAGGTAGCCAGTTACGGTACCAACTTTGCGATCTTTAAGCTGATCGAAGGTGTCGGCGCCGTCACGCGAGTAGATGGCGGTCTGCTCCAGGTAGACAGGATCGGAGATGCCCATGACCTTCGAGCGCTCGAAGGTGCGGTACCAGGCGCCCACGGAGATGTCCGAACGGGATGCCACGACGTACTGAATCGAAGCTGCGGAGTCGGTGACGATGTGATTGACCTTCAGGCAGTTGTCCTTGGCGATCTGCTGAATGATTTCCCCGTCCACGCCGCTGAAGCGACGAGCCTGGTCATCATATGCAAACGGTGGCAACACTACCGAGGTAACAGTCAGTTCGCCTGGCTGGATGGTCTTGAAGGTATGCAGAGGCTTGCAATCCTCCGCCACCGCAGAAGCCGAAATGGCCAAAGCCAAAACCGAAGCGCCCATGCCCAGCAGACCTTTAATGCTATTTTTTTTCATCGTCTCACCTAGCTTTTTGGATTAACCGAGGGAACGCGAGCTTCGGCAATGAAGCGTAGCTCGCGTCAACTACTACTTACTCGTCACAGCTTGAAGCACGAATTTCTGGATCTGCCTCACCAGAGAGTCGACACAAAGGTCGCTTCCCCACTCCTTGGTGAGCGCGCCATCCAAGGTGGCGCAAATCGTCCCTGCGGTCAGACGGTCATCCTGGAGATGAAAGACGCCCTTTTTTCGACCAGAAGCGATAACACCAGACAACACCTCTACAACTCGTACTCGGATTCGGTTGATATCCGCCTGCTGATCAACCATGAGATTGCAGGTTTCACGTCGCGACAGGACATAAAGCGAGCGGTTTTCAAGCGCTATGCTCATGTAGGTTTTGACGAAGGCACCGAGCGCATCAATCGCATTACTGCGACCTTTGAGTTCCTTCATGACCGCATGCAACAACAGCGAGTCAAGCTCCTCAATGAAGTCAAACAAAAGCGTCTGTTTGCTCTCAATGTGGTTGTACAAAGAGCCAGCCTGAATTCCTACCGCATCGGCCAATTGTCGAAGGCTGACAGACTGAAACCCCCTAGTAACGAATAATTCCAACGCAGTGCGACGCACAACAAGCGACTTGCATGAGCCGCTTTCAATATTGGCATTGGTGGCAAGCGAACTGGCAAGACTTCCCATATTGATACCACCAACCTCGTACAACTTGATGCCGTTGTACCTAACGAAAGAGTTTCAATGAAAACGCTGCCGCCTGTGAAAGCGGCAGCAGTACCGCTTACAGGCCGCTTTTCGCCAAATCTTCAGCAAAGTTGCGGCGCTCGCGGGCGTAGTCCACCTCACTGTCGCTGATCGCGCGAATACGCACCTTGCTCTGCATTTCCTCGGAAATGTGGGCCACGACACCTGGCATGGTGGAGATGACAGCCAAACCGGTCATCTCTGCTGGGGTGAAGCCCATCTGAGCCAAGATGGCACCCATCATGCCGACTTCGTTGATCACGATCTCAGGCTTGTTGGCCTGGGTGGTAAAGGCCTTGTGCACCGCCTCATACCACTCGCAGATGTCACCCCATACACCGGTTTCGATTGCCAAGGCCTTGAGCTGCTGGGCACGCGGATCGGTATAGCGGAAAACCGGGTGACCGAGGCCTGGCACGCGCTCCTTACGGGCACGCATCCCTTCCACCAAGGCGTTGGCCGAAGCTTCGAAATCGCTTGCGTCTGCCGAGAAGGTAGCGTTCAGGAAGTTGCCAGTCTGGTCTGGGGCCAGCGAATACTCACCAGCGGACAAAACGGCAGTGGCGAGGCCAGCCACCATGGATGGGTTGCTCGAAACGCAGAAGCGAGCAGCGGCAGTGCCTGGTTTCTTCAACGCGTAATCCAATACCGAGCACAGGATGCCGTCGATCATCTTGGATTCGCCAGCATTCGGCAGGCGCCCACGGATCAGCAGGTAAGTGGCCGAAGCGAAGCTCAGCTTGCCGATCAAGTCGCCCAGGTCGTAACCCCGGATGTAGACAGCGGACTCCTCAACATCGCTTACCGAGGTGCTCCAATACCGCTTTTCTGTAGTCATTGCTGGTTCCTATCGAGTGTGCCTGCACCGTCCACTTGGACGATTGCTTGGCTTGACTGTATTCCAGGTATATTTTTTTGTCCAGCGGGTACGTAAAAATGATTGACGGGTCTTGACCGTGCCTGGCAGCTCGGTCAGGCGGCGCCCGAAAGGCGGGGAAGCTGGGCGGACGAAGCAGCCGGAGGTGGATCAGGAAGGAGGACGCATCGGATCTCTGGAAGGCGAGGAGATGCACATACCCAATGTTCAAAACGTTTGACCGGCGGGTTTTTTCAGGTATCTTGCGTCTTCTCAGGACGAGCTCGACACCCGCGAGCAACCATCGAAAAAAATGGTGGTGCTTCGCAGCTTGGCTACATGAGCCTTTGATACATCTGCCCAAATAAATCTAAAGGTACAGCGGATGAATTACGCCCCCTCCCCCATTCAGAATCGATGCACAGTTGACTCCATCCGTTGCTGGCCAACGGAACGCTCTCTCTTACAAGACTAAAAATTTCTACCGCTCTTGCTGCAGTAGTACATAGAGACAACCTGGATATTTACATGGCTCGTTCACAATCGCTTGATGACGCGGTGCTCACGCGCACCCATAAACGTATTTTCCTCTCGGCCTTGGGTAGTCCATTTATTGCCGGCTACGTTCTGAGCTTGATTGGTGTCGTGATTGCCCAGATCACAGGCGAGCTGCAGCTCTCGACAATGTGGGAAGGCCTGATCGCTGCTGCCGCCCTATTGGGTGTGTTCTTCGGCGGCACCCTTGGGGGCTGGATCACCGACAATTTCGGCAGAAAGTTTCTGTACCTACTAAACCCGGTACTGATTTTCGTCTTTTCGGTAACGCACATGTTCGCCGAGACGGCACTCACGCTGTGCCTGCTACGCTTCATCATCGGCGTAGCCGTGGGCGCGGATTACCCTGTGGCCTCCACAATTCTCTCTGAGTTCATGCCCAAGAAACATCGTGCTCCTATGATCGGCGGCCTCGTCATCATGTGGTTTGCGGGCTCTGCTACTGCCTACATCAGCGGTGAGCTGATCATGAGCACCTGGGGTGATGAGAGCTGGAGGATGGTACTAGCAGCTGCAGCCATACCATGTGCCCTGTTCTTTTTCATGCGCCTAGGCAGTCCAGAATCCCCACGCTGGATGGCAGATCGCGGAAACTTGGCGGCAGCTGACCAGATCGTCAAAAGCGTTTACGGCCAGCAATACTCCATCAACGACATGCCCGAGGAAGAAGAGAAGAAACTGTCACTTCGCTCCCTCTTCAGCGCTGGTCATGGCCGCAACATGCTGTTCGTCACGCTTTTCTGGACTTGCTCAATCATCCCCCTGTACGCGGTCAATATCTTTGCCCCCAAAGTCATGCAGGCCCTAGCACTCTCAGGGCGCTGGGCGAGCCTTGGCTCCATCATGATCATGCTGCTCTTCGTTGTCGGATCGATGCTGGCATCCAAAATGCTCAGTATGATGGGCAGGCGCCAATTGCTGATTCAGAGCTTCATAGGCTCGACGATCCCCCTGCTGTTGCTCGGGGCATTCCCAGAAGCCTCCCCCGTCGCTGTGTTGGTGCTATTCAGCGTATACGCCATCTGTATAGGTGGAAGCCAGGTGCTGCTCTTCGTTTACCCGACGGAATTGTTCCCGACTTCCATCAGAGCCTCCGCACTCGGTGTAGGTACCTCGTTTTCAAAGCTGGGCGCAGCTGTGGGAATTTACCTGGTACCAATGTCGGTAGCGTCGTTCGGCATTTCACCAACGATGTATGCCGCAGCGGCAATATCGTTGATCGGCCTGATAGCTACCGTGCTAATGGCACCCGAGACACGATCAAACGGACTCATTAAAACCGCATAACGAAAAAGGGCGCTCAGCGCCCTTTTTTCTTCGATTCAAACACCAGCCCAGGGTATTTCCTGCACTGGTATTTTTTGCCGCAGCTCGTAGCCAGCCCCGGCACCTGGAATGGAAACCAGGTCGGCAACGATCTGCCCCACACCTAGAGCGCAGATTGCATTCACGTCATGCCCTACGGCTACGATTGCGCCCTTTACGTCCTCAGGCCGGCCTACATAGGGTTTACCAATAGGCGTAACAGGGACATCCACCAGATCATCGCCAGCGCCTACGCGCTCTTCTTTTAGCCCCAAATCAAGGTTCAGAGAGCCCTCAAACCTGGAGCTGAGTACGCCTGCAGCTACGACGGTTTCATCTGCCAGGAACTGCCCAGCCTTGGTAGAAACTCCGACCACTTTATCCCCTGCCATCAGAAGCTCAGTTACTTCGAGATCTTCAAAAATCCGCCCACCCCGATCGTTCACGATATTCCTCAAATCCATAAGCATCTCATGCATGGATAGCTCATTACTCAAGGTTCCTCGACGCACGCTGTTGGCGGTGATCGTGGACTGAGAGGTGAAGCAGAACCGGCTCACTAGGCGCATGTTGTAACCAAGATCCTCGAACAGGGGGAACAGCAGTTCCTTCCCACGCTTGGCCAGCTCCGAGCTCTTGCCACCACTACCGAGGCAATCAACAAAGGGGGTACGAGGCCCTTTGGTGCCAACCTTCGATTGCTCAATCAAGGTGACCCTCATCCCGGCTTTTTGCAGGAAGTAGGCAGAGCAAATCCCAACGGCTCCCCCTCCGATGATGATCACATCCAGTCCAACGTATTTATCCACAGCGCGTACCTCGTGGTTGCCAGTGCCGGTATGTCCCGCAATCGGCTTCACGGAGCTCCAAAACGGAACATACCCTAAAGACTTTTTTGCGTACCCTTCGGTCAGTATTTGGATTTGAGCCCGCCCTGTCAATAAATTCGAGCATGGCGGGATGACCCGAGCAGACAAATGGTGAAAGGAGGCAGGGATGAGACATCGTGGAGCAGTATTCTGGGCTTGGGCCGCCCCCGTATTCCCATAAAGAGGTGCTCGCGGATGGAGCACGGCTTGATGTTCAGGCCAGGCTAGCCTGCACAGGCGACACCAAGTTCGTCATCGGGATTTACGAACCTTCGGGCCTGGCCCGGGTGAAGAGGCTTACGCCAGGCGGCCCGGCGAGACGACTACGAGGGCCATGGCCTGGGGCGCGGGAAGAGGCCGCGCGCTTGCTGACATTGGAGCAGTGAGGGCAACAGAGCCAGCACTCATCCAGAGTTGAGAGAGGTCGCATATCATGGTCGGTCACATTGCCGAGTGGGACGCGGATCTGGAGCTTCTGGGACAAATAGCCGACGAGCTTGAACACCAAGTTGCACCCTGCCCCACTACCCGACCGATGCTGATCGCGTGGCTGGTGGAATGGACTCGAAGCCTCGACGCGTTGAGCGAAATCAGACGAGAGATGCCACGCCTTCCCCACGTTTTGAAGTCGGCGAACAGCTAGTGGAATCACCTGGGTGGCGGCCAGTAGTAAATGCCGCCCCAGCCGTTACATAATCCTTATGCCACTTGCCGTTCAGCAGGCTGCTGATTGGTCGCAATGCAGCGTGCATGACCTACTCCCCACGCCAGCGCTCGAGTCATAGACTCACCTGGGCGCGAGTAGAAAGCTTCCTCATGCAGCGCCATCCCAGTCCCGACATACACCCCGATGAACAATTGGGTGTTGCCCGTGCGCGACAGTCGCACTTGGATGTCCATGGTCGTCCCATCGTCCAGCGTCTCATCGTGAGACCTGTGGTGAAGCGTGGGGTCTGCCCATTTCCAGAAAACATCACCGCCAATCCGCATGCCGACCTCCTACGACTTTAGTCTTATTTGTGGGGTGCTCTCACCATAGCGCAGCGAAGCGGCAAGGCAATCACCGGCGAGCAGATAATGCCTTGGCAATATGACGGGATGTGACGAGTTGCAAAATTGAAGGACGGCAGTCTCAGCACACCTCTGGTAAGCCACGGATTTTGAAGGTCTTCAAAGACTCATTCTGAGCGTCTAGCTGGCCCACGCCGGGGCTGCATCGCCATGCAAAACGCATCGCCATCGAGCATCCTGCCGTTCCGCGCCGGCATCGCCTTCGCCTATTCCCTGGTGTTCCCGCTGATGTTTAGCTTCTGCGCCAAGTCAATACCTGAAGGCGTGTCGAAGATGACCGACATCGACAGCTACCTCGATTTCGTCATGACGCTGTTCTCCGCATTCGGATTCCGGTGGCCGTAGTGTTGCTAGTAGGCGTGGTCGACGTGAAGACCTGAACAAGATCCGCCCGTACCTGATCGTCGGCTGCTTCGTAGTCGGGATGATCCTGACGCCACCGGACATTTTCTCAGAGACCTTGCTGGCGCTACCGACGTGGCTGTTATTCGAAATAGGCGTCAACTTTGGCAGACTGATCCGTAAGCGTAACAATTTCTACGAAAACGCTGCTGAAGCCCAGCTCCATCGCATATTTAAGAGATCCTTATCCAACCTCAATTCCCATTTCATGCACGTCCTATTCACGAAGAATGCGTTCATGAGTTGATTTGATCACGGCATCCTGCGTTTCTCTGGCCAGCGGACTTCCACTTGCCTACTGACTCATATGGTTTGCTGCATGATCAACTTCGCATTTGACTTCGTTTTTGGCGTTCTCATGGGCGCACTGGGTGGATTTTTCGGAATTGGCGGAGGCCTTGTCGCCATTCCCCTCATGACCCTGATCCTGGGCCTAAGCCAGACCATGGCTCAGGGGACTGCTTTGGTCATGATGGTTCCGAACGTCGCCCTTGCACTATGGAGGTATCAGCAGATAAGCCCCATCCGCTGGTCGCTTGCGCTCCCCTTGGCAGCCATGGGCTTCATCACCGCAGGTATTGGTGCACGAGCAGCGGTGCACCTCGACCCTCTGTACATCCGAATGGGTTTCGCAATACTTATGCTTGGCCTCGCAGCGCTCACCTTGCTCAGGAACCGCATCTCTCATCGGGGCACTAAACCCAAGGCTCAACCATCTCCCCTCCGATTAGGCGCACTTGGGTCTGGCTGTGGGGTTCTAGGTGGCTTTTTCGGAGTGGGTGCTTCCGTAGTGGCAGTTCCTGTCCTCACTGGTGTTTTCGGCCTCAGCCAACTGGCTGCGCAGGGCATGGCCCTTACGCTCGCGCTCCCCAGCACCATGATTACGTTGGCGACCTACTGTTGGGATGGCCATGTAGATTGGCCTATGGGCCTTGCCATGGCATTAGGAGGACTGTTGAGTGTAGGTTGGGGTGTGAAATGGGCCTATAGGGTTCACGAGCGTCACCTTCGGATTTTGTTCGCCGTTTTTCTGGTGGCATCCGCAACCATGCTGTTTATCAAAGGCTAAAGTGGTTGATTCACGAATCGTGCACCAAAGGTATTTACTTGGCATCTTTATTTAGAAATTTGACTCGATAAGCTGACACCACCACTGCTCGCCAGTGATCGTGATGCCTGCGGGCTGCATCAATAACAATATCGGGTACAAATTTGCCATGAATACCCCAAAGACGCTTTATCAAAAACACATCGACTCCCACACCGTTTGTGAGCTGGATGATCAAGGGCACGTGCTCCTTTACATTGATCGCCAGGTTGCGAATGAATACACCAGCCCTCAGGCATTCAGCGGCTTAAGGGAAGGAGGTCGCAAGGTTTGGCGCCCTTCGGCAACCCTCTGTGTAGTCGACCACGTAAACCCGACCGCGCCTGATCGAATCTCCGCAATGCCTGACGCAGGTGGAACCCTGCAAGTCAATTACTTCGAAGAAAACTGCCGCGATTTCGGTATTGAACTGTTCGACGTCCTAGACAAGCGCCAAGGTATCGAACACGTTGTAGCGCCAGAACAAGGATTCATCCTCCCTGGCATGGTGGTGGCGGCAGGTGATAGCCACACAACCACATACGGTGCACTGGGAGCATTTGGCTTCGGTATCGGCACCTCCGAGATCGAGCATCTCTTGGCGACGCAAACGCTGGTGTACAAGCGCCTGAAAAGCATGCGTGTAACTGTCAACGGCACCCCTGGGCCTGGTCTGGTTTCCAAGGACATCATCATGGAACTGATTCGCCAGATCGGTGCCTCGGGCGCGACTGGCTACGCCATCGAATTCACTGGGCCTGCGATCACCGCCTTGAGCGTCGAAGCTCGAATGACTATCTGCAATATGGCAGTCGAAGCCGGAGCTCGCGGAGCTTTCATGGCCCCGGATGAAAAAGTGTTTGCTTATCTGGCTGACAAGCCACGTGCGCCGAAAGGGGCCGTATGGGCTCAGGCAGTTGAAAGCTGGAGGTCGCTTTACACAGACCCTGGTGCCGAATTCGACTTGGAAGTCCGTATGGATGTAGCAGACCTACAGCCGATGGTTACCTGGGGTACCAGCCCTGATCAGGCTGCTGCGATTTCTGACAAAGTGCCCGACCCTTTGGAGCAGCCAGACTTGATCCTGCGCCGTGACCTGGAGCGAGCACTTCGCTACATGGATCTGCAACCAGGTACTGCACTCAGTAGTATCAAGATCAGCCATGCTTTCATTGGTTCTTGCACCAACGCTCGAATCGAAGACCTCCGCGATGCGGCACGTGTAGTTAAAGGGCGGAAAGTAGCCGAAGGTGTACGTGCAATGATCGTCCCAGGCTCCACGCTAGTGCGTGACACTGCAGAAGCCGAGGGGATCGCCCAGATCTTCCGAGAAGCAGGCTTCGAGTGGAGACAGTCCGGTTGCTCAATGTGCCTTGCCATGAATGACGATGTACTGAGCGCCGGTGATCGCTGCGCCTCAAGCACCAACCGCAACTTTGAAGGCAGGCAGGGTCAGGGTGCACGCACCCACCTCATGAGTCCCGCGATGGTTGCAGCAGCGGCTGTAACTGGCCACTTGGTCGATGTTCGTTCCTTGGTATTGGAGGCCTGATATGCAACCGTTCAACAAAGTAGCGGGCATTGCCGCACCCATCCTGGCTGCAAACGTCGATACCGACGTAATCATGCCTAAGCAATTCCTCAAAGGGATTGACCGTAATGGCCTCGACCGTGGGGCGTTCTTCGATTTGCGATTCTTGGCCGACGGTTCGCCGAATCCCGAGTTTGTCCTCAACCAAGCGCCTTGGAACGAGAGCAAATTCCTAGTGGTAGGCCCTAACTTTGGTTGTGGGTCAAGCCGCGAACACGCCGTCTGGGGGATGAAACAGTTAGGGATCCGAGCCCTCATCGGTACGAGTTTCGCAGGCATCTTTTACGACAACTGCCAGCGCAATGGCGTGCTCACCATCCAACTGTCTCCGGCAGAACTCAAAGAGCTGGGCGCCATGGTCAGTAAGCCGGCGACCGCAAAAATCGCCGTTGATTTGGAGGAGCAGTACATTCTCCTGTCGGATGATCGCCGCATCAGATTCGAGATCGACGCGCTGAGGAGGGATGCGCTTCTCCAGGGACTTGACGCAATCGGCAGTACGCTTGTCCGAAGTGAGCAGATCCGTCGCTTTGAGGAACGTCATATGCAAGCCAACCCGTGGTTGGCCTGACCCTCAGTCGTCAGCCGCCCCAAATGGGGGACGGCATCTGGAGATGTTCGAATGCTTAACGTAATAAATGACGGGGAATGGCCTACGGGGTATCGCATCAATCCCTCCCCTCCACCTCTCGAGGAAAAATGGCGAGAAGCATTTGAAGGGATGCCTTCAGCAATCGTCAGCGACTGTTTGGGACGAAATACAGGCGGCCTGGGGCTTAAGCCATATCACGGATTCCGTCATCTTAGCGGGAGCGCCCTGACCGTCAGGATTCGACCGGGAGACAATCTGCTGTTGCTTAAAGCCATTCAGATGGCGCGTCCCGGTGATATCTTGGTCGTTGACGGGAGTGGAGATCTCAGCCGTGCCGTGATCGGCGGCATCATGCGAGCCATGGCCATCAAAGCCGGTATTGCCGGAGTGGTTGTCAATGGTGCTATCCGAGACAGGGAGGAGTGGATGGGGGGAGAACTCCCCGTGTTTGCATTGGGATACGTACACCGAGGGCCAAGTACGGACGGCGGTGGCGAAATAAACGTACCGGTCGCATGTGCTGGCATGATAGTGAATCCTGGTGATTTGATCGTGGGCGATGCCGACGGAGTGGTGGCAGTGGGCGTGGACGAGCTGCCGAATGTCTACGCCAGGTGCACGGAGCTGCTCGACAGAGAGGCGAACATCCTTAAATCCATTGCAGCCGGCACTCTTGATCCCAACCGATTTGATGAACAGCTTCGTGACAAAGGTTGTCCTGTCTAGGGTTTGAGACGCTCATTCAATCAGCTCGCAGCCGGCTGAAGCTGGATTCAAGGAACTCGACGCATACCCGCAGCTTGGCGGAATCCGCCAAGCGTGTCGGGTAGACCGCCCATACGTTCGCACTCTGACTGTAGTCGTGAAGCACTTGAACTAGGCGGCCTTGCTCTAGGAGAGGCTTAACATCCCACATCGACCTCAGCAACAATCCACGGTGATTTAGGGCCCACTGCAGCACGATTTCACCGTTATTGGAGGAAAGCCGGCCATTGACACGAACGGTTTCTTCTTTCTCTGACTTGAGCAGCTTCCATACACCGTAGGGATTGTTTCTTTCCTTTAGTACCAAGCAATCATGATCCGCTAGATCACTAAGTTTTTCTGGCGTTCCTCGCTGCGCGAGATACTCTGGCGTGGCACATATCACTCGCTTATTGGCAACGAGCAGTCGACTGATATGGTTTTCTGGAATGTCGTCACCAACCCTTATCTCTAAATCAAATCCTTCACCAACGATATCAACCACCCGGTCAAATACGTCAAGCTTAACTTCCAGATCAGGATATGCGCTCGAAAGCTCAGCAACCGCTGGAGCCACATAATTCCGACCAAAACCGAAGCTGCTACAGATGTGCAACAAGCCTCTGGGGGCTTTTCGTACCTGGCTCAAATCGCCCATAAACTCGTCAAGGTTATCCAAGATCCGAACCGCCCATTGCTGAGCTCTAACCCCAGAGTCAGTGAGAGCGATTCTGCGAGGGCTCCGGTGAAGTAGCCGCGTCCCCAGCGTCTCCTCCAAAATTTTAATGCGCTTGGTCACATATGCCGGCGATTGGTCAAGCTCCAGGGCCGCGCCTGAGAAGCTCCCCACACGAATCACCGTAAGGAAAACCCGAAGGTCATCAGGCAGTGGTGTCACTTCATGATTCGTGTTCATAGCGTGCATAGAAGGGCCGTTTCTTTACGATTCTGCTAAGGATAGCATTTTACCAGATAGGAAATTGCCGTGATCTCTGGCAGCAAGCCTCCTCACACAAAAATAAACAGAGGAATTCAAAATGACCCTCGCAACCCAAGCAATGCCAACGCGGCGTCGGTTTACCGCACTCATGGAATATGAAATTGGCGTGATCCCGCTGCCCTATTTTCTCGGTATCGCCCTGATCGTTTTCCTTTCAGCCCATTTAGGCTACCTCCCCAAGACAATGATTGGCGGCCTAGCAGTTATCATGACTATGGGTATGCTACTTGGCCAGGTGGGTCAACGGTTGCCTCTGCTCCGAGACATAGGCGGCGGCGCGATTTTGTGCCTCTTGTTACCCTCTGTATTGGTCTATTACGGCTTCTTCGGTAGCACCACGATTGATGCCACCAAGATGCTAATGAAGGATGCCAACTTCCTTTATTTTGTAATTGCAAGTCTTGTCGTAGGAAGCATCCTGGGTATGAACCGGACAATTCTTGTCCAGGGCATGATCCGGATGTTCGTTCCACTTGTAATAGGCACCCTCGCAGCGGTGGCAGTGGGTTTAGCTGTAGGCGTAAGCTTCGGCTATACCGTTCACCACACCTTTTTCTACATCATTGTCCCGATCATTGGTGGTGGTATTGGTGAAGGTATCCTTCCACTCTCTCTTGCGTATTCACACATCCTCGGCGGAGCCCCAGAACAATATGTCGCACAGTTGGTGCCTGCTGCAGTCGTAGGCAATATCGTCGCCATCATCTGTGCAGGCACTCTGGCTCGCTGGGCTGCTCGTAAGCCAAAAATAAATGGTGACGGCCAACTGATTCGTGCCCGAGAGGAAAATGACGCATTCAAGGAGGAAGTCGAGGATGACAGCGCTATCGACTTCCGCTATATGGGTGCTGGTGTGTTGCTCATCTGCGCGTTCTTTGTTTTAGGGGGGCTGCTCGAGAAAGTTGTGCATATCCCAGGGCCGGTAATGATGATCCTGGCTGCTGTAGTCTTTAAATATGTTCGTGCTCTACCTGAAAAACTAGAAAAAGGGAGCAAGAAATTTTATAAGCTCATTTCCACTGCCTTCATCTGGCCAGTAATGATCGGGCTTGGAATGCTCTACGTACCTCTTGATAGCGTGGCAAGTGTCTTCTCTGTTGGTTACGTAATGGTATGCGCCTCAGTGGTACTCGCCATGACAGCGGCAGGGTTCCTCATCGGCAATCTATTGAAAATGTTCCCGGTCGAGTCGGCCATCGTCACCTGCTGCCACAGTGGGTTAGGCGGTACTGGAGACGTCGCTATCTTGTCTGCCTGCAACCGTATGCAACTGATGCCTTTTGCTCAGATCTCGACTCGCATTGGCGGCGCTGCCACTGTAATCGGTGCTACATTGCTGCTAGGCATCTTCAGCTAACAAGTCCCACCCACCAAATTTGAGTATTACGTACATGCCATCGCCACCTGGCCACGCACCAGATGGGGGTGGCATGTGCGTATCCCACATTTGAGATCTCCTCTTGGTAGACCAGCTGCGTTGGCTTTCTTCTCATCCGGATTAAACATGCCCGAAGCCCCTGCAGGCTAGCTATGCAACTGACGCCTGAATGACTCGGCGAACGGATGGAAGGGGGCAAGTGAGCGCGGGATGTCGATGAGGACAGGGCTGTACGGAGGCTCAGACGGTAACTGGTTTCCACAAACGTAGGGGGGGGCGAGCTCTCACACCCTCCCCGCTGCATCTTCCACCAAACGTAAGTAGTCAGCGTCACCATGAGCGGAATATCCATGGAGCTCGTCAATCACATCCATGCCCAACGAATCTGGCCTCGCTCAGTACCATTTGAGCTAAGTTGAAGATTTGTAAGCTCAGACGCGGTGCTCGATTGCATCAACGCCTTTTAATGGGAGAGGAGTTATGCCAAGGCTGACACTAGGAGATGTGGTTGAGGTCGTTTCCAGAGCCGGAGCGCCAAAAGCCAACAAGGTTTCAGAGATCAAGAACAGACCGCCATACAGCCCGGTTACGGATTTCTACAAGGCTCTTCGGGAGGGCATTGTTGCTGTCCATGAGAAGGGAGGAGATAAAGGCGAGCTCAAGTCCATCCTCGCTCGGATCAGCGACCAGAAAAAGCTAAGCAATTATCCTCGAGCGATCAAAGGCTATGAGAAATGGTGGGGGCGAAAGCAGATCGAATGGCACGCACCTTATGCCGTGACCTACCAGGTAGGTGACATCGACATCTCAGTTAAACCAGAGCTTGGCCTGATGGTCGACGGGGTGCCTCACTTCGTCAAGCTGTACCTCAAAGACGAAAAACTGCAGAAGCTGAGGATTGATGTAGTGCTCGCCCTAATGGAGCACTCTCTGAGGCCAGACGCTCCAGATGGCTGTTGCATGGCCATACTGGACGTGAAAAACAGCAAGATGTTCGCCGGCCCAGGCCACGCCGATCCGAAACTTCTTTCGATGGTTAATGCAGAGATGGCATACGTGTCAGCGTACTGGGGCCAACTGTGATGAGCGTGAGCTATACCCAGTAATAGGGGGTCGTGCCATATACCTAATGCGCCCCGGAGTGGAACGTCCCTCTCCGGAACGCATGGGCAATCAAAATCAACTCATGCTTTTAGCTTGCTTTGCTGCCAAAAACGCGGCAGTCCATAGCTGATCGGCCAGCCATTCAGCTTCAGTGGGGGTAATGATCCAGGCGACCCACCCAAATTTGAGCATGATTGCATCCTTGTGGGGCATGATCGAGACGTCGTAAACGGCCTGCCTCTCGTCCACAAAAGTGACAGACGGATCGGGATCCTGAAATCTGCCACTGGCAACATAATTGGGCCCAAAACCTTGATCGTCCAGCTTGTCACTTCCAGGCTTTGGGGTTGATCGATTTATTACGATGAGTTGAGTCCAGATACCAATTGAGTCGAGAAGCTTCAGAGTGTTCCTATCATAGGAGTTCGTTAATGACACTCCCAGGTGCCCGATTGCCTGTATCAGACATGCAGCCACTTGGTGCGCTTGATATGGCGTAAATGCAACGCGAAAATCATGCAGAAGTGCCTCTACGAGGCCAGTGTCCTTGAGGCTTACTGAAGCACTGTAGGTCTCAGCAGTATCAAGAAATTCGAAAGTCGAGGACGCGATAAAGGAGGTTGTGGAATTGCAGCATTGGCGATTGGTCATAACGCTCTCAAGATATTACCTTACCTATCCAAAACGGTAGGACTCGGCAAACCTTGAGTGAAAATCTTGGTATTTCTGAATTTTTTCCTTTAGCGGCTGGCCATGCCGCGAGGCCACTGACAACATCAAACTGAAAACGAAAAAAAGCCCCAGTTAAGGGGCTTCTATACGCTTCTCGATAATCCATACCGTTGATAGCGCCTTTCCATGGAGATCGGAGGTCTTACAGAGATCCTGCAGTGTCCGTGAGCGCTCCACTTTAAGATGGCGCCAGTATAATCATCTGGATTCTTGCAAGTCAATATATTTCGCACGCCCTTCAATATCACACCTTATCAACGGTCGAGCAAAAAATATAAGGACTCATGTCGTTAAGAGTATGCTGTAGATATCCTGTTAGATCTGAAATGAAGCGTTTTTTTAACGCCGCAGCTAAATGAACCTGTCTTTGGAATGACTCAGAAGCCTTGCAAGGCTGGAGTTCGTCCCAAGCAAGCAGAGCGCGCAGGCCTGGAAGGCCGAAGGCGTGAAGGATGTCAGCCCGAAGGGCCGAGACGGGCGGAACGCCAGGGCTCGGTTCACGACAGCCTGGCCGCGAAGCGGCGCGCCCTACCCCCTAAAACGCCTCAAAAAATAATCGATATCTTCACTACCTCCGGAAAACCCATCGCCCATGCGGAATCGGAACAGGTATCCTTTCGACCTGAGCCGAAGACTTGGGGTGGGATGGTGTCGAATCAAGACGAACGACTTCAGCAGGTAGCTGATTACATAGAAGCCATCAACCAGACTGAAGCGCAAAGAACGCCCCAGGAATTGGCGGCCCTTCAGAAAATGGCGAACGAGACGCTCTTTCCTCCCTCTCCTATCAACAGCTCATCCATCGAAGCCATCAAGTCTTTCCAGGAAAGCTATGCCGGCACCCAGGCTCTATTAGAAAAGGCCCGAGTGACTAGCTCTCTGCTTCATGACTCCCATGGTGCTTCCTTTAGGCAAATCCGGGAATTCGCGGACAAGGCCATGGCACCTGCGGCTGCAGCAATGCGTGCGATGGATAGCCTTTATCCAAGCAAGCAGATTGACGCCATCATGCGACTAACCTCCGGCCCATTATTTCAGCCGTTTGGTGGTATTTCAGGATTGCAGATCCCCAGCTTCGAGAGCGCCGCTACACAAGCGATGGAGAAGATTTCAGGCCAGATTCGAGCACTAGATGGACTGAAATCCTTCCGCAATCTCTGGGCAGAAAATGAAGCCGCTCAAGCCACATTGGCGAGCTTCGCACAGATGCACAGCCTCACTGACGGGTTGGCGAAGCTGCACGCTACGCCGAAGTACAGCGAAATGATGAAGCAGGTAGCCATCCTTGCAGAATCGCCGCTGTTCGAGGCACTCGAACGCACATCTGCAAGCAAGCTGGCCAAACTGTTTGAAGAATATGAAATCGTCGAGCAGACAGCCTTGGTTCGGGAGCCGGCAGCTCGCTATGACGTCAAGCCCGTTCAGGAAGCCTCGCTACAGACAGAAATTATCGATGCACTTGAGGGCAAGGAGAATCGCAAGCCGCTTTCGCCTGCCGCGTTCCTCCTGCTTTGCTGCATCCTGAGCTTCCTGTCAGGCACATTGGCGCATGTGAGCCAGTGGAAGGACTTTAAGGAGGGTCTGTGTGATCTCAATGATCTTACCCTTCAGTCGGAGTCTACTGCCGAGGCTCACAGGCTGGTTCGTTCCTCGATGTGCCATATGACTAAAAGCGCCAAGGCGCGTGTGAGGCTCGTAGCCAGGGACAACGTGAACCTTCGCTACTCGCCAGGCATGAAGGCCGAGGTAATCATGCCTTTGAAGCAGTATGCCGTGTTGGAGGTTGTAGACTCGACCGACAAGACCTGGCTGGAGGTCATTTACAAGCACGAGGACATTGAGATTCAGGGCTGGGTATCTAGGAGTATGGTGAAGACCGTCCAGTAATGCATCGAACAAATGGAGCTGTTTTCGAGTAACCACCCGCGCCCAAACCGTTTGTGAATGAAAGATTCGAACAGATCGTTGAGGGAGCACTGCCGAGTGCTGATTAACGAGTGCTACTACTCAGGCTATGATCTGTCGGAGCTACGCCACTAGGATGTGACCCAACGCATGAACCTCCAAGCTTTAGGCGATAAATTCCGGCGGTACCGTAATCAGCTCCAGCGCCCTCTCAGCGAAGTCGCAGAGGCAGTAGCTATTGAAGCGGAACGGCTCAAACAAATCGAGATGGGCACGCTTGAGCCCTCCGGGGACGAGGTGCTCATTCTCGCCGACTACTATCGCTGTGACTTCAAATTCTTCATTTCGAACGAGGAACTGGCTCCATTCGAGCAAACGGAAACACTGTACCGGGCCCACGGCCATGAGTTTTCGAAAGAGGATCGTTCGGCGATTCAGGAGTTTTTGTATCTCTGTGAGACCGAAGAATTCCTCACCCAGGAGCTTCGGGGCGGTGCCCGGTCATTCGCTTTCAAGCCGCGAGGAAACTATCACATAGGTCATGCAGAAGAAGCGGCTAAGGCATTTCGTCAGCTCATGGGACACTCAGATCGGGAGGTACCCCGGGATATCTACGCAGAATTTCGCTCGGTTGGTGTGCATGTGTTTCGTCGAAGGCTGGAAAACTCCAACATTTCTGGCGTTTTTGTGAAACATCCCGTGGCTGGCAAATGCATTTTGGTCAACTACAACGAGGATGTGTATCGACAGCGCTTCAGTGCGGCCCACGAGATGGCTCACTGCATTTTTGACAGCGAAGATGGGCCAAGCGTGACGATCCCAGGAGACAAGGATATCAGGGAGGTTCGCGCCAATAGGTTTGCATCCTGCTATCTGATGCCACCAGAAACGATCAGCAAGCTCCCTGATCCCGGCGTTTGGACGCAAGAGGATGCCCAATCATGGGCTAATAAATTCCGGGTGAGCTGTGACGCCCTTGGTGTCGCCTTGAAAGCAGCGAAGCGAGCCGACGAAGCGACCAGTCGACGCATCCGAAGCTATCGTGTTCTGCGGGAAGCGAAAATAGATCCTGAGTTGCCAGAAAGCCTCACACAACCGCAACGATTAAGAAAAACCGCCTTACTCGAACGAGGGCTATCGAATCATTACGTGACGCTGTGTCTGGATGCTCATAGCCAAGGCGTAATCAGCCTTGGGCGGCTCGCAGAAGCACTGCTCTGTGGCTATGGAGAATTGAACGCACTTGCGTCGCTGTATGGGAGGAAAATTCATGGCCATTGATCCATCCAAGTTCCACAAAATCAACGTCGCCGACACTTGCTCTGTTTGGAATATTTTGTCATCACGGCGGCTTTATGCCGGGGCTCAAGAAGCCAAGTGCGAATTTTGCATAACCGGCTTTGTGTTCTATGAATGCCTGGTCAAGCCACGGTCATCCCCAACGGATGCCGACCTTGAGCTCAGGGAGCGTCTGGAACGCGAGAGAAAAAGAGGCAAGTTTGCATCCCACTCCTGCAGTATTGATGACCTACAGGCTATCGCTGATCTCGAAAATCGCAGAAAGCTGGGGAAAGGCGAACTGTCCTCAATCGCCTTCGCCAGCAAGATCCGCCAAGCCTTCATCACTGATGACCGCAAAGCCCGAGCGCTGTCCGAAAGCGTTGCAGATTCCATCACACAAACTACACCGCACCTGCATTCTTGGCTCATCTTCAACAACACCCTGACAGATGCTGACCACCAGGAAGTGTTGTCGCAACACATTGAGATGGGAGGCTCACTTGCCACGCACCTGGACACTGCATACCAGATGGCCTTGCAGTGCAAACTGAATATCCCTGCCCCTCCAATACCGGCACCCTACGCTGAGTGACAAAGGAAATTCCATGGCCTCGTCATACATTAATCTGCACTTGGATGCGAGGGTGATTTGGAGTATCCATGGCTTCGCTTGGCATGGAACTCTATCACCTCATCCCATGACATCTTAATTGCGATGCTCAGCCTAGACGACTCGTCAATCACATAAACCTCCGTCTCTGGGTCACTGATCGGCGACACCATCCTGAATGGCTCTTGCAAACGACCGCTACCTATTGTCCCATCTTGGCTAAAGATGATAGCTGGACAATTATCCCCGCTTTCGAACAGTGCCTTCACGCCAGACTTCAACCACTCCCAATCAACTTTTCCATGGAACGGAGCTTTGGTAGTGTGCAGGACAACAGGGATGATCGAATCCATCCCTTCTACAATCAGACTAGGAAAACCTGACAGAAGCACATCATCGTCAATCGCACCTATCGCGTCACTGACTTCGACCTCATTCTTCCGATCCATCTCCGCACTGATATACGGCTCTAGGAAGTCCATAAAACGGAGGTAATCTTCAGAACTAAAAACTTGACCTTGACTCCCTTCAGCCCTGCCTATCACAACAACCAGAATCTGCCGAACCAGCACTACTGCCTCACCGGCGCCGGCCGACTGAAGGTGTCGTCGAGAGCCCTCCTCCAGCAGATCGAATACGATTGCATGACGATAACCAAGTTCAAAGCAGGCCTGATGAAGCGGATGATGCGGGCCAATCAGATAACTGGTCACCCAACTGGCCAGCTCTTGGGTGGCCTCAAAACGCTTCGAGGGGTCGGTGGAAAGGTGAGGCATCGGTGCGACGACTTCTTCAGTGATGTCGTACATCTGCTTCATCTCAATGGCATACCTGAGCGCTTCAAGCTGCGCCCACTCGACCAGCGGCTCAATCTTGGCGGCCTGTTCTCTGTCAGGAGTGGCATTGAAGGCAGCGACCGCTAAATCACCGAGTACGCGACCTACTCGGAAGGCATCGCTGCACTTGATTACTCCTCTTGGGAATGGCACTCCAACCGAGAGGTTAGCCACCAATGTCATTGCAACTGCAGGATCCGTCCAGTCCAGCTGACTCCTGGATACAAATGGCATGTAGTTATGCCTTACTGCAGGATTGCAAACAAACTCACGTGCGTGCTGTCCTAGGCTGCCCCAGAAGTCGAACCTCGTCGGCACAACTCTATGACGATATTGACGAATCTTGAGATGCCACTGAAAGTCACCACAAAACTCTGGATCGAAGTGCTCTTCCAAAATAGGATAAGCTGCTTTGGCTATGTCATATACAGTGGTGGGCGTCTGCCCCAAGAGGTCGCCTCTACGATTGTTGAGAAACGCTCCAGCTTCCGATTCTCGCTGAGGCAACCCATGGTCTCTGCACCACGCATACATTGCGTATGGATCGATTGCAGTAAGTGTTATGCACCATCTCCCTCTACCGTAACCGTGGACATCACGCCAAAGCATCATAAATCCGTGTGACCCAGCGCGGTCACCTGACCTGGCGATCATATCCATTGCCGAAAGAACGGCTCGTGGCGGCCAACGCTCATCGTCTTCTTCAGTGTTGCCATGATCACCTATGGGCCCTTCATCTCCCAGTTGATCAATACCTTTGCAAGCGAGGTATAGGTCGATAGAAGTCAACGCTTCCGGAGGAAGGTTCGTGCTGCCCGTAAGGTGCCAAGCTTCCGGCAATTGTGCAGTCAGTCCAAATCCTGACTCATTGCTGGTGAGTCGAAGTGCTAGGCATTGCTTTCCTGACCAAGCATTCATACTGCCAACTGCATGGACTAGGAGAGTCGACCAATCTGCTGCGACGACCACGAAGCAGACGTCGAAATTCCCCAGAAATGGCAGCATGTTCCGTAGCTCTTGCTCATAACCCGCTAGCTCGGTAACTGTCTGGCGCTCTGTATCGCTGGCACGCTTGACTTCAAACACAACAAGAGTTTTGGTTTCCGAATTAAAACAAAGAATATCAGGGCGTAGCACTTCCCCAGTTGTGAGGGAAATGCTTGTGTTGATGGAAATAATTTCCAACAAGGCAAGCCGGCCAAGTACATGCCGAGCCGCTTCTGCGGAGGCACGACGTGAAATGTAGTCGATACTGAAAGCAGGTAAAAAGCATTCTTGATCACCTAGATCTGCCAGCGACAGTACGGCCTCCTTGCCCTGGATCGCATCAAACAGCTCATCATTCTCTATGCATTGCTGCAACCAGATGACCACTTCGGACTCGAGGGGAATTTTCTGCGCTGTCATAACCATCCTTGACTTAGTAAACTGAAATACCCGAATACCTTTTCTCGGTCAGAAATACTAGCCCACGCGATGTTAGTAGCGAAGAATTTTACGGGATAGCTGCGAAATCCAAAGCCAAGAATTTGGCGTCATTTTTCACCTGCGTCTATTCTCTTGACACAAATAGCCAGAAGCCACTACAAAGCGAGATGCGGGAGGCTCCACTCTTAAGGACATCATCAAAGGAATTTGCAATGGCAGATGTAGTAGTCACGTGCATCACCAAACCAAACGTCAATAGTGCTCACGAGCACATCACCCACCTTGGCAACCCAGCTGCGGGTTGGAAATGGTCAAGGGAGCAGGTCATTCAAAGTATCGATGCGAAATCGAATACTTTTTATGTTCAAGATCCGACTAGCGGGAAGAAGGCCTACATCGGCGTAGTTAGGGAGAATGGCAAGGCCGCTTATTTGCGGACTTATGCTGATGGGCAATGGAACAACAACCTGCTCTCTTTGAATCAGTGTCCCTTGGGCTAACGTCGCGCTACTGACGATGTGAGCTAGCTGCCAGGTAGGCCTCTGCATTGATGGCATAGGTTGTTTTCATCAGTGCAGAGCCCGACTACTTTACCCTATCAACTGTTGATTAACGCTGGCTCCGATTTATCTGGGCAAGCGGAGCGCGCAGGCGGGAGGATGAAAGCCCGACAGGGCCAAAACCCGCTCTGGGCGGGGTTTGGTTCACGCCAGCCGTCCGCGAAGCGGCCCGCTGAGTAGGCTGAGTTCCTATATCAGTGATGACGATCAGGAGTCGGAATATACCGATTTTCAGCAAGGCGTCGAAACTCGCGGAGACTGCGTCGTCCACCTGCCCGCCCGAAAGTGGCCGCAACGTAGCGAGAATTGACGGTCGTAATAACCCAGAACCGCCCTTCCCTCTCTACCTTCTGGATGTCCGAAGTCCGGATCAAATGCCCATCCGAAAACCGCCCATACGGCCCTTTTCGCGCATGTCCAAAAACCACGCCCACAGCGCTGCACGCTTGTATTTCAACGTTCACCAGGAAGGCGGTGACCTCATCCTCATACCCTTGCCCGACAGCTCGAGCAATTCTGAGCAGGTCAAAGTCAGAGTAACGCTTTACGAGGAAATCGACTGAAATAGTGCTGATGTCCGTCATGATTATTGCGCCCTCGCCATCGTGTCTGGAGCTTCTTTTGAGGAGCTGCGCCGGTACAGCTCTTTCAATCCCTTCAGAGATGCCACATCGAGGTCAGCCTCATGAGTGTCGACATATACATCGCCACTCTCGACCTCAAGGACACATATGGGAACCTCTGCCCGGCTGAATCCCATCAAAAGAGACGTCAGATTTTCCAGCTTCCACCCCGCGCCTTTGTTCATCCAGGCCGGCGTCACTACCTGGACTTCCTGAACAACCAGACTCTCATCCTGGGCTAACAAAAGCTCAACGAGTCGGGGCTCATCGTTGAGCATTTCGGTATGGTTCCTGAATTGACCATCCTCGAGACGCTGAACGCTAACGTGGTACCAGTGGGTAGCGATAGCTCGGGAAACACCATGCCAATGCATGAGCCCGTCGCCAAACATGCCAGGCATGCCTGCTATATCACTTTGGTGGGTACGAAACATAAAAGTGCCTCAAGAGCCAGTATCACATAGAAGCGATGATATTTAGAAGATGGAGAAAATAGCCTGAATAGACGAAGACTTGCGGTGCCCGGGCCCCTTCAACACATAGGCAGTGTTTCGCGTGATGAACAAGTAGCCCTCTTCGAATCGAGTGCCCATGGAGGAACGTACCCAGTCGCCGGGCTCGAAGCGTCTCGCCTCGTCATGCAGCACCGTGTGGGCAAATAGAAACATCGGCTGGCACCCAGCTGCGGTGACCTTCGCCCGCTCCTCTTCAGTAACTATCGCATCGAGGATTACCCACTCTTCAACTACGCAGATAGGAAACCACTTGAACCGTTGTCGGGTGGCAGCAAGAACATCTTCGAGGGAAAGTTCGGAGCCAGTCAGGGGAACCCCATTTTCGCCCAGCAGCCCATCTTCGAGCCCTCTTTCCATCAGTTGCATTCCCGCCAATAATTACGCATAAATTGACGATCTAACCCCTGACCGCCACCGGTATAACTATAGCTCTTTGCATGGCGGCAGGCAAACGCGGCATACCGTTCGCTTTTAGGGAGCTTGCGATGTCGCTGCGTTATTCCTTTGCAGCATGCCTCCAGTTGCTACGCACTCGTAAAGGGCTGTTCCAGGAGGACATCGCCAATGTCGGCGATTCGGTCTCTCAGCCCTACGTGAGTAAGCTAGAACTCGGAAAGAGTGTGGTGAGCCTCGACACGAGCTATCAGCTAGCAGCCGCGTTGAAGGTGGAGCCGATCACCCTACTAGCCCTAACGGTTGCCTCTCATGATCAAAAAACAGCTAGGGAGATGCTGCTAGCTGCGCTGGCGGAACTGGATGCTTTGGAGCTGGCAGACGCGAGCCTCCCAACGGAGCCAGCAGAACTAGCCCGCCATGGTTCAGATAGCGCTAGGAAGAAATGGGAGGCCGTTCAGGACTTGAAGAAGAGAGGATTTACCCAGGCTCAGGCAGTGAAGGAGCTGGGGATACCGGAGAGCACATTGCGACGGCTTTGGCATCAAAAAAACTAGGGTGGGATAGAGCCCGACACGGACGCCGTGGAGGCGCCGGAAATGCAGATGTAAACCTGAAAAAGCCCGAATTCATTGGGCTTGATGGATGATTTGGTTGGCAAGGAGCATCGGGAAGGGGAAAAAGGACGGTGTATGGCCAAAATAGGTTTACATTTCACCTACGATTTTCGCTGACGAGCGGTGGTTTACATAACGCCGCACCTCGGTGCTATGATGAAATTACTAGCAATGCTTCTCCTACTCCACAAGCCCCGCTCCGGCTAGGGTCTAGGGAAAAAAGATAAAGCTAGGCGCAGAATCCCTCAGGTTTACGTTCTCCCCCCTCCGAAACAAGTTATTCGTGAAGCGGTCACACAACACGACGGCCCCGCGAGCCAATGCCGGACGAATGACCTGTGCCAGGTGCTGGGCGCGCGCAGCGAATACCAGCAGCAGCTCAGTGTCGGCTGCCATGGTTTCATCGCTGGGAGCCAGCAACAGTTCGCGCACTTTTTCGGCCAGCGGCGTACCACCAGGCTCCCGGGTCAATACCACATCCAGGCCCTGCTCGCGCAAGCGCGCGGCCAGGTAGTCACGATTGGTGCTCTTGCCCGCGCCTTCGGGGCCTTCCAGCGTAATAAACAAGCCGCTCACAGGCAGTCCTTAATGTTGTTCGTCAGGCGTCGGCCGTTCGGCCGCTTGCGCGCCACCGGCAGGGGCGTCTTGCACAGGGGGCTCATCCGCCGCAGGCACCTCGGGCTGGGCGTCTTCAGCAGCCGGTTGTGCCTCTTGCTGCGGGGCGGGGCTGGAGCGGTAGTCTGCACGGCGCTTGAGCTGGAACTCGCGCACCGCCGAGTTGTGGTCATCGAGGTCGTCGGAGAACACGTGGCTACCGTCGCCACGGGCGACGAAGTACAGGCTGGTACCGTTCGACGGGTTGAGCGCCGCATGAATCGCTTCGCGACCGACCATGGCAATCGGGGTCGGCGGCAACCCTGTGATGGTATAGGTGTTGTAGGGCGTCGGTTCGCGCAGGTCGGCGCGGGTAATCTTGCCGTTGTAACGCTCACCCATGCCGTAGATCACCGTCGGGTCGGTCTGCAGCATCATGCCCAGGCGCAGGCGCCGCACGAACACGCCGGCTATCTGCCCACGTTCCTGAGGGATACCGGTTTCCTTTTCCACCAGCGAAGCCATGATCAGCGCCTGGTACGGGTCGCGGTATGGCAGGTCGGTGGTGCGCTCGGCCCATTCCTTGGCCAGCACTTCGTCCAGACGCATGTAGGCCTGTTGCAGCAACTCGACATCGCTCATGCCACGCACGAAGCGGTACGTGTCCGGGAAGAAGCGCCCTTCCGGGAACACGCCGGTATGGCCGAGCTTGTCCATCACTTCGGAGTCCGACAGGCCGTCCAGGGTGTGCTTGATCTTTTCATGCTTGGCCACGGCCGAGCGTACCTGGCGGAAGGTCCAGCCTTCGACCAGCGTGAGGTTGTACTGCACCACATCAGCACGTCGCCAGGCATCGAACAGCTGCCCGACGGTCATGCCCGGGGTGAGGCGGTACTCGCCGGTGTGCAGGGGGGTGCCGGCCATGTTGAAGCGCCAGTACAAGCGCAGCCACACGGCGTCTTCGAGCAACCCTTCGCTCTGCATGCGATAGAACATGCGGTTGGGGGTGGTGCCATTGGGTACATCGAGCAGGCGCTCCTGCGTGATGTGCAAGGGCTGCTCCAGGACGGCGTTGACCTTCCAGGCCGACCAGCCAAGCGCCAGGCCGGCAAGGATCAAGGCCATTTCCAGCAACAGCAGGAATTTACGTCTCACGAATTCAGGTTTCCAGTAACGTACGGGCAACGGCCTGCAGTTTACGGGTGAGCGGGCCAGGCGACCAGTTTAGCGCGGCTACGCCACGCACGGGCCAAATGCCGTAAACGCTATTGCAAACAAATACTTCATCTGCGTGCTCCAGCGCCTTGAACGGCAGGTCACAGACCTGCGCCGGGATGCCCAGCAGTACGGCCTGCTCCAGCAACGCCGCACGCATCACCCCGGCTACACCACAGCGGCTGAGGTCGGCGGTAAGCAGCACGCCGTCGCGCACCAGGAACAGATTGCTGTATACCCCTTCGATTACCCTGCCCTGCCCGTCACGCATCAGGCCTTCGGCGTGTTCGCTGTCCTGCCATTCGGCACGTGCCAGCACCTGCTCCAGGCGGTTGAGGTGTTTGAGCCCGGCCAGCAGCGGTTGTTCCCCAAGCCGGGTCTGGCAAGGGAACAACCGCACGCCTTGCTCGGCATGCTCAAGAGGATAACCGGGCAACGGACTGCCCTGCAGGATGCGCCGTGGCGCGGCATCGGCTACCGGGGCATAGCCACGCTGGCTGTCGCCACGGGTGAGGATAAGTTTGGCTACGCCTTCCCCGAGCTGGTTGGCATAGCGAAGCAGTTCGTCGCGCACCAGCGCCAGGTCGGCGTTGATCGCCAGGCGCTGGCAGCCCAGCGCCAGGCGTGCGAGGTGGCCGTCCAGCAAGCTGGGGCGACCGCCGCGCACGGCAATGGTCTCGAACAGGCCATCGCCGTAGGCCAGGCCACGGTTCTGCAGGTTGAGTGCAGCCGCCGGCTGGCCATCGATCCAGCCGTGCATCAACCGGCGAACCGGCGGAACACCAGCGAGCCGTTGGTGCCGCCAAAGCCGAACGAGTTGGACAACACCACGTCGATCGGCATGCTGCGCGCCTGGTGCGGCACGAAGTCAAGGTCACAACCTTCGTCCGGCTCGTCCAGGTTGATGGTGGGCGGTGCCATCTGGCTGTTGATGGCCAATACGCTGAAGATCGCCTCCACCGCGCCGGCAGCACCCAGCAGGTGACCGGTCATCGACTTGGTCGAGCTGACCGCCAGCTTGTAGGCATGCTCACCGAACACGCGCTTGATCGCAGCCACTTCGGCCACGTCGCCCGCAGGGGTCGAAGTGCCGTGGGCGTTGATGTAGCTGACCTCTTCCGGCTTGATACCGGCATCGCGCAGGGCGTTGGCCATGCAACGGGCAGCGCCTTCGCCAGTGTCGGGCGGCGAAGTCATGTGGTAGGCGTCGCCGCTCATGCCAAAGCCAACCAGCTCGGCATAGATGGTCGCACCACGCGCCTGGGCGTGCTCCAGTTCTTCGAGCACCAAGGCACCGGCACCGTCAGACAACACGAAGCCGTCACGGCCCTTGTCCCACGGGCGGCTGGCCCGGCTTGGCTCGTCGTTGCGGGTGGACAGCGCGCGCGAAGCACCGAAACCGCCCATGCCCAGGCCGCAGGCGGCCATTTCGGCGCCACCGGCGATCATCACGTCGGCCTCACCGTAGGCGATATTGCGTGCGGCCATGCCGATGCAATGGGTGCCGGTGGTGCAGGCGGTGGCAATGGCGTAGTTCGGCCCTTGCAGACCCAGGTGGATCGACAGGAACCCGGAGATCATGTTGATGATCGAGCCCGGCACGAAGAACGGCGAAATGCGGCGCGGCCCCGAGTCGTGCAGGGTGCGGCTGGTTTCTTCGATGTTGGTCAGGCCACCGATACCCGAGCCCATGGCCACGCCAATACGCTCGCGATTGGCGTCGGTGACCTCCAGGCCGGCATTACGCACCGCCTGGAAACCGGCCGCCAGGCCGTACTGGATGAACAGGTCGAGCTTGCGGGCCTCTTTGGCCGACAGGTATTGCTCGACTTCGAAGCCTTTCACCGAGCCGCCAAAACGGGTGGAGTAGGCAGACAGGTCCGTGTGTTCGATCGGACCAATGCCACTGCGGCCAGCCAGAATGCCCTGCCAGGTGCTCGGTACATCGGTACCCAGTGGCGACAGCATACCCATACCGGTGACCACGACGCGTCTACGCGACACAGTACTCTCCTTTTCTAATAACAGAGTCTCTTGGCATTGCATTCATACGATGGAATGAAATGACAACAGGCTCTCGGTGCGCGGTGAACAAAGCAGCCCCGCCAGAACGCGGCGTGCTCGCAAAGAAAAAACCGCACGCCGGCGAAGGCAGTGCGGTTTTCCCCGACAAGAAGCGTCGACTAAAGCGTCTTAGCCTTGGTGGGCAATGACGTAGTCTACGGCAGCTTTAACGGTAGTGATCTTCTCGGCTTCTTCGTCAGGGATTTCGGTCTCGAATTCCTCTTCCAGAGCCATCACCAGCTCAACGGTGTCAAGCGAATCGGCACCCAGGTCATCAACGAAGGACTTCTCGAGAGTCACTTCTTCTTCCTTGACGCCCAGTTGCTCGGCGACGATTTTCTTGACGCGTTCTTCGATGTTGCTCATACCTAGGTTTACTCCTAATGGATATATGTCAGGCAGCTGGCCGGTGGCTAATTTTATAGAAAGACGTTCGCTTTTCAAGCGAAACGCGCTTTCACGCCAGTCACCCCACCCGCTGCCTGGAATCTGGTTGCAGCTTTATAACGGATTTTAGGCTCGCAGTATGACTCTTTTTTTACGAAATCCGTCACATTGAGTTGCAGTGTTACATGTACATCCCGCCGTTGACCGGCACGGTAGCGCCGGTCACGTAGCCAGCGCCGTCGGATGCCAGGAACGAAACCACCTTGGCGATTTCGTCGGCCTGGCCCAGGCGGCCCAGCGGAATCTGGGTCTGCAGGGCTTCGCGCTGCGCTTCTGGCAGCTCGCGGGTCATGTCGGTGTCGATGAAGCCCGGGGTCACCGAGTTGACGGTGATGCCACGCGAGCCCACTTCACGCGCCAGGGCGCGACTGAAGCCTTCCAGGCCAGCCTTGGCGGCCGCATAGTTGGCCTGACCGGCGTTACCCATGGCACCCACGACCGAGCCGATGCTGATGATACGACCCCAACGTGCCTTGGTCATGCCACGCAGCACGCCCTTGGACAGACGGTAGAGGCTGTTCAGGTTGGTGTCGATCACGTCGAACCACTCGTCGTCTTTCATGCGCAGCATCAGGTTGTCGCGGGTGATGCCGGCGTTGTTGACCAAAATGGCCGGTGCGCCGAACTGCTCGCCGATGGCGGCCAGTACCGCTTCAACGGACTCGGCGCTGGTCACGTTCAGCTCCATGCCGGTACCGGTGATGCCGTGCTCTTTCAGGGTGGCAGCGATGCGCTCGGCGCCGGACGCCGAAGTGGCGGTGCCGATCACGGTCGCGCCCTGGCGGCCCAGCTCGAGGGCGATGGCCTGGCCAATGCCACGGCTGGCGCCGGTGACCAGTGCAACTTTACCTTGCAGGCTCATGCAAGCTTCTCCAAATCAGGCCAGTGCCGCGCGGGTGGCGGCAACGGCATCAGGGGTGTTGAGGTTGTAAGTGGTCACGCCATCGGCGCAACGCTTGTTCAGGCCAGCCAGGACCTTGCCCGGGCCACACTCGACCAGGTTGACCGCACCGCTGGCAGCCAGGGTCTGCACACACTCCACCCAACGCACAGGCAGGTACAGTTGCGCCAGCAGGTCGTGCTTGAGTGCATCGAGGTCGGCGGCAACAGCAGCCGTGACGTTCTGCACCACTGGAATTTGCGGGGCCTTCCACTCGATGGCGTTGACCGACTCGGCAAAGCGCTCGGCCGCCGGCTTCATCAGGGCACAGTGCGACGGCACGCTGACCGCCAACGGCAGGGCGCGTTTGGCGCCCTTGGCCTTGCACAGCTCCATGGCGCGATCCACGGCAGCTTTATTGCCAGCGATGACCACCTGGCCTGGCGAGTTGAAGTTGACGGCGCTGACCACTTGGTCTTCAGCGGCTTCGGCGCAGATTTCAACGACCACAGCGTCGTCCAGGCCGAGGATGGCAGCCATGGCACCATGACCCGCCGGTACGGCCTCCTGCATCAGCTGACCGCGGCGCTCGACCAGGCGAACAGCGTCTTTCAGGGTGATGCTGCCCGCAGCGACCAGGGCACTGTATTCGCCCAGGCTGTGGCCGGAAACGAAGGCTGGCTGCGCGCCGCCCTCTTCCAGCCACAGGCGCCACAGCGCGATGGACGCGGTGAGGATGGCCGGCTGGGTCTTGTCGGTCTGGTTGAGTTGCTCTTCAGGGCCTTCCTGGACCAGCTTCCACAGGTCGTAACCCAGGGCTTCGGACGCTTCCTTGAAGGTTTCGATGATCACTGGCTTCTCGGCGCCGAGCTCGGCGAGCATGCCCAGCGACTGGGAACCTTGACCGGGAAAGACGAATGCGAGAGATGCAGACATTGAACAAGCCCTTATGATCTTGTCGTCGGATAGGGTGCGCCAGGCCCTGGGCCAGGCGCGGAATCTGAAAACTTGGATGGATACACAGACCAAGCGGTCACATTTAAGCACTTCATGGGCAAAATGCCTAAGGCAACAGGTCTTCGAGGCGCCCATGCAAGCGCTGCGGCAGGTTCTCCTGTATCTCGATCAGCGCCCGCTGGATAGCACTCTGGAAGCCCTGCACGCCCGCCGAGCCATGGCTCTTGATGACAATGCCCTGCAACCCCAGAAAACTGGCACCATTGTGCCGCGCCGGCGCCAGGTCGGCCTGCAGACGCTTGAGCAGCGGCATGGCCACCGCCCCGGCCGCCCGCGACAACACGCCGCCCTTGAACAACTGCTCGATGCGCGCAGCGATCATCGTCGCCAGCCCCTCGCTGGACTTGAGCAGGATATTGCCGACGAACCCATCGCACACCACCACATCGGCCTCACCACGATACAGCCCGTCACCTTCGACAAAACCCACGTAGTTAAGCCCACGGGCATTCTGCAACAGGCTGGCAGCCAGCTTGACCTGCTGATTGCCCTTGATGTCCTCGGTGCCGATGTTCAGCAGCGCCACCCGTGGACGATGCACACCCAGGGCCTGAGCAGCCACCGAGCCCATCACGGCAAACTGGTAGAGGTTTTCGGCACTGCAATCGACATTGGCACCCAGGTCGAGCAACTGGCAGTAACCCGCCTGAGTCGGAATTGCGGCCACCATGGCGGGCCGGTCGATACCCGGCAAGGTCTTGAGCACGAAACGGGACAGCGCCATCAGCGCGCCGGTATTGCCGGCACTGACGCAGGCCTGGGCCTTGCCGTCACGCACCAGTTCCAGGGCGATGCGCATCGACGAATCCGGCTTGCCCCGCAATGCCTGGGAGGGCCGCTCATCCATGCCGACCACCTCACTGGCGGCGACAATCTGCAGACGCGCGCGATCCGCAGCCGCAAGGCCGCTGACAAGATCTTCCAGGAGTGAGGGTTGACCGACGAGGGTCAGGTGCAGCGAGGGAGTAGCAGAAAGGCAGGCAATGCTAGCCTGGACAATGCTGCGGGGACCGAAGTCCCCGCCCATTGCGTCGATCGCGATGATCTGAGCGGACAAGGATTACTCGTCAGCGCCCTTGTCGACCACTTTGCGACCACGGTATACGCCTTCTGGCGAAACGTGGTGGCGCAGGTGAACTTCACCGGTGGTTTTCTCTACCGACAGCGCGTTTTCCGACAGGGCGTCGTGCGAACGGCGCATGTCACGGGCAGAGCGGGATTTTTTGTTCTGCTGAACAGCCATAATTGATTAACTCCTAAACGTTTGGGTCACGCTTTAACTGCGCCAAAACACTGAACGGGTTGGACCGCGATACCTCGTCCTTGCTCGATTCGGGCTCGTCTGCGCCCGCCGGCTGCTGGCATTCTTCCGGATGATGAGCAGGCACGATTGGCAAGGCGAGCAGAAGCTCCTCCTCGATCAATGCCTGCAGATCCAAAGGATCTTCGCCCAGTTCCAGCACGTCATAGCCTTTCGGCAACGACTGGGTATTCGCACCCTCCTTCACCACGGCGTAAGTACATTCGCTGTGAATCGGCAGGGTGACCAGCTCAAGACAACGCTGGCAAACCATCTTGACTTCGACGTCCAGCTCGCTGTGGATAACCACGACGTGCTGTTCATCTCGTTCAAAATCGAACTTCGCCTGCACCGTACCGACATTGTCGGAAAGCGGGTCGCAGAGTCTTTCCAAATCAGCGAGTTGCAGCGAACCGTTAAGGGTTACGCCACGATCGGCTAATTTGCGCGGGTCAACGTGAGGTGGAATCGGGTCATTCAACATAGGCGCAGCATAATAGGGATGCCCCCCGCCCCTGTCAAAGGAAATTAGGCGGCATCGTGCGTGATAGAATTTGTTCAACTGATTCAGGAGTCTACCATGCTTCCTTTGCTACTGGCTTCCAGCTCTGCCTATCGCCGCGAACTGCTCGCACGCCTGCGCCTGCCCTTCACCTGGGCAAGCCCCGATATAGACGAGCAGCGCCTGGCTGATGAACCCGCCGTGGACCTGGTGCGCCGGCTGGCCAGGCAAAAGGCCGAAGCCTTGGCGGGAAGCCACCCCGGACACCTGATCATCGGCTCGGACCAGGTTGCAGTATTGGGCGAACAGGTGCTGGGCAAACCCCACACGTTCGAGCGGGCCTGCGAGCAACTGCTGGAGTGCAGCGGGCAGCAGGTGAGTTTTCTGACCGGGCTGGCACTGCTCAATACTGCGACCGGGCACTGCCAGGTGGACTGCGTGCCGTTTACGGTGACGCTGCGCGAATTGAGCAGGGAGCGGGTGGAGCGCTATGTGACGGCGGAACAGCCACTGAATTGCGCAGGAAGCTTCAAGGCTGAGGGATTGGGGGTGAGCCTGTTCCAGAGCACGCATGGGTGCGATGCAACCAGCCTGATCGGGCTGCCGTTGATTAGACTGGTGGACATGCTGACAAAGGAAGGCGTGGATATCCCTTAGCCCGCCTGGAGATTTGTTGCGCCCGACAGATCGAGCGCCGCGCGGGCGGCGCTCGATTAATCAGGCGCCGCAGACCGCGCGACGAACCTTCAGCGCAACTGTGGCCCCTGGAACCCCATCCACATCGCCAGGTGCTCGGCCACGCTAGCCCCTACACGCTTGGAGAAGCGGTCGAACGGCGACTCCTGAACGGTGAAGTCCACCAACTCTTTCTCACCAACGACCTCACGTGCCACATAACTGGCACTGCCCAGCCCGTCCACCAACCCCAGCGCCTTGGCCTGTTCACCCGACCAGATCAGGCCACTGAACAACTCTGGATGCTCTTTGTCCTTCAGGCGCTCGCCACGGCCCTGCTTGACCATGGCAATGAACTGGTTGTGCGTGGTGTCCAGCACACCCTGCCAGAACCGGGTTTCATCAGGCTTTTCCGGTGAGAACGGGTCGAGAAACGCCTTGTGCTCACCCGACGTGTAAGAACGCCGCTCCACGCCGAGCTTCTCCATGGTGCCGACAAAACCATAGCCGGCCGCCGTCACACCAATGGAGCCGACCAGGCTGGCTTTATCGGCATAGATTTCGTCCGCCGCACTGGCGATGTAATAGGCACCGGAAGCACCAAGGTCCGCAATGACCGCATACAGCTTGATGGCCGGGTATTCGGCCCGCAAACGGCGGATTTCGTCATACACATAACCCGCCTGCACCGGGCTGCCACCCGGGCTGTTGATGCGCATCACCACAGCCTTGGTCTTGCTGTCCTTGAACGCCTCGCGCAGGCTCTTGACGATATTGTCGGCGCTGGCGGCCTCCTGATCGGCAATCACCCCGCGCACCTCGACCAGCGCGGTATGACTGGCACTGCGCGACGCGGCCTTGTCCATGTCCATCAGCGGCGTGAACAACGCCAGGATGCCGAACAGGTAGACGAAGGTCAGCAGCTTGAAGAAGATGCCCCAGCGCCGCGACCGACGCTGCTCCTGCACGCTGGCCAGCAGGGTCTTCTCCAGCAGCTTCCAGCTTTTGCGCTCTTCACGCTCCTCGGGCTCGGCCTCGGGGGCTTTCCATTCATCTGCCATGCTTACCTACCTTGGAAGTGGAATTGCGGAACCAGCCAGCCACTCGCGCAGCTGGGAAAAGTGGTTGATGCACACCTGCGGGCCGAATTCGGCCAGCGCCTGCAGCGACATGGCACCATAGCCCACCGCCACCGAATGCATACCGGCATTGCTGGCCATCTGCAGGTCGAACGCCGAATCTCCGACCATCAGCGCACGCCCGGGTTCGACGCCGCAATGGCCGAGGATTTCCTCAAGCATCAAAGGATGCGGCTTGCCACGGGTTTCGTCGGCGGCGCGGGTGATATCGAAGAACGCCTCCCAACCATTGGCCTTGAGCACCCGATCCAGGCCGCGACGCGCCTTGCCGGTAGCCACCGCCAGGCGGTAACCCTCGGCACGGAAGGCGTCCAGCGACTCGACAACGCCATCGAACAACGGCGAAGGCTGCTGGTCCAGCGCCATGTAGATATCGGCATAGTGCTGACGGAAGGTTTCGACCTGCGCAGGTGCCAGGTGCGGGTACAGGGTATGAATGGCCTCGCCCAGGGCCAGGCCGATGATGCCCTTGACCGCCTCGTCACTGCTTTGCGCCTCACCGGCACGATCGGCAGCGGCGTTCATGGCCTCGACGATGCGCCCGATGGAATCGGCCAGTGTGCCGTCCCAGTCGAAGATCAGTAGCTCATAGCCTTTTTTCATAGATCAGGACGCACTCAGACGCTCAACGGTTTTCGCCCACACTTCATCCACGGGCGCTTCAAGCTTGAGCTCACCACCGTCCGGCAGCGGCACGGTCAGCGCGTAGGCGTGCAGGAACAGGCGCTTGCCACCCAGCTCGCGGATTTCGCGACTGAAGTCTTCGTCACCGTACTTGCTGTCGCCGGCAATCATGTGCCCGGCATGCAAGGTGTGCACGCGGATCTGGTGGGTACGCCCAGTGATCGGACGCGCCTCGACAATGGTGGCGAACTCGCCAAAGCGGCGCAGCACGCGGAACAGGGTCAGCGCTTCCTTGCCCTCCTCGTTCACTTCGACCATGCGCTCGCCGGAGCGCAGGTTGCTCTTGAGCAAGGGCGCATTGACCTGCTTCTTCGAGGTGGGCCAGTGGCCGCGCACCAGCGCCATGTAACGCTTGTCGACACCGTCGCCGCGCAGCGCGGCATGCAGGTGGCGCAGCATGCTGCGCTTCTTGGCGATCATCAGCAGGCCGGAGGTGTCGCGGTCCAGGCGATGCACCAGCTCCAGTTCCTTGGCGTCCGGCCGCAGTTGGCGCAGCGCCTCGATCACGCCAAAGCTCAGGCCGCTGCCGCCGTGCACGGCAATACCAGCCGGCTTGTTCATCACGATCAGCGCCTTGTCTTCGTAGACAATGGCGGCCTCCAGGCGCTGCAGCAGGCCCTGGGCCACCGGCGCGGGCTCGTCGCGCTCCGGCAGGCGGACGGGCGGCACCCGCACGATGTCGCCAGCCTGGATCTTGTACTCCGGCTTGACACGCCCCTTGTTCACCCGCACTTCACCCTTGCGCAGGATGCGGTACACCAAGGTTTTGGGCACGCCCTTGAGGGCCGTGATGAGGAAATTGTCGATGCGTTGGCCGGCAAGCTCCGGCGCGACTTCGATCAGCTGAACGCCGGAAGTCGGAGGGGTATTGGTCGTCATGGCGGGATCATAACAATTTTTTATGGAATTGAAGCACTTAATCATTGCTGCTATAGTCGCGAACGCCGCCAAAAGCGGCAGGCCAGCGGCACCAGGCTCTTTGCCGGCCCTGACCAACGCAATTCTCCAGGACGCGAGGCCGTCCTACGGGGTTTTCGCCAGTTTACCGAATTGCCTGGAATCGCCACCAGCGCTGTGTAGAGAAGACCGAAAAAAAACGACAAGTGCGGTGTTTCACCTGCTTACCCGATTCTTTTCGCTGCACCTCTGCCCGCCCCGTCGCTTCCACGCAACGCACGGCGAATGCTTCGGAAATACCTGCCTTGGACATGAATGGCGCCAGTGCAGTACCTGCAGTGGCGAAAAATGCAACCCGTTGCGGATTCAGCGCGCGGCAGCACCCGAATTATCAGGGATACGTGCAGGGTGGAGATGCACAGCCCTCGGACCGTGTAGCACCGCGTCCGGCCACCAGCCCACTGACGGCTGGCGAGCGGATAAGGTCCTGAACAGATGCCCCCGGGCGTCCACGGCTGACGGTTGATTCCTCCTCCTGACTGAGTGCACAAGGCCCGCTTGGTTGATTCGGATTCCTATTCGAAGCCACCGGGGCCTTGTTGGCACCGCAGCAAACAGGACGCGTCGTCGCGACAACGGCAGGCTGGGCAACCGGCTGGTGCCGAACGTCGCTCGACACGGGGGTGGCCCGGCCACCCTTTGCGCACCTTGGCACCGACCATGAGACGTCGTGTGTGCCGAACGCCGTTTCCGGCAGCCCGGAAACCGACGGTACAACATGAAAAGAATGCTGATTAACGCGACTCAACCCGAAGAGTTGCGTGTAGCCCTGGTGGACGGCCAACGTCTCTACGACCTGGACATCGAGTCCGGTGCGCGCGAGCAGAAAAAGGCCAACATCTACAAAGGCAAGATCACCCGCATCGAACCCAGCCTCGAAGCCGCCTTCGTCGACTTCGGTTCCGAACGTCACGGCTTCCTGCCGCTGAAAGAAATCTCCCGCGAATACTTCAAGAAGGCCCCCGAAGGCCGCGTCAACATCAAGGAAGTGCTCAGCGAAGGCCAGGAAGTCATCGTCCAGGTCGAGAAGGAAGAGCGCGGCAACAAAGGCGCCGCCCTCACCACCTTCATCAGCCTGGCCGGCCGCTACCTGGTACTGATGCCCAACAACCCGCGTGCCGGTGGCATCTCCCGCCGCATCGAAGGCGAAGAGCGTAACGAACTGCGCGAAGCCCTGAACGGCCTGACCGTGCCGGGCGACATGGGCCTGATCGTGCGCACTGCCGGCCTCGGCCGCAGCAGCGAAGAGATGCAGTGGGACCTCGACTACCTGCTGCAACTGTGGACCGCCATCAAGGAAGCGTCCCTGGACCGCGCCGCGCCGTTCCTGATCTACCAGGAAAGCAACGTCATCATCCGCGCCATCCGCGACTACCTGCGCCAGGACATCGGTGAAGTGCTGATCGACAGCATCGACGCCCAGGAAGAAGCCCTGACCTTCATCCGCCAGGTGATGCCGCAGTACGCCAGCAAAGTGAAGCTGTACGAAGACAGCGTGCCGCTGTTCAACCGCTTCCAGATCGAAAGCCAGATCGAAACCGCCTTCCAGCGCGTAGTCGACCTGCCGTCCGGTGGCTCGATCGTGATCGACCCGACCGAAGCCCTGGTGTCCATCGACATCAACTCGGCGCGCGCCACCAAAGGCAGCGACATCGAAGAAACCGCCCTGCAGACCAACCTGGAAGCGGCCGAAGAAATCGCCCGCCAGCTGCGCCTGCGTGACATCGGCGGCCTGATCGTCATCGACTTCATCGACATGACCCCGGCGAAGAACCAGCGCGCAGTGGAAGAGCGCGTTCGCGAATGCCTGGAAGCCGACCGCGCCCGCGTACAGGTTGGCCGCATTTCGCGCTTCGGCCTGCTGGAAATGTCCCGTCAGCGCCTGCGCCCGTCGCTGGGCGAGAGCAGCGGCATCGTCTGCCCGCGCTGCTCAGGCACCGGCATCATCCGTGACGTCGAGTCGCTGTCGCTGGCCATCCTGCGCCTGATCGAAGAAGAAGCCCTGAAGGACCGTACCGCCGAAGTCCGTGCTCAGGTCCCGATTCCGGTAGCCGCGTTCCTGCTCAACGAGAAGCGCAACTCGATCACCAAGATCGAACTGCGCACCCGTGCGCGCATCATCATCCTGCCGAACGACCACCTGGAAACCCCGCACTTCGAAGTCCAGCGCCTGCGCGACGACAACCCGGAAGTGCTGAACAACCAGTCCAGCTACGAAATCGCCGCCTCCGAGGCCGAAGAAGCGCCGCAGCCGACCGCCACCCGCACCCTGGTACGCCAGGAGGCCGCGGTGAAGACCGCTCCGGCCCGCGCCAATGCGCCAGTACCCGCCGCCGCTGAAGAGCAGCAGCCTGCCGCACAGGTCGCCCCTGCCCCGAGCGCTCCGGAGCCAAGCCTGTTCAAGGGCCTGGTGAAGTCGCTGGTCAGCCTGTTCGCCGGCAAGGACGAGCCTGCTGCCGCACCGGTCGTGACTACCGCCGCCGAAAAACCGGCTGCCGAACGCAGCCCGCGCAACGAAGAGCGCCGCAACGGCCGCCAGCAAAGCCGCAACCGCAACGGCCGCCGTGACGAAGAGCGCAAGCCGCGTGAAGAGCGTGCCGAGCGCGCGCCACGCGAAGAACGCCAACCGCGCGAGGAACGCGCTCCGCGCGAAGAGCGTGCGCCACGTGAAGAACGCGCCCCACGCGAAGAGCGTGCACCGCGTGAAGAACGTGCACCACGCCAGCCGCGCGAAGACCGCCGTAACAACCGTGGCGAAGAGCGCGTGCGCGAACTGCGCGAGCCGCTGGATGCCACCCCGCCAGCCGAACGTGAAGAGCGTCAGCCACGCGAAGAACGTGTAGCTCGTGAAGAACGCGCTCCTCGTGAAGAACGCGCACCACGTGAAGAACGTGCTCCGCGTGAAGAGCGCGCCCCACGCGAAGAACGTGCTCCGCGTGAAGAGCGTGCCCCACGCGAAGAACGCGCTCCTCGTGAAGAACGCGCCCCACGCGAAGAGCGTGCTCCACGCCCACCACGCGAAGAGCGTCAACCACGGGTAGCCGAAGAAGCAGCTGAACAGGCTGCCGAACTGGCCGAAGAGCAACTGCCGAACGAAGAGCTGCTGCAAGACGAGCAGGAAGGCACCGATGGCGAGCGCCCGCGCCGCCGCTCCCGTGGCCAGCGTCGTCGCAGCAACCGTCGCGAGCGTCAGCGCAACGCCAATGGCGAGCTGATCGACGGCGAAGAAGAAAGCAGCGAAGAGCAGCCACAACAGCACCAGGCCACCGAGCTGGGTGCCGAACTGGCCGCTGGCCTGGCAGTAACTGCCGCTGTCGCCAGCAGCAACATCAGTGCCGACGCCGAGGCCCAGGCCAACCAGCAGGCCGAGCGTGCTACCGCTGAAGTTGCCGTCGTTGCAGAGACCGACAACAGCAAAGCCACCCAGCCGGTTGAACAGGCTGAAAAAGTGGAGCAGGCCGAAGCGGTCGCCAAGGCCGAGGAAGCCGCCGTGGCCCCAGTGGTCGAGCAGCCTGTCAGCGAGCCGGTGGTCGTGGCCGAAGTCACTGCCGCGCCAGTGGTCGAAGTCGCCCCGCAGCCAGCCGTTGAGGAAGCACCTGCCGCCGAGCCGGTTGTGGTTGCCGAGGCGCCAGTGGAGGCCCAGGTGGTCGAAGCCGGTGAAATCGAACAGGCCCCGGCCGTGGTCGAAGCCGCTCCGGTTGTCGAGCAGCCTGCAGCGGTTGTTGAAGCCCAGCCAGAAGTTGTGGCCGAGCCTGCACCTGTGGCGGTCGAGCCGGCACCGGTCGAAGCCCCGGTAGCGGTAGAGCCTGCTACTGTCATGCTGGCCAACGGCCGTGCGCCGAACGACCCGCGTGAAGTGCGCCGCCGCAAGCGTGAGGCCGAGGCTGCCGCCAAAGCTGCACAGGAAGCTGCTGCTGCCTCCGAGGAGCCAGCCCTGGAAGCCGCCGATGAGCACAAGCCTCATCACGGTTGATAGCCAAAGCTGAATGAAAAAGCCCCGCCAGTGCGAACTGGCGGGGCTTTTTATTGGCCTTGTGTTTTGCCTCTAGCGGCCTCTTCGTGGCTAAAGACGCTCCCACAGGTTCAGTGCTTACCTCAAGGCATGCGCAACTCCTGTGGGCGCGGCTTTAGCCGCGAAAGGGCCAGCACTGGCAATGCATCAATAGAGGTTAGGCTCCATCTCCAGCTCAACCCCGAACCGCTCCAGAATATCGGCCTGAATGCGTTGCGCCAGCGCATGCATCTGCGCCCCACTCGCCTGGCCGTAGTTGACCAGCACCAGCGACTGCAAGCGGTGAACACCGGCGTCACCCTCGCGATGCCCCTTCCAGCCCGCCTGCTCGATCAACCAGCCCGCCGCCAGCTTCACCTGGCCTTCGGCCTGAGGATAAGCCACGACGCCAGGGTAATGCGCACGAATACGCTCGACCTGTGCGGCCGACACCACCGGGTTTTTGAAGAAGCTCCCGGCATTACCCAGCTGCGCAGGGTCTGGCAGCTTCTCGCGGCGAATGCTGCAAATGGCATCACTGATCGCCTGGGCAGTCGGCTCGGTCGCGCCCTGCTCCGTCAGCCGCTGGCGCACCGGGCCGTAATCGAGGCGGGCCTGCAGGGTATGGCTCAAGGCGAAGCGCACACGCAAGATCAACCAGCGGCCAGGGTTGCGCTTGAACACGCTGTCGCGATAACCGAAAGCACAGTCCGCCAAACCAAACTCACGCAGCTCACCTGTCTCGCGGTCCAGCGCCGTCAGGCCGGCAAACACGTCCTTGATCTCTACCCCATAGGCGCCCACGTTCTGCATCGGCGCGGCGCCCACGGTGCCAGGGATCAGGCTGAGGTTTTCCAGCCCGCAATAGCCCTGCGCCAGCGTCCACTGCACGAACGGGTGCCATGGCTCACCCGCCTCGGCCTCGACCACGATATGTTCGCCATCGTCGCTGAGCACACGGCGACCACGGCTGGCCATGTGCAGCACCAGCGCATCGATGTCACGGGTCAGCAGCAGGTTGCTGCCGCCGCCGATCACCAGTACCGGCAGGCCCTGCTGATGCGCCTGGCTCAGCGCCTGACGTACCTGCTGGTCATCCTGCGCCTGGCTGAAATAGCGGGCTTTCACGTCGATGCCGAAGGTGTTGTACGGCTTGAGCGATACCTGCTCCTGCCACTGCACTGTCATAGCCGCCCCTTGATTTCCAGCACCAGCGCCTGGCACGCCGACTCGACCAGGTCCAGCACCTGCTCGAAGCCGTCTGCGCCGCCGTAATACGGGTCTGGCACTTCATCCAGCGCAGCACCATAGCGGCGCAGGAACAAGTCAAGCTCGCCCACTGCGTTGTGCGGGCGCAGGGCGCGCAGGTCGCGCAGGTTGCTCTCGTCCATCGCCAGGACCAGGTCATATTCGGCGAAGTGCGCCGCCTTGACCTGCTGGGCACGCTGCTGCGAAAGGTCGTAACCACGCGCCAGCGCCGCCTTGCTGGTACGGCTGTCAGGCGCCTTGCCCACATGCCAGTCACCCGTGCCGGCAGACGCCACCTGCACCTTGTCGGCCAGTCCGGCGGCCTGCAATTGGTGGCGCAGCACGCCTTCGGCAGTGGGCGAACGGCAAATGTTGCCCAGGCACACGAACAAAACGCGCATCAGGCCTCCAGCAAGCGCCGTACGCGCTCCAGGTCTTCAGGGGTATCCACACCCACGGCGGGCGCCTCGATGGCGTCCTCGACATGAATGCGCACGCCATGCCACAGGGCACGCAGCTGCTCCAGCGCTTCGGTCTGTTCGAGCCAGCATGGCCCCCAGCCAACGAAGTCCTGAAGGAAGCCGACGCGGTAGGCGTACATGCCAATATGGCGGCGATACGGCACGCCCTGCGCCAGCACACTGCGGTCCTTGGCAAAGGCATCGCGAGCCCAGGGCAGCGGTGCACGGCTGAAGGTCAGGGCCAGGCCGTTCTTGTCACTGACCACCTTGACCGCGTTGGGGTTGAACACGGTTTCCGGCTCATGGATCGGCTCGGCCAGGGTGGCGATGCCAGCCTCAGGATGCGCCGCCAGGTTGGCGGCCACCTGGTCAATGATGACCGGCGGAATCAGTGGCTCGTCGCCCTGCACGTTGACCACGATGGCGTTAGCCGGCAGGCCCAACTGAGCGGCCACTTCGGCCAGGCGATCGGTGCCCGACTCGTGGTCGGCGCGGGTCATCAGCACTTCGGCACCGAAGGCCTGGCACGCTTCCAGGATGCTGGTGTCGTCGGTGGCGATGACCACGCGGCTGGCAGCGCTTTTACGCGCCTGCTCCCACACATGCTGCACCATCGGCTTGCCGGCAATCGCCAGCAGCGGCTTGCCCGGCAGGCGCGTGGAGCGCAGCCGGGCGGGAATCACTACCGTGAAGTCCAGGCTCATTTGTCCAGACGCTCGTCGTCGGTCAGGGTGCGCGCCTCGCTTTCCAGCATGACCGGGATGCCGTCGCGGATCGGGTAGGCCAGGCCGGCGCCCTTGCTGATCAGCTCGGTCTTGTCGGCGCTGAGCTTGAGCGGGCCCTTGGTGATCGGGCAGGCCAGGATATCGAGCAGTTTGGTGTCCATTGGAGGCTTCCTTTAGGCCAGGTGGCCGGAAATTGAAAACGGGCTCAGGGCTTGCGCAGCAGGCGCTGCAGCTGGCTGTCGAACCAGGCGCTGAACGCCGGTGTGGGCTGCGCCTCGACGGCCAGGTACCACCAGTCGTCAGCGGCGAAGGCCCGGCATTTCACCGCATCCTTCTCGGTCATGACCAACGGCAGCGGAGGGCTGAACGCCAGGCTCTGGGCGCTGAACTGCGCATGGTCGGCAAAGGAGTGCGGCACCGGCTGCCAGTTTAGCCCCAGCAGGGTATTGAAGAAACGTTGCGGGTTACCGATACCGGCTACCGCGTGCAGACGCTGGCCGGCGGGGAAGTGATCAAGCGCCCGGCGTTCGCCACTGCGCAGATTGACCAGCGCAGACGGTTGCAGGCAAAAGCCAAAACCCTCGGCGCGGTCTGTGCTGGCACCATTGAACAGCACTGCGTCGGCGTCGTTCAGGCGTTCTGCGGGCTCGCGCAAGGGGCCGGCCGGCAGGCAACGGCGATTGCCCAGGCCCCGTGCGGCATCAATCAGTACCAGTTCCAGATCACGGGCAAGGCGGTAGTGCTGCATGCCGTCGTCGCACAGGATCAGGTCGAGTGGTTCACTGGCCAACAGCGCCTGCACGGCACGGGAGCGGTCGGGGTCGATCATCAGCGGCACGCCAGTGCGCTGCACGATCAGCAGCGGCTCATCACCGGCCTGCCCGGCAGCTTGATCGGCCTGCACGCGCCAAGGCAACTGCGGCGGCTTGGCGCCGTAGCCACGGCTGACCACACCCACCTTCAGCCCCTGCTGGCGGCAGTGTTCGATCAGCCAGAGAATCATCGGCGTCTTGCCGGTGCCACCGACGGTGATGTTGCCCACCACGATGACCGGCACCGGCGCCCGGTAGCTGGCACTTTCACCGCTGAGAAAACGCGCCCGTTTACGTGTGACCACGCGGCGGTACAGCGCCTCCAGCGGGCGCAGCACGGCCAGCGCAGGGTGCCCATTGTACCAGGCGGCGAGCAAACGGTCGGCGAAAGCCATCAAGGCGTGCCCTGAGCCGCCTCGACGGTGGTCATGCGCAACTGGCTGAAACCGAGCTTGCCGGCGGCATCCATTGCAGTGACCACAGCCTGATGCGGAGTCTTGCCGTCGGCGCTGATGGCCAGCGGCAGCTTGTTGTCGCCGCCCGACTCACGCTCGATGGCTTCGCTCAAGGTGGCCAGGTCGCTCTTGGGCAACAAGTGGTTGTTCACCGAATACACGCCTTCGGCACTGATGGTGATTTCCACCAGCTTGCCCTGGTCGGCAGGCGCCTGCTCGGCGCTGGCGGCCTCGGGCAGCTCGACACGCAGCTGGGTCTCACGGGTGAAGGTGGTAGTTACCACGAAGAACAGCAGCAGGACGAACACCACGTCGATCAGCGACGCCAGGTTGATGTCGACGTTCTCCCGCTGGCGATTGCGCCGGAACTTCACGCCTTGCCTCCGGCCACTTCCACTTCGCGGTCGCCCTGGATCACTTCCACCAGCTTGATCGCTTCCTGCTCCATGCCCACCACCAGCTCATCGATGCGGCGCAGCAGGAAACGGTGGAAGAATACGGCCGGGATACCGACCATCAGGCCTGCTGCGGTGGTCACCAGGGCCTTGGAGATCCCCCCGGCCAGTACGGCGGCGTTGGCGGTCATCTGCGAGCCCATGAAGGCACTGAAGATGTCGATCATGCCCAGCACAGTGCCCAGCAGGCCCAGCAGCGGGGCCATGGCGGCAATGGTGCCGAGGGTGCTGATGTAGCGCTCCAGCTCGTGGATGACGCGCGAGGCGGCTTCCTCGATGCACTCTTTCATGATTTCGCGGCCATGGCGCGAGTTGGCCAGGCCTGCGGCAAGGATTTCGCCCAGCGGCGAATCGGCACGCAGGGCCTTGAGCTTGTCACTGGTCAGTTGCTTGTCCTTGATCCACATCCACACCTGGCCCAGCAGGTGCGGCGGGGTGACGCGACTGGCGCGCAGGGTCCACAGGCGCTCGACGACGATAGCCATGGCAGCGATGGAACTCAGAATGATCGGCAGCATCATCCAACCACCGGACTTGACCAATTCCCACACAGTAAACGCCCCTTCGGAAAAAGGCCGCCACTCTACCATAGGCGCGGCGAGGGCTCATCTGCCGGAGGTCAGGGAATTGGGGTTGGGGCTGACAGGCGCTGAACATGTATCGGCGTAGACCTGGCCCCCCTAGTCCAGTTGAGCCCGCCAAAACCGCCGCTGCCCCCGAACACCTTCAACCTCCCCCTGCCGCCCCACCACCAACCGCAACGCTCCCTCCACCGCCGTATCATGTATCGCCACCCCATACCGCCGATAGCGCTCGAGCACCTGCACATGCGGGTGCCCAAAGCTGTTGTTGCGCCCACGCGAAATCAGCACCCCGCGCGGCGCCGTGGCACGGATGAAAGCCTCGCTGGACGAGCTGCGGCTGCCATGGTGCGGCGACTGCAACCAGTCGATTCCCGGCGCCTCTGTGGCCGCCAGCCAGGCCCGTTCGGCCCCAGCCTCCATATCCCCCGCCAGCAGCAATCGCTCGCCCTGTGCCTCGACCATCAGCACACAAGAGCGGTCATTGCTGCTCTGTGCGTCGGCCCAACGCCATAGCGAAAACCGCACGCCATCCCAGTCCCATCGCTCGCCGCTGACACAAGGTTGCAACGGAACATCGCCCAGCGCTTCCCCACCGATAATCCGCCGCACCGGCAGACCTCGCTGGATAGCGGCAGCACCGCCCGCATGATCAGCATGGGCGTGGCTGACCAGCATCACGTCAAGGGCCGCCACGCCCAGCTTGCGCAGGGTCGGCAGCACCACCCGTTCGCCCAGGTCACTGTCACCCTTGGCCGGCCCGGCATCGTAAAGCAGGTTGTGATGGCGGGTGCGCAACAGCACTGCCAGCCCTTGGCCGACGTCCAGTTGCCAGACTTCGACCTGCCCAAGCGGCACCGGCTCCCTCGGCACCCACAGGGCCAACAGCATCACGCCCCCCAACCCACGCAACGGCACGCCCCGAGGCAGCAGCAGCAACAGCGCCCCCAGGCAAACCAGCAACCAGGCCCACACTGGCAATGCTGGCGGCATCCAGGCCGGGCGCTGTTGCGCCACCAACGCCAACCCCCGGAACAACAGGTCCAGCAGCCCGCCCGCCAGCCATAAAAACGCCTCCCCTACCCCGGGCAATGGCAGCAGTACCGTGCCCAGCAGCGCCAACGGCAACACCGCCAGGCTGATCCACGGCACCGCTACCAGATTGGCCAACGGCGCACTCAAGCTCACCGGCAGGCCAGTGGCCAACAACACTGGCAGCAAACCGATGGCGATTACCCATTGCGCCCGCGTCCAGGCTCGCCAGGGCCGCCAGCCCCCTAGCCGGGCACTGAAGCAATAGAGAAGCGTGGCGACTGCGGAAAACGACAGCCAGAACCCCGGCAACAATGCCGCCAGCGGTTCGACCAGCAACACCACGACCAGCGCCAGCAACAGCGGCAACAGTGCACCGAGGTGGCGAAAACGCAGACGCCAGAGCAACACCACGGCCAGCATCAGGCAGGCGCGCTGCACTGGCACGCCCGCACCGGCCAGCCAACCGTACGCCAGCGCAGCGGCCATGGCCAGGCCACACGCCCAAGGCAGCCACGGCAGCCGTACAGGCCACAGCCCCCAACGCGCCAGCCCGGCGACCAGGCCATACAGCAAACCGGCCACCAGGCCGATGTGCTGGCCAGAAATCACCAGCAGGTGCACCGTGCCAGTGGCCTGCAACGTCTGCCAGTCCTCCCGGGCCAGGCCCGCCCCATCGCCCAGCACCAGCGCCACCAACGCCGCCCTTCGGCCATTGGCCTCGACTGCGAGCAAGCGCTGACGCAGCGCATCGCGCCAACCACCGGTTACTGGCGCCAGCAGCTGCCCTGCCTTGACCGTGCCCGTGGCACCCACCCGCCGCGCCAGCAGTTGCGCCTCGCGGTCCGGCCCATGCGGGTTCAACAGCCCGGCCGGGCGCTGCAAGGTCACGGCCAGCCGCCACTGCTCGCCCGCCCGCAGAGGCGGCCCACCGAACCAGCTCAGTTGCAGGCGCTGCGGCAGCTCGGCCCGCCGCGAGCGTGCAGCGTCCAGCTCGAAGCGCACGCCTTGTGCCGTTCGGGCCGGCAAGCCGACCACCCGCCCTTCCAGCCACAAGGTGCGGCCATCCAGGCCGGCAGCCAGGCGATCATCAAGGGCCAGCTGAGCAGACCCGCAAGCCCAACACAAACCCAGCAGAAAACAACCCAACGGCCACACGCGGGTGAACAGGCTGGCGACAGCGCAGGCAGCCAGCGCGATCAACCATCCGACCGATGGCAGTACGGGGAGAAAGCCCAGGCACAACAGCCCGAGCGCGAGCGCAAACATCCCTGTGCGCATGAGGTAGAGCTCCAGAAAGCAAATCACCCTCTGAGGCATAGCCCAATTGCCGGAAACCCTTGCTCAACAATTGTCACAAACTCTAAACGAGGCTGAATCCGAATCAGGGCATACTGCCCGGATCAACGCTCCGGGAGCCTACATGCCGCGCCGACTTTTCAAACGCTACATGCCGGACCCGACCAGCATTCGGGAACACAAGTCCTTACGCTTTTTCGGCAAACTGCTGCACGACCCGAACCTTTGGCACCTGAACCGCCATTCGGTGGCACGGGCCATGGGTGTAGGCCTGTTCGCAGCGTTGATCCCGATGCCGGCGCAAATGCTGCTGGCCGCCGCGCTGGCCATTCCGGTGCGCGGCAACCTGCCGATCGCCGTCAGCCTGGTGTGGCTGACCAACCCGCTGACCATGCCGCCGGTGTTCTTCGTTACTTACATGACCGGCGCCTGGCTGATGCAGGTGCCGCCGCGCACCCTGCCCGACGAGCTGACCTTCCAGTGGATCACCGACCAGCTGTCGACGCTGTGGCAACCCTTCCTGCTCGGCTCGGTGGTGTGCGGCGTGGTGCTGGGCATCGCCGGCTACTTCGCCACCATGCTGTACTGGCGCTGGTGGGTGGGCCGGCAATGGCGCCGTCGCCAATGCCGGTGCAAGGCCTCAGGCCCGCATGCCGCGGCCGCTGACCAGCAAGCGAACGCACACCCCATAGAGCACTGCGGTGGCGACCAGCATGAAGGTGATCGCCGTGCCAATGCTGATATCCGACACCCCTAGGATGCCGTAGCGGAACGAGTTGACCATGTGCAGCACCGGGTTGGCCAGCGACACGGTCTGCCAGAACGGCGGCAGCAGGTTGATCGAGTAGAACACCCCGCCCAGGTAAGTCAGCGGCGTCAGCACAAAGGTCGGGATGATCGAGATATCGTCGAAATTGCGCGCAAACACTGCGTTGACGAAGCCCAGCAGCGAAAAGATGGTAGCCGTCAGCAACACCACGACCACGGTCACACCCAGGTGATGCACCTGCAGGTCGGTGAAGAACATCGACAGGATGGTCACGATCACCCCCACCGCCAGCCCGCGCAGCACGCCACCCAGCACATAACCCACGAGGATGGTGTGCGGCGATACCGGCGACACCATCAGCTCTTCGATCGAGCGCTGGAACTTGCTGCCGAAGAAGCTCGACACCACGTTGCCGTAGGAGTTGGTGATCACCGACATCATGATCAGCCCCGGCACGATGTACTGCATGTAGGTGAAGCCGCCCATATCACCGATCTGCCGACCGATCAGGTTGCCGAAGATGACGAAGTACAAGACCATGGTGATCGCCGGGGGCAGCAACGTTTGCGGCCAGATGCGCAGGAAACGCCGCACTTCGCGGTAGACGATGGTGTTCAGGGCGACCCAGTTGGTGCGCAGTTCCACACTCATACGGCCACCTTCGACAGGTTTTTTTCCACCAGGGACACGAACAGCTCCTCAAGCCGGTTGGTTTTGTTGCGCAGACTTTGCACCTCGATGTTCTGCAGCGCCAGCTGGCCGAACAGTGCGGTGATGCCAATGTCCTTTTCCACTTGCACCTCAAGGGTGTGCGGGGTCAGCAGCCGGCACGGGTAGCCTTGCAGCACCGGCGCGCTGGCCAGGTCCTGCTTGAGGTCGAGCACGAAGGTTTCGACATGCAGCTTGCCCAGCAACTGGCGCATGCTGGTGTTCTCGACGATGGTGCCGTGGTCGATGATGCCGATGTTACGGCACAGCTGCTCAGCCTCTTCCAGGTAGTGGGTGGTGAGGATGATGGTGATGCCCTTCTGGTTCAGCTCGGTGAGGAAGCTCCACATCGAGCGGCGCAGCTCGATGTCCACACCTGCAGTCGGCTCGTCGAGGATCAGCAGGCGCGGCTCGTGGATCAACGCGCGGGCGATCATCAAACGGCGCTTCATGCCACCCGACAACGAACGCGACTGCACATCCCGCTTGTCCCACAGGCCCAGCTGGGTCAGGTACTGCTCGGCGCGCTCCTTGGCCACCTTGGGTGGGATACCGTAGTAGCCAGCCTGGGTCACGACGATGTCGAAGGTTTTCTCGAACTGGTTGAAGTTGAATTCCTGCGGCACCACGCCCAGGCAGCGCTTGAGCGCCGAGGGCTCGCGGTCCAGGTCATGGCCGAACACATTGACCGTGCCGCTGGTTTTGTTCACCAGGGTGGACAGGATGCCGATGGTGGTGGATTTGCCGGCGCCGTTAGGGCCGAGCAAGGCGAAGAAGTCGCCTTCGGCAACATCGAGGTCGATGCCTTTGAGGGCCTGAAAGCCGTTGCCGTAGGTCTTGGTGAGCTGTCGGATGGACAGGGCGGAACTCATAGCGGGTCACTTACCGAAGAAAAAGGTGCAGGACACGCCAGGCAAAGTCACTGGCGCAGTGAGTGCGGCCATGGTGCAAGGCCAGGCCGCACAAGTACAGTCACATCTATTGATAATGACTATCGAAGCAGGGTCAGGTGAGCGCGGTCATCACCGCGGCCTGATAGGCCGGGCGCTGTTTCAGGCGCTCATACCAGGCTTCCAGGTGGTACATGGCCGGGCGCTCGATGGGCATTTCGAACCAGGCATAGATGAAGCTGCCCAGTGGGATGTCGCCCATGCCGATCTGGTCACCGGACAGGTAAGGCTGTTGGGCCAGGGTTTCGTCGGCGATGGCCAGCAGCTGGGCGCATTGCTTGTGCGCGGCGTTGATCGCCACCCAGTCGCGCTGGTCTTCCGGGGTGCGCAGCAGGCCCCAGAACAACGGGCGGAACGGTGTGGCGAAGGATGAGGTGGTCCAGTCCATCCACTTGTCGGCCAGGGCACGTTGGCGCGGGTCTTCGAGGTACCAGCCCTGCTCGGCGCCGTATTCGGCGCACAGGTAGCGGACGATGGTGTTGGACTCCCACAGGGTCAGGTCGCCATCTTCCAGCATGGGCACCAGGCCGTTGGGGTTGCGGGCGCGGTAGTGCGGCTCGTTGACCACGCCGAAGGCGCCGCCGGCGTCGATGGATTCGAAGTCCAGACCCAGCTCGTGGGCGATCCACAGCGCCTTGCGCACATTGCTTGAATTCTTGCGGCCCCAGATCTTCAGCATGGCAACGTCCTTAATGAATGCGGAGGTGGTGCAGTCTACTCCAGACATTCGCCGCCTGTACCGGGCTCTTCGCGGGCTTGCCCGCGAAGAGCCCGGTACAGGCAAGAACTGAAACTCCGGCAGCCACACCCTGTCACTGTTCTGAACCTGCCGTTCACAGCGTTGCGTCTAAGCTGTCTGGGACGGCTAAAGCCCCCTGGTTCCAAGGAGGACCGATTATGTTGCTGTTGTGGTTGGTGGTGCTGGTAATCGGCGCGGCATATCTCACGCACCGGCGCCTCGCGCCTTTGCAAATACTGGGCATCATGGCGGCCTATGTGCTGCTGATGGGCATTTTCAGCAGTGCGCCCGGCTGGCTATTGGCCCTGATCTGGGTGGTGCTGGCACTGAAAATCGCCCTGGTGGCACTGCCGGAATGGCGCCGCAAGGTGTTCACCGGCCCGGTATTCAGCTGGTTCCAGCGTACCCTGCCGCCCATGTCGCAAACCGAGCGCGAGGCAATCGACGCCGGTACGGTGTGGTGGGACGGCGAACTGTTCAGCGGCCGCCCCGACTGGCGCACCTTGCTGGCCTACCCGGCACCGAAACTGACTGAAGAAGAACAAGCCTTCATTGACGGCCCGACAGAAGCCCTGTGCGCCATGGTCAGCGACTGGCAGATCGGCCAGGACCTGGACCTGCCGCCCGAAGCCTGGGACCACATCAAGCAGCATGGCTTCTTCGCCCTGATCATCCCCAAGGAATACGGCGGCAAAGGTTTCTCCGCCTACGCCCACTCCCAGGTAGCGATGAAGCTGGCTACCCGCAGCGGCGACCTGGCCTCCACGGTGATGGTGCCCAACTCCCTTGGCCCGGCTGAACTGCTGCTGCATTACGGTACCGACGAACAGCGCAACCACTACTTGCCACGGCTGGCGCGCGGCGACGAAATACCCTGCTTTGCCCTCACGGGCCCGCTGGCTGGCTCCGACGCAGGTGCCATGCCCGACACCGGCATCATCTGCAAAGGCCAGTGGAACGGCGAAGAAGTACTGGGCCTGCGCCTGAATTGGGAAAAGCGCTACATCACCCTCGGGCCTGTCGCCACCCTGCTGGGCCTGGCGTTCAAGGCCTACGACCCCGACCACCTGCTGGGCGATGAAGAGCAGTTGGGCATCAGCCTGGCGCTGATCCCTACCGACACCCCCGGCGTTGACATTGGCAAGCGCCACCTACCGCTGGGCGCCGCGTTCATGAACGGCCCCAACAGCGGCAAGGACGTGTTCGTACCACTGAGCTTCCTGATCGGCGGCCAGGCCATGCTCGGCAAAGGCTGGATGATGCTGATGAACTGCCTGTCGGTGGGCCGTTCGATTTCCCTCCCGGCAGTCGGCACCGGCGCCGCCAAGTACACCAGCCTGGTGACCGGCCAGTACGCGAACATTCGCGAGCAGTTCAACGTGCCGCTTGCCGCCTTCGAAGGCATCCAGGAATCGCTGGCACGCATCGGCGGCAATGCTTGGCTGATGGACAGCGCCCGCCTGCTGACCGCCAAGGCGGTGGACCTTGGCGAAAAGCCTTCTGTGCTGTCCGCAATCCTCAAGTATCACCTGACCGAACGCGGCCGCGAGTGCATCCAGCACGCCATGGACGTCCACGGCGGCAAGGCCATCATCATGGGGCCGAACAACTACCTGGGGCGCAACTGGCAAGGGGCGCCGATCTTCATCACGGTCGAAGGTGCCAACATCCTATCGCGCAACCTGATGATCTTCGGCCAGGGCGCCATCCGTTGCCACCCGTTCGTACTCAATGAGATGGCCTTGGCCGGCCGTGAGGACCGCGACCAGGCACTGAGAGAATTCGACGACCTGCTGATGAAACACGTCATGTTCGCCGCCGGCAACGCGGCCAGCACGCTAGTGTTCAACCTGGGGCTGGGGCGGTTCGAACCCGTACCCGGTGATGCCTTGAGCCAAGGTTACTTCCGCGCCCTCAATCGCCAGGCCGCTGCCTTCGCCTTGCTGGCCGACCTGTCGATGATGCTGCTGGGCGGTGCGCTCAAGCGCCGCGAACGCCTGAGCGCACGCCTGGGCGATGTGCTCAGCTACCTTTACCTGTCCAGTGCCGCGCTCAAGCGCTATCACGACCTAGGCTCCCCCGAGCACATGCAGCCACTGCTGCGCTGGGCCATGGAAGAAAGCCTGGGCCAGGCGGAAAAGGCGCTGGACAAGCTGCTCGACAATTTCCCCAACCGCTTCGTCGGCTGTGCATTGCGAGTGCTTGTGTTCCCCTTCGGCCGCCGTCATACCGGGCCGAGCGATGAACTGGATGCCGAGGTGGCAGCACTGATCGGCCGCAGCAAGGGCGACCCGGCGCTGGAGGAATTGCTTGCCGGATGCTTTAGACCACAAGCCGAGGGCGACCCGGTGGCAGCACTGCAGCGGGCCTGCGATCTTCTGGACGAAGCTGCGCCACTGCACAAAGTGCTGCATCAGGCGATTAAGGAGGGTAACGCTTATCCTGCTCCCGGGCAGTCAGCCATCGATGCCGCCGTCGCGAGCGGGGCACTGCAAGCTGAGGAGGGGTACCGGTTGCATGCGGCGGAACAGGCACGACGGGCGGTGATCGATGTGGATGCATTCGACAAAGAAATGCTGAGGCTGACACAGGGTAGAATCCGCTAAACATCAATTGACTTGGCGCCAATCGGGCCCTGTGCCCGCTTGGCGTCAGCGCTCGCACGCCTGCTTCAGTCATTGAAGAATTTAACGGCTTGGGTCGCTGAATATAGAGGGACAGGAATGACCGTGACCGCCCAGTACAACAATCGGCTACTGCCCAGATCGCGCCCTGCAATGACGCTTACGGTCGAAGGGGCCGAGTTTCCCGGGGTGAAAACCCCGGCGTTGGAAACCGAACCGCCGCCATGGAGGGTAGACCACTCCGTTTCACCAGCAGGCACGGGCATATCCTTGCCTTCGTCCACATCGTAGTACCACAACTGGAGGGTCAAACTACCGTTAACAACAGAGTATTTAATATAGTGCGTTTGCCTGGCGTATAACGTGACAAATGTAGAAAGGGCAGAATTACCATTCACCGTTACTTTGATGACATCGAACACTGCTCGTTCCCTGACCGTCTCCACCTGCGCTGGCTTCTCCAACGTCTTCCGAACATCTTCGTATATTACAGATGGCGCCTGGGAAGGCGGCGGCACATAATAGCAAGCGCTATCGCTTTTCTCCAGCGCTCCATGCTGATCGCCAACAAATACTATCGTGGCGTTTTTCAAATCGGATATTTCCATCAGCTCTTTTTCAAACCCCGCGCCGACTATGCACATCAACGGGCTTACTGATAACGGATCGCCCGCAACGCCTATATCAGCATCTTCCATGGCAGCGCTGCGCTTACGCTTGTATCCAACTTTAAAGAATACTGTTGCCGGTAGATCCTGGGATGGGTCTACCAGGGCCGTTCCTTCCGGCACCATCAAGGACGCCATCCACTCACTGTCAAGGGGGCGCTGCGGAATCGGGATTTCCGGAAAGGCCGTAGCAAAGACGGCAGCAACAAACTCATGAGAGGAGCCCCATGTAAGGTCAGTGGACAACATGTCACTGCCCCTCTCCAACTCTGCGGTTGAGGGCGACACAAGGTCATAAACTATACCCTCCAAGTCTGCAGCGGGCACTAATGCCACATCTTGCAGCCAGGGGTTTTCCGGAGCTGCAAGCAAGTGATAAAGCACTACCTTTTTTTGCTCATTATAGTGCTCGGCCAATAGCCGCTGTTCGCTATCGTTTCCGCTGTAGGTATAGTCCACTGCACCATTCCACACCAGACTCACCGCTCTACCTGCCAGTGTCGAGTAGACGATTCTAAAGCGCTCATCGGAAGCTGCAAAAGCGATGCTGATTATCAATGTCCTGTGACCGGGTAGTTCCATTCTCCGAACATAGCTCATCCAGGGGGCGCTCGCGCCCGCGTCTGTAGTGAGCGTGACTTCCATTTCTCTCAGCGCCCGCTGCTCCAGGTCAAGGAACAAGGTAGCGCCAGAGCTTCTGTATGCCAACTTAGGCAGCCCCATCTGTAACTGTTTGAATTTCTTGGTGCCGGGGCCGGTTTGCCTGCCCAGATTGATCATTTCCCCTGGGGCATCGGACAATGCAGGGTAACGATCATGCCAAAGCGTATTGAGCGTGCGCGTCCCAATATCCATTACCCCAAGATAGTTTGGTGATTGCGATTCAGTACTCATTGCGTGTCTCCTCTGTAATCCCTATCAGATTCCCGATGCCAGCATGACCGGCATTGCCCGCCTCGAATACTGGCAAAAATGTCAGGTCAGCCCCCGCGACTGCTCGATGGATCACAACGCGGTACAATGGCGGCATTGCCTCATGCCTAAGGACACATCCGTGACAAACGCCTTCCAAAACTATCACCTGCAACTGCTCGAGCACGTGCGCAGCATCCTCGTAGCCCTTGAAAACGCCGAGCAGGTGCCTGAAGAAAGCCATGCGCTGTTTTTGGAGCGCTTCGATGAACTGCTTGCCCTGCTGCCCTTAGAACCGTTACAGAGCCAGTACCTTGGCCAAGACCTGATGTGCCAGGTTATCCAGCGTTACCCCCAGTTCGCTCATCTGGTGCCTCGTGATCTGCTCTGGTTCTTTGGCGGTGACTGCCTGCACTTCATGCCTGACGCAGAGCTTGATCTGTATCAGCAACTGGAGGAGCTTCGCTACGAAGCAGAGCAGCGCGGAGCACCGTTCGACTGGAACGTGGAAAAACAGCAACTGCTCGCCTCGCGGCAGGCTGAGTGATCCTGGGAGTGGCAGCCCCGTAAAATCGAATTCCACCCTGCCCTATAGCGAATTGACCTACAGATTTGGTTTCCGCATCGCAGTTAGTCTCTTCTCCGCGATCAGCCGGCGCTCCCCATGGCCTCGGCTGAAGCGCACAAAACTAACAACTAACCTTCAATCTGGAGCGCTCAATGAAACGTATTTTTGCACTGCTGGCTTTCGGCCTTGGCTGCAGCTCAGCCATGGCCAACACGGGTATCATCAACTTCGAAGGTACTGTAAGTGCCGGCGGCACTTGCCAGATCGACGTCGTCACGCCTGGCGGCCCTGGCCTGCCGAAAGTCTATTTGGGCGACTTCAGAACTTCAGACTTCACAGCAGTCGGGCAAAAAACCCGGCTCGAAAAGTTTGCCCTTCGCGTAGACCCTGCGAAGTGCCCCGTCACCGCTGGCGACGTTGCAGCAGTCACATACAGTGCCAACTATGGTGCTGACCCATCCGGCAAACTGTATCAACTGCAGAGTGGCATCGGTTATGCTTCCGGTATGGCCTTGGCGATCTTTGACAAGAGCAACGCTCAGCTCGCCCCTGATGCAGAGTCGGTAGAATATGCACTGAGCGACACTCAAGTTACCGATATGAACTTTACCGCCCAGTTGCACACAACTGCAGCGTCGGTAACTGAAGGGCACATTGCCACCAGCGTCAACTTCCTGGTCGATATTCGATAACTCGCCATGGCACAAGCGCAGCCTGCTGCGCTTGCTCTCTTACTCATTCATGACTTGCCTCAATGCCTAATTCACTCATTTTCCGTTTACTTCTACTCACTGGCCTGTCAAGCGGCATGATTGCCTCAGCCCAAGCAGCGCTTACCATCAGCACTACACGCATCATTCAAGCAAGTGACAAGCAAAGCAGTTCAATCATCGTTGCCAATCCCAGCACTCAAACCTTTGCCGCACAGAGTTGGGTCAACACCGAAGCTGACGACAATATTACCGCCGTTCCACTCATTGCCACCCCCGCGCTATTCCGCCTTGCGCCGGGCAGTGAGCAGACTGTTCAGATCAATCAAATCCCGAATAATCTGCCCAAGGACAAGGAATCCTTGTTTTACTTCAATGTACAGGAAATTCCGCAAACCGATGGTGACCCGTCAAACACACTGACCATTGCCCTGCGCACCCGAATCAAACTACTTTACCGCCCCGCCGAACTGCAAGAACCCCTTGAGGACGGCCTGAAAAAACTGCAATGGTCCTTACAGCGACTTGACGGCAAAACTCAACTGGTTGTGCATAATCCCTCACCCTATCATTACACCTTCAGGCAGGCGCACCTGGAAAACGGCAGCACACGCAAGCGCATTGAAGCCCATAAAATGGTTGCCCCAGGTGGCACTCAGGCATACCCCGTAGAAACGTTTGCAATAACCCCCAAAATGCACGTGACTTTCACAACCATCAACGACTTTGGGGGCACCACTGCCGAAATGAGAGCTCCTGTTTCCGGCCCATGATAACCACGTCAAGACTGCAACTGAGGTCTCATTTCAGGGAATTTTACCCAACTGTACCCCTGATTGAAACTTACATTGACATGTACCGTGAACGGGTTATTAAGCAACAGTGTTGACAGGTACGACTTCAGCACCACCACATCGTTACGTGCGCCAATGCCGTTTTCAACATCGTCCGCCTCAATCGCATAGTTTTTCAAAACTTGGTGCGGCTCCGCCTCTTGGCCATTGCTCAGGGTCCCGGTCACCCAGATATCGACCCATTGCCCTTCCGCCATGAACTTCCAGGTTCCCAATGTCACCCGGTTACGCTCATCCGCATCGGACAACTTGAATATCCCGTTCCTCACGCCAGCCAGTTGAACGACCGGTAGGCCCCGGCTCAACGAACCAACAGTAAGGCCTACTGGCGGCGAAGGGTAATCGTGACGCTTGTCGCCCGAGACGACATAGCTGACCTGGATGGTCGTTGCGCCCTGTGCAGCCACCTTGTCTTCAGGAATTTCGAATTGACGCGAACGTCCCTGGTATTCGGTAGAGGTCGAGTAATACCCTGGGTCTCCGGGCTGGCCCCATTCCACCCGTAATGTTTCATCGGGGTAAACAACTGCTTCAGCCGGTACCTTTATGAGAAGGGGTGGAGCCAGATCATTGAGTGCCAGATGCAGGTTTTCCTGATCCCCCGTGGTTTGCTCGATGCTCAACAATGGCAGCGCTCGCAAGCCAGCCGACACACTCAGTTTAAGAGGCCTGGGGAACACACTGATATTGCCGGCTCGATCCTTGATGGCATAGTACACATAGCGGTCTCCGTCTCCTCGTTCAAGCACCAATGCGCCAGGGAAATCGATGTAGACCGGCCTGATAGTGTCTTCAAATGTCAGTTCATGTTCACCAGCCTCCATTTCCGCAAAGGGCTCGGTATCCCAATAATAGATAACCGTGTCACCTGCTTTGGGCGTGATATATCCAGGCACCTGGGTTCGCAGGCGTTGATCGTGGTTCCTCAGGTAGCGCTCCGTAAGCCCGTCACGTTCGATTTCTTCCGGGTCTTCAACGACCGTCAGAAGGCCCTGGCCTGCGCCCAAAACAGGCGCCTGCAAGTCGATCAATACCTCCAGCGTCTTGGAAAGGCTCGTGTCAAGGTTGGCATTGGTTACTTCGTAACGCAGCACATGGGGGCCGTCAGTCAGCTTGTCCTTGGGAACACTCAGGATCAGATCCCCAGGCTGCACAGGGGCCTCCCAGGACCCTTGATCCACTTCTACCTCATCCCAGAGCAATTTCAGCAGTTCCGGCCTGCCAGGGCGTGGATCACTGACCGGCCACATGGGTACGATCACCTCCAGATCCTTCTCGGTAGCGCTGATGGGGAGCAGGTTGATGTCGCCACCCGGGATGTCGTCAAGCAAGTCAGTCACCGTGACAGCCTCTAGTAGCTCCTTGAACAACAGCTTCGACCACGGCTTTAGTAACCACTTTAACAACTTGTTCAGTAACGACTCATTGTCTGACATTTGGCTCATTTAGTGACTCCCACTAAAAAGGAGGCCCTAGGGCCTCCTGATGAGTACTTACCAGCTATACCGCACGCCAAGGTTCACACCCCAGGGCTGGTCGATATGTTCGCCGCGGCTGTGATCGATATCGGCATGCAGCTGCAGGCTTTGCGCTACGGTAACAGCCACACCGGCGCCCACCTCCAGGCGGGAGCCTGAGAGATCGTTGGAGAAGCGGTTTTCGTTGACCTTTACATCATTGTTGTTGATGAACTCGTGAGCGTAGGCAGCACGCAGGTAGGGTTGAACAATGCCACCCGCTGACATCTCGAAGTTGCGCCCGACTGTCGCACCAGCCTTGCCCAGCACGGACCGGACAGCGTCGCCTTGGGCCTGCAGGTCATTGTCCAGGTGATAGTCTTTTCCTTGAATATAAGCGGTGGACCACTGGGTAAAAGGCTCAACGAAATACCCTTGATCGAGCTCGATGTGACGACCGAACTCGGCCGATACACCAACACCGTTGTTGCCGTAGTGGCCTTTGGTTTGTGCGCCGTCGCTCAAGGCAACCGTGGAATCGTTGTCAAAGCGGTTCAACTTCACTACGCCGTCGAAGTAGTACCCGCTGACGCGGTCAAGCCAGGTGGTGTACATCCCGAGGTAGTAGCTGTCCACCTCACCACTGGTGCCGCCCTCCAGGTTCAGGTCCGAACGGCTGTAACCAGCCAATACACCCAGTAACCATTGACCATCACCAACCGGCAGCGGCGCATCTGCACCGAGGGAAAACCCGTGTTGGGTTTGTTTGTAAGCAACACCGGAACTTGCGGCAACATCAAACTTGTTGCCATAGGTCCGAACCCAGCCACCGGCCTTGCCATCATCCAGACGCAACTCGCCCATGCGGCTGCGCAAAGAGGTCAACTCGCCGTACCATACGGTTGGCGCAGTATTGAACAGCGCCAATACCGAGCGGGTGCCAGGGCTGATGATCTTGCTCGAACCGTCGAGGAACCAGTCGTCACCACGCTGTACCAATTCGTAGGAAAACGCCCCCAGATCCACAGGCCCGTTAACCAACGAGAACGAAGCATCACCCCCGCCCGTATGCACCACCTGAAGCTGGTTTTCTGCTTGCGGCTCTGCACCACTGCTGCCGATCAGCAAGCTATGGCTGCCCGTGGCTGTGCCAGTGATATCAAGGAAATCGGTCTCCCCGGTGGCGAAGTTGGCATCCATTTCAAACGTGCCTTCACCTGACAGGTTGTCCAGCGTCAACCGATGGTATGCATCGGGCTGGCCAAACTGCACGGTCCCGCCAGCGAGCACCAGATCGCCGACCTTGGCGTCGTCGACCATCGTCCAGCGTGACTGATCGCCAATAGACAGTTTGCCGACATTTTCCAACTGGCCCGTGAGCGTAGCTTGCCGATCCAGTGATATGGCTGCACTGGACCCCTCCTCCACTTTTACGTTGCCCACTAGGTTGGCGTTCACTACAGCCAGGTCGGCACTCGACTGGTTGCGCACTTCGAGGAGGTTGCCATTGCTAGCGCTAAGCTGTGCGCCATTGCTGACCGTGATTTTGGCTGTGGCACCCCCTTCGGTCTCCCCATCCACCAGTATGGCCGAACCGTCTTTCCCGACGACTTGCGAACCATCCAGATCGATACGGGCCTCGCCGGCACGGCCATCGGTATTTACCAAAATACCTTCCTGTGCGCCGACGATCGTGCTGCCCTGCGCCTGGAGCCAGCCATTGAGCATGCGCACGCCGGCACTGCCCTGCCCTGTGCCCTGTACCGTACTGCCATTGAGGTGCAGTTCTGAGTCACTGGCAATGAGCGCACCACCCTTCCTGCCGCTGATGTTACTGCCCGTAACCCACGCCTGCGAGCCGACGCCATTACTGCGGCCCAAGACAACACCACGCTCATCGCTGGTGATGGTACTGCCATTGATGTCAGCGCGCGCGCTCCCCTCCATCAACACACCGTCCCTGGCCGATGTCACCGTGCTACCGTTGAGTTCCAGCGCCCCACTTTCACGCAGGAAGATCTGGTCCGTGCTGGCGCCGTTGCCCGTCAGCTTTGCACCGCCCTGAACCTGATAACTATCAGGCAAATTACTGCCATCGATGACCGTGTCACGGTCGACGATGACCTGCGCCACCGCCACATCCCCTACATACAAGCTTAACGGCAGCGCCGCCATGCAACACACCAGCCCATTGCGAACTTTAAATTTCTTGAAGTTACTTTTCATTTCCAAAATCTCATGCAGATCTAGAAGCAGGCACGTTAATGAGTGAATGAAACACATGAGTCGGTGCCGATCGCGATCAAGCTACAGGAAATAAATCAAGCCACTATAGGAAAAGCCTTACAACCTAGCGCGAATAGCCCTACGCTGCGCGACATCCTTTTCGCGCAGCATAAGTTAATTCAGATGCCACCACCTTCAGGATTACAAACACCAGAGGGTGGCATAAAGGAAAGCTCCACCTTGGCTTCAATCGAAGGAATGTCTCCCTTGGCCGTCTTTAGTGTATATTGCACATTTGCGCGAGAACTATTGAACCTTGGGTCCGGGTTCCCTTCATGTGTGGGAAGCACATTGGTCTCGTAGGGGATCCGCCAGGTAAAGCCCGTGATCGGATGCTCACTATCTATAGCGATCGGAATGTCTAATGTGACAGCGTCAATTTCATCGAAACCTAAATCATCACTCTCGCCTCTGTACACCCACCACTTTGCTTGAATCTGCGCAAATGGAGAGAACTGATAATACTCGGTGAGGTCCGGAATCAACACCTCGACAGCGGGCCCGTCAGCATGATCGTTACTGCGTTGTATCGAAGTACAAGTAACCCTGCCATTTACCAGATGTTCGAATGTTGCGGCAACAGGTGTAATAGTGATTGCATCAACGGAGACAGGCGTAACTTTCGAGCGCACAGGGTTATGCACGCCTGGGCGTGAAGCCAAATAATCGACAAGTATAGCCGGGCCATTGCCACCCTTTTCGATAACAGCCCAAGGCACCTCTACCGATACCGTGTCACCTGGGCTGTCGGTGCCTGACACGGTGTAAGTCGCCGCTGGCTCACCTGCCCAATAGAATTCAAGTTCATCATCTTCCTCGGCGAAGCTGTAGAGCTCAATTTCCAGATCGGCAATTAAACCCGCATCATCAGCATTCAATTCATTATCGTCACTCGTGCCTCCCCTGCCCTTGACTACAACTTCTTTTAAACCGGGATGAATGGGCAGTGGCCATTCTGGATCGGGGCCACCTGGGTCCATGGTTTCGAAGTCTACGTTAATATCAGTATCAGCGCCGCCCACCGGATGGGTACCACGCATCAGGACATAGCTGACAGTGGTGGGCAGGGGCCCCTTGTTATTACCGTAAGCGCGCAGCAATACCTCATCGGATACTTTTACCGGGATATTCTCTTTAGTAGCAGACCCAACCGTTTCAGCCGGTAACGCTATGCCACCCCAAGTCACCACCACAGTATCGGTGGCTTTCATATGTTCCTGCCAAGGAACCCATACTTCCACACCCAAATGAGCGTCAGCCTGGTCAATCAAAAAACCGTCAGCCGCTGTGGCCAACGGCACCAGAGGGTCATCAAAGGTAGCAGGCAGTTCGCCCAACGCTACAGGAATACTGGTCCAGACAGACAACGCACTGATGTTGAGGGCCTTGTCGACCAGCAGGTAGAGGGCATACACCCCGCCATCCCCAACGGCGCGGATTTTATCTTCAGGAATCGATAGCTCCTGATCGGCACCTGTCGTAGGTAGCGCCACGATCGGTGGATCAAGGTCTTCAACCTTGTCTGGAAGGCGACTCATCCAGTACACCAAGACCTGATCGCCTTCTGCCCAGCTGGAATAGGCGGGTAGTTTCAACTTGGCACCCACTTTCAACGATTCATCGGTCACAACCGGGATATCAGGGAACTTGGGCGGCGCCGCATGCGAATAGGGCGGGTTTCGGTCGAAAATAAGCGTCAGGGGCCCCGACCAGGAAGCATCCCCATTGATATTCATGACCCAACTTCTGAAATGGTGGGTGCCGTCCACTCGCAGCGCGTCTTGATCTTTAGGGATTACTACGGGATATGGATCAGGCGTACCGGGTTCGCGAAAATCGCCAACCTTTTCGTAAACCGTCGTCCACGTGGCACCATCCCTGGAGTGTTCAATGCGAAGCGTGTCTTCACGTGTCCTCACCCAGAGTGGCACGCTCAATACAAAGGGCAATGCAGGGTCAGCGGGACCGCCGCTTTCTTCAATTGTAAATTTTCTGTAGACCAATCCACTGGGTGGATCGGCCAGCATACTCCCATCAATTACCAAGTCTTCCATACCCGAATGAATTCGGGGATCAAGATGGGGCTTATGGTCTGCAAGCGAACGCAGGTATGCCTTACGCACGCGTTCGGAAGCACTGTACGCCTTGGAGTCACTCATGATGCGCCTCTGGTTTATCAGGTTGACGGGTAGCTGCGCTGCTGAAAGCATTCAAAGCCATCCCGGCATTCTGCACAACTAGCACTATTACCAGGTGACAAACTCATGAGTTTCCAGCCATGAAAAAAGGGCCGCAATGCGGCCCTGTTTTAAAGGTACTCTACCAGGATGACTTAAGGCTGCTCTTGAGAGACCAATCGATCCAGCGGGTCATATCCATAGGCAAAGCCATTGACACTTTCCAGGCGCCCCAAGGCGTCATAGGCTAGTTGACGCCCCTGTTCATCAACCACCATATTTCCGTCATCGTCATACTCCAGCGGCACCTCGATAGGTTGCTCGGACATGCCCCTGACCGTGAAACCAGTGAGTTGTGCAGGATCGGCAAGATTCGCGAAATGGTAGACAACGTCTACTTCGCCTTGAGCATGTGCGGTGAGCACACGTGTGATATTATCGATCGCATCGAACCTGAACGTCTGCCGACGTATACGGTTACCATAAGGATCCACAGGCATATATTCATCGATTCCACTGCATGTATACTCGACCAAACGGCCCCGCTCATCGTAATCGAACACTTCCCTGCGCAGCAGCTCTTTCCCCCGACGCAACACCTTGCCGATAATTCGATCCGCCTTGTCATATCGCTGACTCAAGGTTTGCTTCGCATCCCCGAAATCGAATGTACGCGAGATTTCTCTATCAAAATCGTCAAATTTCAATTGGGTGCCAAGCCGCCGAGCTGGCTCGCCCGGCGTATTGTCAATCGTCTCGAAGAAATCGTTGCGCCCCAGGTCATCGTATTCAAAGTTACTGTGCAGTGTGCCAAGGCTCGTCGATTTCAAGCGAGCAGCCCCGTCGTAGCTGTAGGATTGCTCAGCACCCAGCACATCTATGTAAGACAGCATCTTACCCTGCAGGCTATGCACGTACTTCATTTCGTAAGGCTTGCCACCGTCAAATGAACATGTCTCTGATTTCAGCTCACCCGTGCTGAAATAGTCACGTGTCATGGCAACCCCGTGCTCTGAACACGACAGCAAGCATGCATTCTGTGGGTCATAATCAAAATGCCCTGTAATGCCCGCGTCGACCTGCTTGCGCTCAACAGCCTCTTCACCCAACTGCGGCACGTATTTATATTCGATACGCTTTTTCTTGGGCGTAATCACCGCCTTGGGCTTACGCTGGCCTGGCTCATACTCCAGGCTTCGCAGACGGCCACCCGTTGTCGACTCGACCAGACGATCCAGCCCGTCGAACCGCTGCAAGCCCAGCACGCTCGGTTCGCTACCGCCCCGCCGAGTGACTTGAATCAGTTCCGGCAGGTCTCCAGTACTGTGCAAAGCATAGTCGCGATGAACCAGCGCACGGTCGGCAAGCGTGTGATCTACCAACCGATTGAACGCATCGTAGCTAAACCACGTTTCATTCTGCTCGGCATCTTTTTCCCTGACTGAACGCCCAAGGCCATCGTAGAAGTACTGATGAACGCTGTAAGGCTTTCTGCTTGCTGTCAAACGCTCGACTCTGACTGGTTTTTCGAACAGATTCATGAACGTGATGGTTTGGCCGCTGCCAAGCACTGCGTCCTCGGACTCACTCCATGTACGCCGCACCGGCCCCAGCCGTTCCGGTGTGCCGATGGGGTCGACCCGGTCATGATGCACAACCTTATCGGGGCCCACCGTTTTACAGCGCTGCCCCCAGTTGTCATAACTGAAAGTGGTCTTCAACGGTACATCTTCGTCCCTGTGCCAGTCGAACTCAACTTCCTCGATCAAATCGCCCAGCCCGTCATACATGGCCTTGTAGGTTGGACGATAGTTCGGCTCCTGGCCTTTTTGCACAAAATCACGATCGATGCGCTTGGCCTCGACAACCCGGTTAAGGCCATCGACAGTACTCAAGGTTGAAACCCCTTTGACGTCTATCTGCTCTTGAGTGGCCTTGCCACCCGAGCTGGAAACCAACGCGTAATGATAATGGCGCGATGCGGTGTAAGCCGTTCCCGGTGCGACGGTTTCGCGTATCACTCTGCGCAACAGATCATATTCGTATTCGATCTCTACATCGTTGTCATCACGGTTGAGCAACGGCTCGCCAATCAGCAACGAATGCTGCAAGGTAATTTCCTTGCGGGCATGGTGTTTGGCCCCATGGTCGAAACCGGTGATGACTTGTTGGGTTACCAGAACCGGATGAGTCGTCGGTTTTTCGGGGGTATCCGAGTAGCTATAGTCGATCGTCGTCTGCCGCCCATTCCTTGTCGTTATCTCTTGCTCCAGCCGACCGTGGGTGAGGGGGTCGATTGGCTCATCGTTTACATAAGTGCGTTCGATTTCCTGCAGCACCGTCTGCGAACCATCGCCATGCAATTGGTACTTGTCCTCATGTCGGTTAACCAGCCAACCCGGCCCGTCAACCATTACAGAGGGATGCAGCGCGTAGCGATAATGTGTGCGAAGCGTTTGTGCGCCAGCTTCGTAACCTTCGGCAGGCCTTACGATTTCCTGTTCAAGATGGCGTACGAATTTCTCCGGGTCATCATCTTGGGGATAAAACGTGCGCTCGATGCGCAGACCGCTGGGCTGAACTTCCAGCGTCTGATTGGCAAAATCATCGTATTCGGTAGTCACCGTTTCGCTACGCGGATGCACAGGCGCTTCCGGGCAGTCGAACTCCCATGAGGTGGTCACCGTCTCCGGCATCTGGAAGTACTTGGGCTGGTCCACAAAATCGACGTTGCGCTCATGGTACTTCGTGTTGATACGCCGGGTGCAGGCTTGCTCAACCGTGATTTCCTCAATCATCAAGTGAAAGCGATTGTAAATTTTCTCCACCGTACGCACTGGCTCGCCATCGCGACGCGATGTGGCAGTGGCGCCATACTTGAATGCGCGGTCAGCCACCCGGTAGAGATTGTCTTCGCCATTATCCGCCCAACTGGTCAGCGAGCCATATCCCAGGAAATTGCTTGCAGAATACGTGTAGGTCGTTTCGATGTCTGCCTGCCCGGCGCCGGGCTTGATGACATGGCGATTCACGTAGGAGAGCGCCCGGCCCTTCTCTTCCGTGCTACCCGGGAAAAGATGCCCACGCTCTTGATACTCGATCAGTTCGGTAGCCCCAAGCGGCGTATCCAATTGCGTGATGCACAGTGACTCACCCTTTTGCGCATAATCGATGGTCCACCCCGCGCCGTTCGACGTAGGCAGTGTCACCCCTGTCAATCGATCGCCGGAAATCAGCAATGAATACAACGCGGAAGCGGCTGAGTTTGGCAAGAATGTGAGTTCCACCTTGCTATCACCCACATATTCGATTTTCAACAACGTACGGTCGGCATCGTCGACGATTGACTGCAGGCACCCTTTTTTTGTGGGGTGATAAGCCAGTGTGATGCCATGGCCCGAGAGGGCTTCTACACGTACAGGCAATGCCAGTCGCAGGTCCGATGGCTGCGGTTGCAGCCATTCGACGATGCCGGATTTATGGGCGATCCGGTAGCGATGGGTGTTGCCTTCACTCCTGTTTTCAAAGTGAAAGAGTTCAAGCTTGCGTTCGGGTACAGGAGCAGGCTCACCGGGGCCGTTATCGGAAATTTTGAAACTCTGCCCTGTATGCAGATCAAGTTTGTTGTCGTTCAGGTTGTACTGGCTGAGCTGAAGCGTCCAGCCTTTACCGAAGCCGCTATTGACGTTGTTCAGTGGGCTGAAGCTCAAGCGCAATGGCAGGTTCGGGCCAACCAAGGCATTACTCGGAAGCTCAGGCAGTTCGATACTGAGCGTGTATTGCCCTGTACGCTCATCAACGCCGCCCTGCACAAAGCTCATGAAATTGAATGCGTTGGAATGAATGAATGATTGTGTTGTCATTTTCGAATCTTCGCCATCAAAAAGTCGATTGGAAATTACTGAAGCCCCAGCTCCAGATAGTTTCGACCATCCGTACCGCCCCCAAACAAAATTTTAAGCTTGTGCTTCGTACCGTAATTATCGGTTACGGTAAAGTTCATTGCCCCATCGAGCTTATTTCGATACTTTACCGGAGACCAGTAATTGAAATTCGAAACCCGGTCCAGTGTGATCAACATCGCCCCCTCAGACGGCCTATCCTGCCCTTTGAATTTGGGATCAAGCGCCACCTGAATACCTGGCTCTTGAGAAAGTAATTGCAGCTCGGCCTGATACTGCACGCCTTCTGGCATGAGGGGAGCCTCCTCAGGGCGTCGTGGCTTGAAGGCGATGCCGGTATAAGTGGCGAAACTTTCCGCTAACTGCTCCGACTCCCACTTAATCATCGAGGCGGATTCGAAATTCATCTCCACCAATTGAATGCCGTTTCCAGACAGTGACCAATAGTCTGTGGTGCGATGCCAGTAATTGAACGTATCAGTAGGCGTACTTGATCCATCCTCTTCAAAAACCCGTTTGCCGCCCGACTTTGGCCATACGAACGCGGCAAGGTTAGGCAAGGGAAGCTTGACCCCCTCCAATTCGATCTTACCTTTCTCTTTGTCTGGATTATCATCGCTGTACGAATTTTTCCATGCTCTATCATAAGCCTGAAACTTGGCCGTGAACCTGGCCACTTCCGCCACCTTCGAATGCACATACACAGTGACGTAACGCTTGCCCTCTTCTTCCCCTCGCACCCCGCTCGCCCTATCCGAACTGCCCACGGGGTAATAATCAAAATGGTTACGCTTCTTTTTCGCCGCCCACACTTCCAAACTATCGCCTGGAACACCATGCTGATCGTCAGTCAAATAAGGAATTTCATTGCCAATTTCGTCAAGCAGCACCAATGTAGCCAGCTCAGCATTACTGACCGGGTCCCAAACGTCTTCACCGTTTGAGTCAGTAAAACTGTGAGTACCAATGACAATATCAATGCCTACTTGCTGGTAACCATTTGCAAACACCATATTTCGATTTTTATTGTTCAAGCTGAGGCTAAATTCTTTGAGTGTTTTCCAACGGTCCTGCAATGCCATGGCCTGCGCAGCCAGGCCTGCGTAATGTTCAACAATGGCAACGCCCGCAAAGGGGCCGGAAAACGCGGCGATTACACTGACCTCAGCATCGGGCTGATCAGGCGCTTTATACTCCCCGGTCTCTTTGTCGATGTTTCCAGGCCCAAACACTTCCCAGCGATCTGCCGGGTCGTCATCAAGCGCAAATAGCCGGCCCGCGCCGGGTGCAAGGCGGGGTACATAATGGGGCGTGACCTGCAATCTGGGTTCCGTGCGCAGCATCACGACCGTTGCATGGCCCTTGGCCTCGCCAACACTGACTTCCACACGCTGCAAACGCACCAGCGGCACAGAACCCTCGTCTGGCGTAAACACCGCCCGCCGGGAGTCGTCGGCATCCTTGACCAACTCTCCCATTTTCTCGTCTAGCAGTTTCCACTCGACATTACCGGCAGCGTTGCTGGTAAAGGTGATAGCGCCCTGGCCCGAATACCAGACAACAACCCGCGGCGAGATTGACAGCGGCTCCGAAGATTCGATCAACAACGCTGAACGGGTAGCCGCATCAGCCTCCTCTGAAACCTTCGCTGACACTACCACTACACGCTGAGCGCTCGGCAGCTGGCCCCTTGGCCTGGCAGTGTAGGTACCGTTATTGATCGCACCCGCTGCTCGTGGGCTAATAATGTCATGGGCATGCCAGCCGTAGAGGCCAGTGTCACAACTCACCTCGTAGGATAAGGCTTGTCCAGCACCGATATGGCTGAGTGCGGGCAAAAGCCGGCAGGTGCCTGTACCGGGCCGAATGTCGCCAAACAGGACCTTGTCATGCGGGTCGAACTCTTCATGTTCGAGGAAGCGGACGACATAGCCTTCCGGCATGATCACTTGCGCCAGCAGGCCGGAGGCAAGGTATGTGCTGTACTTTGCCCTTAGCTTGCCCAGCAACAACGTGGCACCGTAGTTGCTCACCTCTGGTGCTTCCTTTCGCGGCAGCAAATACGTAAACGCATCCGGAATGCCACCCGCATCGCTGTCACCCCGTAGTTGCATCAGCAGCAGCACTGCCCCGTCTGTTTGCGGCTGACTGCCCTGCCCGGCGCCTTCGGGGGCCTTTTGTGCAATAGGGTCGACCCTGTCAATCGTCAGTACATCGTTGCCAATAGGGGAAAAATTGATAAAACCGAACAGTGGTTCGAAGGCCGGTTGCTGCTGCAACTGCCCCAAGATGAATTGGCCCATTTTGCGCGCTGCCTGATCGGTAACTGCAAGGTTGCAGATCGGATCGGTGGCCTGGCCAAGATCGATAGCCAGTTGCTGTTGATTGCTCCCTGGCACAGGTACCACCACAAGCTTCGCTGTCATCTGCAGCGTGTAGCCCATGCCCTGGGTCAGTTCATGGCTTCTGCGCAAGCGGCTGGCACTTCCGGGTGATTTCTCCTGCGCGCTGCAACGGCCGGCAATCAGCTCCATGACCACGGTCACCGTGCTGGTGCGGCCCGAAGCCTTTTCGAACGACAGCGCGGGCGGGCCGAGCATCAGCCCATCCAGCACCACAAGCTCGGTGGATTGCGTATCGCCGTAATATTCGCCACTGATGGGTGTGATAAAATCCTGGTTCCTGAAACGCTCAATGAAACGCGCCTCAAGCAGTTGGTTGACCGAATCACGGCCGAGCGCAAGCATCGCCCCCCAACCATACATTGCATCGCCTTTGCTCAGAACATCCAGCAACTCGCGCTTGGAAGAAGTGGCCATGATCAAATCTCCCCTTGCTTATTATGGGTACGAACATGCGCACAGAACGCTTCATATTCTTCGACGTGCGAAAGCGGAATAACCGCGTAGTTCCAGATGGGCGTACGCTCTGCTGGTGTTTCTCTACCGGCAACGATGATGTAAGGGCCTTCGTTCGGCCCTGGCGTGTAGATGCCAGTAGTGGGGTTGATCTGACCGGCGCCTTTGAAAACTTTCCAAAGAGTTTCTGCGGGTGTCAGTTCGTCCTCCTCTCCTGTCTCTTCATTATCGAAGTACAGCGCCAGCTTTAAGCCACCTCCTGCTTGCGCGGTAGTTCTGAGCCCCGCCGTAGTTGTTCTCCAGGGGATGACAATATCGATCACTTCCGTCTGCCCGCCCGCCGATACCTCCACGCCGTCCAGATGAACAAGCGCGTCCACCGTGCCGGCTTCACCGACAGCTTTTTCCGGGGATTCATAGATCCGCACATTTTTGTCTACCGGAATATCCAGATCGGAATCACCGGCTTCCACTTCACGTACGGTGCCTTTGCTTGAACTGGTCATGGCCCATTTCAAGTCACCCTTTATATCGCCACCTGTCAAAACGTAGCGTGGGCGGTTATCGCCGGATTTGAAATTTGCAATTTGGAAATAGGGATAGATAGCAACGCTGTCCGCCACGACCGTTACCAATGCGCTGCTCGAGTTACCATTTGCCGTGGCTGTCACGATGACACGCCTATAGCTGTCGGTTAGCGCCCCGACTTCAGGAGGCGTATAGACCCCATCCACAACAGCGCCTACTTTTTCGGGGTCAGTTGAGCCATCTGGCAAACCTTTGACACTCCAGCTAACCGTCCCGCCAATGCCAGGGTCGAGATGAAACTTAACCGTGTTACCTGGGGCCGCGCTCACTTTTTCTTCAAGCGGCTCTACAGCGAAGGTTGTCAATTTGGGGGCCAGATCCCCTAACAGCGAAAGTTCCCCAGGCGTTACCAATAACCGTGGCGTGGCAACATCATCACTGCGGAACAAAAGGCTGTTAAGGCGTAGAGCATTAAATGGTTTGATCCCTGACGCCATGACAGCAACCTTGTCGGCCATTTGATTCACCAGGGGATCAATATGGGGCTTAATGTAATCATCAAACGACTCCTTAACATAGTCGTTAATATAGCTGTGATCGCCGCCCCAAAACCGGGCATTATAGTTGACCTCCACCTTGCCCGGCACAATTTCTATATCACCACGCTTGTCCCCCTCACCCACCATTTTAATTCGAAGTTCTGTTTGCACCGAAACAGAAACATTGAAATCCGGATCATGACGATAATCCCTAAGCGAGTCGTGAAAGATAACAACCAACTCCTTAGTGGGACATTCCACAGCCCACTCAACGACCAGAACATCATCAGTATGTACAATTTTAAAAGAACCCGAAAAATCAAGATTCGGCCATGTGTATGTGGTGAACGTATAACGCTCATAATCACGAATCGTAGTGTCCCTGCGCCCTTGCACCGTAAATCCGACATCAGCCTTCACAGTAGAAAAAAAGCCACTTTGATCACGATCCATATTAACATTTGTCAACCCAGGGATGTCACGCACCAACTGCCACAATTGATCCTTGAGCCAGACTTCATTAGCAAAAAGAACATTCATTGTAAACGGACCATCGTTTCCATCCACCGGCGACGGCAACAGATAGGGCATATCCTTATCATTCGGTGGAAAGGTTCCTGTCTTGTCCTCAACAAACGACACCCCCACGATAACAGCGCCCTCCTCCTGCTCCTCTTGAGTGGCATTGGTAATCTGTTGTGAACGTGCCAGCGAATGTGTACGAACAGCAAATTCTTGAGGATTGAGCGCCCCCGCTAATGGCTTGATGATATTGAGCTCCCATACCCTGGCCTCCTTCGGCCATTTTTCAAACTCAGCTTTAACTGCCTCACCGAGCTTTTCGTTCATTTCCTTCCAACTGGAAACTTCAAAGGTGTACCCCTGCCCCGTTGAAAGATCCAATGTCACGCGGCCTTCGTCATCAATACTGCCGCTGTTGGTTTCATTCAGGGTTATGTCCATCCGGACCGTCGGCCCACCTAAAGGGTTCAGCACCGTATAGCTCACCAATTCCATCTGGTCACTTCCAGGCAACTGGCGCAACTGGGTGATGACGCCACTGACGACGTTCATGCTCAAGCGCGCCTTGGAACTGGCGATACTGGAATTCACGAACGACAACCGAGGCTTGTCCATCACGAGGTCGCGAACCTCGGTCCAACTACCACTTTCCGTACTTGCCCTGAAATTGACAGGCGGCAGCCATTCACTGTCATCAAAACGCTGAATATGCTCCTGCGCCAACAGCCTGTTAGCCCTGAATCGATCGTAAACCAGTAGCGCCCCCCACCCCAAAGTACGCGGTTCTGCCCGGAGGTATCTCATGTATTTTTCAAACGTAGGCCTGGCCATCACTATCACACTCCAAAATTAATTAACAATACGCAGCCTCAACACAAATAGCACTCACACTGCATTGACAATACGCTAACTAGCACTTCACTCAAGATTCCAGCGTGATACTCATTTCCGGAAACACTCTATATAGCGTCCCGCCATCGAAGCTCAACGCGACATGCAACGTAAACTGCTCGTTCAGCTTTAATTGTTCCAAAAACAGTTTTGGCAACTTAGCCTCAACGCCCATATCCGCTTCCCCTTCAGTCACGGGTATAGATGCAGTCCGCAGGTCTTCAGAAAGATCTCCCTCTTGCCCTACGCCGCTTACCCAAATATGAAGAAGTTGACCAGCCCGGCCAAATCTCCAGGTGCCCAGCGTCAATTTGGCCCCCCCACTTGGCACCCTCGATAGCGACAAGGCTTGCCCAACTACACCTTCACATTGGATTTGCGGATCTCCACTGGGAACGGGCGGGGTAATCCTTAAATGGTAAGGCGCCGAGTCCAGCGGAGAACCACTGCCAATCACGCGATACGCCACTTCAAAGCGCCTGCTCTGGTCCCGCGAGCCGCGCCCGATGTTTGCCGGTACGAATTCTTCTGGTATAAGAAAAACCAGCGGATCAGCCCCTTCGGGGGTATTGGCAACGTACTCACCAAATACCGGCCACCCACGCCAAAGCACTTCAGCACGTTCGCCCGGCAACAGCACATCGGGTACACGAACACGAACACCGCCAACGCCGTTCGCGCCAGGCAGGGTGCCATGATCCTTGCCTTCGTCTGGTGTCGCGCGGTCGATCAGGGGGACGGACAACACCCGCGTGGTAGCGATGGCCACGTTCAGCGGCTGCGATTGCAAACCTGCCCCTTCACGGCTGAAGAGGTAGGACAGGCTGACGTTTAATCCTTGATTCTCCAGCACGAAATCGACAGGCACATGCAGTACGATGGTGCCGACGGATTGCGTGCTGGCATCGACACGAACGTGTGTAAACAGCTCACGTACCGGGCTACGCCAGTACAGGGTGACGTGATCAGAAATCGACATCCCGGGGTAACCGTCTATATGGATTGTCAATCCATCCCGGAAGTTACCAGGATCCAACGGTTTTCCCGGGGTATACCCCACAATACGCGGAGCCGGGAGAGGTGTTGGCAGCGAGGCCTCAGAATCGATGACAAAGTCCTGAACGGGAGAATCCAGGGACCCGCTGTCAGCAAAGTCGACACTGTAAGAAACTTTAGCAGTGCCCGGATCAATGAAGCGAAAAATATTCTTACCCACGGTGAACATTAAGGGTAGATTATCGAAATGCTCTTTTTTAACCGTCAACTTTTCGGTTTCCGGGTCCTCTTCATAACCATCCTCATCAAAGCCCTGGAACGTGAAGTTAATCACGTCCCCGACTTGCATCGCCTGATAGGGCATAACGATGAACATGACGCCAGCACTGTCCAGCTCATCGGGCTTAATGACCAGGTCATGCGACTGAACAGCTTGAATGACCGCTAAACCTTCACCATCACCCTTTTCCCTGATACCCACGAGGCAGAATCTGCGCTGTGACTGGCCAACTGTGGTTACCACGTATGAATAAAAAGCTTGTCCACCTTCGGCGCTTCGAACAACAGCATTTTCTATTTTTACTTCCACGCCTTTCTCAAGATCTTCCGGCCTGACATAATACTTTGACCCTGCATCGTCAAACGCCGTCCCTTCCGCGTCGGCGCCTAACCAGCTAATGACCACCTCATGGTCAGGCTGCATACCCGTATACTTTATATACGTAAGCAGATCACTTGCACCCAATTCATCCAGGTCGATTTCGTTACTGGAAGTCAGCCCTGAAATTAACGGCTGCTCCAGCTCCACTTCATTAGTCTTCATGCAATGTCGGCCTCTACTCTATTGATTGCATCGCTGCGCTCAGCGGGCAACGGCTGCATACCGTTATAGAGTGGGTACCGAACCCAAACAACTAGCAAAAATACTAGGTCCCCGACGCCCCCCCTAAGCACCGCACCCCATCACCTGGGGACCTGGCATTTCTGCTAGGTGCCTGGCACCCCATATCGTCATACCCTGCCTGGACACGCTATACGCTGACGCGTGCATACCTCAATCAACAATCAATTAAGTGGAAGCCAATGACTATGTCACGCCAACATTCACCATCAGCAACTGGCACCATTACTGTTTATGAAAAAGTGGGCAACGAGGGAGGCGGCGACTCCAAAGCATTGATCGTCGAAGGCGCGGGAAGCGACAAAAGGCAAGTGCTTGAAATGGGTGACTTTTCAGCACGCAAAATACACATGATCAATATCCCATCGGCCACCACCATTGAACTGCAATCAAAGGCCATGGAAGGAGGTACACCTAAGTGGTGGATTAAGCTGAAGACAACGCATGCACCCTCTGACCTCGACCAGCACGATATCGACCAATATGTAAACCGCAACGGCAAGGGTAGCTTCATACCTACAGCACTTGGCATCCTCGTTGTCGACAAATCCGAAAACCCGGCAACACGCGACTCGCTGGGGAAAATCATCGTGCAGACATCGGCCGGCCGCCGACCTACCACTGAATAAGGACGCTATTCATGACTATACAGTCCAATGCCTGTAACTTCATGAGTTACACCCAGGGTAGTGTCGACCCCCGCACGGGGCTTTACACATTTTCTATTGAAATCCCCCCCCTGAACGCCAATGACCTTCAGGGCCCGGAACTGCCTTTGAGCCTGAATTTCAACCCCTTGAACGAATCGAACGCAGGCTTCGGTATTGGCTGGTCTTTGAAACTAAGCCGATACGACCTGGACAGTGGCGTACTGGACCTGCACACGGGGGATAGTTTTGCGATCGCTGACAACGGCCCGAACGAACCTGTTGTGGTTCATGAGCGCAAATTTGACAGCTTTCATGTGGCGAATATTAGCAACGATAAAGGCAAACGTTACCGGATTGCCCATAAAGCGGGCCTGGTAGAGCTACTTGAGCCACTGAAAGCCGCCCCCCGGGTTTGCCTGCCAACCCGGGTCATGACGCCATCGGGCCACGGCATCACATTGGCCTACGACGACAGCAAAGGCCGGCTGGCTTCTATCCATGACGACAGTGGGCTAACACTGCTTACGGTAACGTTCAACGGTGACCATGAAGCCGTGCTGGACCTTCATCCTGGCACTGAAGCGCATGTGTCTTTCACCCTGGCGCTCGAGGGTGAAGAACTGCGCACGTTAGTCATGCCCACCACCGACCAGCACAGCTGGACGTTTGACTATACTTCCTACGGTTCCTTGCGTTGCCTGCAGAAACTGGTAAACCCACTGGGGGGTGAAGAGGAGCTGGTTTACAAAGAACAGGGGCACCAACTACCCGGCCTGGAGCTGTATGTCCCCTATGCAACCAGCCTTGTTGTGAAGCCCGATCGGCTTGATGAAACAACCTTTATAAAGACCGAATACGACTTTAGCAAAAATAACTTCCTGGGTTATGGCGCGTCGGGTGTAGTCTGGGATGACAACTACAACCAGGATCACTTGTACAAATTTACCGGCAGTACATTCAACTACACATCAACCGTCAAGCACCACTACGAAGGCAAGGTACTCCGCACCGTCACGCGCACCTTCAACCGCTTCCATTTGTTGGTCGAGCAAGTCACCGAAGAGTCCGGCTGTACCGAGACGATGAAAAACGAGTACCACGAGCGCAGTGGCGGTTTTGCAGAACAGGATGAACGCCTGCAACTACCGAGCAAAATGACCAAGACCTGGACGGTTTCTGGTAATCCCGTCGACCGCCGTGACGAGTTCGTCACCTTCATTTACGACAAGGCAGGCAACCTGGAGGAGGAGCGGACTGCCAGTGGCATACGCATGGTCCGCACCTATTATCCCGCCACCCAAAGTGACGGCTGCCCGGCGGACCAGGAAGGGTTCAAGCGCAACCTTGAAAGTATTACCGTTTACCCGGCTGACGATGCAGCAACCGGGAAGCCCGCTACGATCACTCGCACCCGGTACACCTACAAAGCGATGGACGTGTTGAGCGCAACAGCCTCGCTGCAGCAGGCAAGTTATTGGTTGGTTGCTGACAGCGAGGAGACCCTCGAAGTTACCCTGGAAGATGATGGCAAAGAAACCGAACAACGGTTGCGCCGGGTCGAGATGAGCCACCTGAACATGCCAGACAATGTCTTGCTGCACGGGCGCTCCGATCTGAAGACTGCCACGCTGGGCGCCTGCACGTCGAAAACCCGCTGGCATTATGAAAAAATAAACGACGAGCAGGGAAAACCAACTTACCTGAAGACCACAACCACGTTCTCGCCCCACGGCGGTACGATCGAGAAAACGTCGGCCTCTGTACACTCGTCGCTGCGTAACCGCGCCATCGAAGAGGAAGATGCCAACGGCGTGGTCACCCGTTACCGCTATGATTCACTCAACCGGCTGCTTGAACAGACCGTGGCGCCAGATGACCCGGATCATGCTGCCACAGTTGCTTATGACTATGGCCAGGTCATTGAGGACAAGCGCTCGCTCTGGTATGCCCAGATCACCGACCCCAACAAGGTCATCACCCGCGCCTATCATGACGGGCTCGAACGCTCGGTACGTGTGGAGCGCACACTGAAAGACCTGAATGACCCAGGCAAGACAATTACCCGCATAACGTCCAAAACCCAGTATGACTCCATCGGGCGCGTGGCAAGCGAAACACAGTTCGATTACCTCCCCGCGCCTCCCGACAGCGACACCCCCGCAGAAACCGTGGTCGAGCTGACGTCCAGCTACGCTTACGATGCCTGGGGGCAGCGCTGCGCGGTCACCCGCCCGGACCTTGTGAAAGAAATCACCGAGTTCTCGCCTTTCGGTGAAAAGGGCAACAAAACCACGATGTGGAGCGTGAGCCCCGACAAGCCCGACGACAAACAGCAGCTGCGCGTCGTGGAATACAACACATCCGAAAAACCCGTGTATGAGTACCTGCTGCTGCCGGTGGAAGACGAAGCAACAAAAGGCATCTCGTGGGTTGAGATCGACCGCACCGATTACACCTACGATGGGCTAAGCCGCTGCATCAAAGAAACCTTCAGCCCCGCGCAGACTCGCAAGCAGAAACCCTTGGTCACCGAGTACACCTACGATAACTGGGGGCGCATGTGCGAAACCGTTCGGGCAGACGGCAGCAAACTCCTGCGTACCTTCGCGGCGCACAGCGTCAGCGAGTTGACAACCCTGCTGGAAGTGCTTGATACCCGCGGTGATCCGGCGCAGCCCGTGTGCTCGCGCGAGTATGACGGGCTTGATCGCCTGACCCGCATGGCCGTAGGACCGCGCGTGGAAAAATACCAGTACCGTGGGCTGACACAACTGGTCGAGAAGCGCTCCATCAGTAACAGCAAGGGCACCGACAAACGCACGCACGTCACCCATTACGAGTACAAGCCAAACCTCACCACCCAACCTTCCCAGGTGGCAGCGACGTTCGAGGATGTATCGCAGCCTCATGTGCCCGATGCGTCCAGCTTCGACTACTTCCCAAGCGATGCGCAAATTTCCTCGGCTGCCAACAGCAACGGCAACCGTACTTACAGTTACACCGACCAAGGCTACCTGGCCCATGAGTACTGGAAGGTGAACGATCAAGCGCAGTACGACATCCACAATGCGCACTCGCTGGAAGGCCGCCTTATTTTCCGCAAGCACAGCGACGGTATTGCCTGCCACTATGGCTACGACACACTTGGGCGGCTTCAGACCATTTCCCAGGGCCAACTGGAATGCACACTCGAGTACAACAGCGAAGGGCTGCTGGAACACACGACCACCCGAGATGCCGAGCGTTATGTGCGCACCACCCAGACCTACGACCCGCTGGGCCGACAACATCGGCGTACGCTCGATGCCAACGGCGAAATCAGGGTGCTGGTGCTGAAATGGCGTGATGGCAAGAACCTTGAGTCGCGCACCCTGTACCGTGACAACGATGACGATGAAGACGCTTTCATCCGCAAGGAAGTGTTCGGTTACGACGAACTCGATCGCCTGACCACTCACGACTACGAAGGCGACTGGGACATTGAAGAGGAAGACGGCGAACGCTGGCAGGCACTGCCGCGCAATGCAGCGGGCCGCTCGATCATTGCACAAACGTTCGACTTCGATGCACTGGATAACCTGAGCCGCTGCCGAACTGATTTTGCCGATGGCGAACGTGATACCGCACGCTTCACCTACGCTGAGGACTCCAGCTTCCAGTTGACCAAGGTGACCCATACCTTACTCGCAGATTACCGCGCAGAGCAGACGTTCCATTACGATGCGCGGGGCAACATGCTCAACGACGAACAAGGGCGCAAGCTGGAATATGACAGCCATGGCCGCTTGCAGCGTGTGCTGGATGCCAACGACACCGAGTTGATGAAGTACTTGTACGATGGCCACGACCAGTTGCTCGCCGCCACGCAGGCTGGCAAGGCCCAGGTGCAAAGGCGCTATCTGGGCAATAGCCTGGACAGCACACAAGAAAATGACCTGCTCACCCAGTACCTGTACGGTGATGGCCAGGCAGTGGGTGTGCAACGCGCGAACCAGAACGACAACCAGCTGCTGCTGACCGACACTGCCGGCAGCGTGGTTGCAGAAGTAGACAGTGATGGCACCCGCCATGCCAGCTACAGCGCGTACGGTGAACAGCCCGAAGACAATGGCTTGCGCAACCTGCTGGCGTTCAATGGTGAACTGCGTGAAGCGGGGTTGGGCTGGTACCTGCTTGGCAGCGGCTACCGTGCCTACAACCCCAACCTGATGCGCTTCCACAGCCCGGATTCGCTGCCGCCAGAAGTATCAGGCCCCAATCCTTATGTGTATGCACTGGGCAACCCGGTGAAATGGCGGGACCCTACCGGCCATAGGGTTAGTTCGGTGGCCGGTGGAGATGTACCACCGGATTACGTGGACCCGCCAGAAAAACCCTCGATTCCCTGGTCTGCATGGATAGGCGTAGGCGTTGCGGCGCTTATGCTGGTGCTATCGGCCGGCGCGATGGCAGGGCCTCTGCTAGCGGGTGCGGGCGCGTTGGTGTCGACCGGCGTCCTCGCGAAAGCCTCGATTATGGTTATCGGGCAAGGTGTTGCACTGGGCATGCAGGTTGGTGCGGTACTTACCACCAATGATGACCCAGAACTTTCACAAGCTCTCAATTATGGGGCGTTCGGGGTTCAGGTAGTGACGTCTATCGTGGGTGGGCCAGCAATGTTTACGCTCAAGGCAGCAGGCAAAGCAGCCACGGCAGCTAAAGCGGTAGCTAAAGCGAGCGTTGCTGCCGCGACGAAGGGAGGCGCGCATCTGCAAGGGCTTAATCGGCTGATGTCGGCGCCGACTCAGGCAAGCTTGGACGACATGCAGATAACCTCCACAGGCGGCATGGGCCTACAGTCAAACCCCTCCCGCAGTGTTGTTAATAGTGCTACGCAAACAACGCCTTCAAGTTCGAGTAGCGCTTCTAGCGCCAATCCACCCCTGAGGCAAGTAAATCTAGAGGCCACTGTTTTCAGCAGCGGCAGGGGGCCAAGGATAGTCAGCGAACCCCAAGTAACAATTGTTCAACATGGTGTAAAGCTGGATCCGCCAAAAGCTCCTACACCTACGAAGTACTCCGGAGATGGAAGACCCCTCAACTGGGAATGGCATGCGCTTCAACCAGGAGGAGTGTAATCTGAGTTGATCCTGCGCTGGGGTGTCGCTAGGCACCCCAGCTCAATCGCCCTTATCGAAACCACCGCCTCATTATCAAGACTCTTCCTACAGCCTCTCTATCCCCCCGCCCCTAACCTACCCCTCGCAACACGGCCCGTCAGCCACACGCCTGGCGCACGCCACCCTAAGCTCGCAACCAAGCCTCCCTTGCGCCCCAAACTGCAAGCGCTAACGCCCCAGGACTCCTTCCATGCCTAAGCTCCACTGGCGCAGGCCCGTGTGGTCACGCCCGCGCCCCGCCCGATCCGCGCTGCTTGGCAGCCCGCTAATACTGCTTTTAGTCACGCCCGCGCTCGCCACCCCCTCTTCGCCTCGCTTCCAGGCCGAGTTCATGCGTCAGGCACCCGGCCTGGCCAGCGACGCCGGCGCGCTGGCATTGCAGGCCCTGGCGGAACAGGAACCGTTGGCGGCCGGGCGTTACCGCGTTCAGCTACTGGTCAACCACACACCGCTGGACGCACGCGAAGTGGACATTCGCAACAACGACGGCCAAGGCTTGCAAGCCTGCCTGACGGGTAACCTGCTGCGCGACTTGGGCCTGCGTGAGCAAGCGCTGGAAGCCCCCCTGCCCAGCGACGATCGCTGCCTGGACCTGGCCGCCCTGTTACCCCACGCCTACGCCGACTTCGACCCGTCGAACTTGCGCTTGTCGGTGTCCATCCCACAGATAGCGTTGCACCGACAACCGTCCGACACGATCGCCGAATCGCGATGGGACGCCGGCATCAATGCCGCCTTCATCAACTACCAGGCGTCCACACAACATTACCAAAGCCACAACGGCCGCAACCGCAACAGCCACGACCTGTACCTCAACAGTGGCATCAACATCGCAGGCTGGCGACTGCGCAGCAACCAGGCGCTGCGCGACAATGCCGATGGCCAGACCGACTGGAGCCGCAGCGACACCTATGCGCAGCGTGATATCCCCGGGTTGCGCGCCAACCTCACACTGGGTGAAACCTTCACCGGTGGCGAGGTGTTTCGCAGCGTCCCGTTCATCGGCGCACAGGTGGCATCCGACCTGGACATGCACTCCGATACCGAGCAGCAATATGCCCCGGTCATACGCGGCGTAGCCCAGACGCGCGCCAAGCTCGAAGTGCTGCACAATGGCTACCCCATCTATTCCACCTACGTCGCCCCCGGCCCCTATGTCATCGACGACCTCAATGTCGGCGCTGGCCACGGCGAACTGGAGGTGATCCTGACCGAGGCCGATGGCCAGGTGCGGCGCTTCACCCAACCCTACTCGTCATTGGCCAACCTGCTGCGCGAAGGCGTATGGCGATACAGCGCCACGGTCGGCCGCTACAACGGCGCCGAAGATCTTGAGCGGCCCGTGTTCTGGCAAGCGACCCTGGCCCGTGGGGGGATCTGGGACAGTACGCTGTACGGTGGCGCGTTCGCCAGCGACTACTACCACGCCGGCGCCCTTGGCGTGGCCCGCGACTTTGCCGGCCTGGGCGCGCTGTCACTCGATGCAACACAGGCACGCACCGATCTGGGCGGCCTGGCCGGCCAGGTACAAGGCCACAGTTTTGCCATGCGCTATGGCAAAAGCTTCCAGACCGGCACCAACCTGCGTTTTGCCGGTTACCGCTACTCGACCGAGGGCTACCGTGATTTCGATGAAGCAGTGAAGGATCGCAACCAGTCGGACCGTTACGTGGGTAACCGCCGCAGCCGCCTGGAAGCTTCGATTTACCAGAACGTCGGTAACAGCTCGGTGAGCCTGACGCTTTCACAGGATGATTATTGGAACAGAAGCGGCCAGCGTCGTAATTATCAGGTGCAGTACAACACGCGCTGGGGTGACCTGGGTATCAACCTGTTCGCCTCCCAGGCATTGGCAGAACGTGGCGGGGACAGCCGTTTGATTGGCCTGAGCCTGTCACTGCCACTGGACTTCGGCCACCGGCACAACACCACCTTCGACCTGCAGCACCAGGACGGGCGCAATAACCAGCGGGCCAGCCTGAACGGCGGGCTGATGAACAACCGGCTGGGCTATCAGGTCTCGCTCAGCCATGACGAGCAACAGCGCAGCAGCGGCGCACTGTCACTCGCTTACCAAGGTACCAATGCCAGTTACGGTGCCGGCTACACCGAAGGCGCCGATTACCGCAGCGTATCGCTCAACACCAGCGGCGCACTGCTGGCCCACAGTTCCGGCATAGTGCTGGGCCCTTACCTGAGCGATACCAGTGCATTGGTCCACGTGCCGGATGCTGCCGGTATCACACTGGAGAATGCACCCGCAAGCCAGGCCAACAAGGGCGGCTATCTGTTGGCACCGAACCTGCGGCCCTACCGCCTGAACCCGCTGATACTGCGAACCGACGATTTGCCCCCCGAGTTAATCATCGACAACGCCGTGCAGCGAGTAGCACCGCGCCGAGGGGCCATCGTCATGGCTACGTTCCCGAGCCGACAGGTCATGCGCCTGGTCCTCACCCTTCAGTTGCCCGACGGCCGCCCGCTGCCGTTCGGTACACAACTGACGGATGCGCAAGGGCAGGCGGTGGCCGTGGTCGGGCAAGCCGGTCAGGCACTGGTGGCCACCGAACATCAAGGTGAGCAGCGACTGCAGGCGCGATGGCTGGACCAAGGTACCCGCGAGTGCCAGGTAATGCTGACCCCCGAGAACATCACCGCAGTCAACGGCTATCGCATTCAAACGCTGGCGTGCCACCCCCGCGAGGCCGGCACACCTTCTGAAACAAGCACGAATCAGGAAGCAGCATCATGAGCATATTCGCCCCCACAGCCTTGCGGCCTCTTGCCGTAGTGACTTGCAGCCTGGCCATCTGGCTGTCGAGCAACCCGGCGTACGCTCGGTGCGAATGGGATAGCGGGCTGCCCACCTACATGACGTTCGAGCACGATCTGGGCAGCCTTTGGGTACCTCGTGATGCTGAAATAGGACGAGTCATTGCCGACTTGCCATTGGCGGTGCGTAACCGTGAGGGCAGCAACCTGCAGTGCTTCTACGACGCAACCCCTCCCACCACGGCGAGCATGATACCCAGCACCGCCCTGGTGCCGGGAATACCCGTCCGCGCTCAACGTTCTGCCGATAGCGTGCTACGCACCAACGTCGATGGCATCGGTGCCATCCTGACCCTGGGGTTCCCCTATGATGGATCTGCTCCCAATGCGTTCACCTCCGACGATGGCACGCAGAGCGTGCCCTACAGTGGCACCATGCTTACCCCTACGGGTTTCGCTGCGCCACTCGGCGTTCTGAGGGGGCGCGTGACCTTGGTCAAGACCGGGCCAATTGCCCCTGGAGAACACATTGTCGACAAGCAGATGTTCCACGGTGTCACCAATGACCGAGGCCGGGTTCTGGACTACACCCTGAAGGCGAGAGTCAAGCAAGCGCAATGCACGCTGTTGGGCAACCCCGTTAGCGCCGACCCGGTAAAGCTCGGCGACTACACCTTGGCCGACTTCACAGGCCCCGGCCCGGTCGGCACGGAAACGCCATTCAGTATTCGGCTTAGTGATTGCGAGGATGACAGCGCAGCGGGTACAGCTTTTGCCCACATCGAACTGGATGGTACAAAAGGCTCCACTGTCGTGGATGCCAAGAACGGTATCTTCAGCCTTGGCTCCGGCTCTACTGCAGCGGGCTTTGGCATTCAGATCCTGCATGGCGATGGCAGGCAACTACCCCTACAGGAAGTGGTATCGGTCAAACCCTTGCAAGTGGGGATTACTCAGCTGGACTTCAGGGCGCGCTTTTACCAACTCGACCCCAAGGTAACACCTGGGTTAGCCCAAGGTGCTCTGCACTTCACCACCAGCTACCGCTGAGCACGCCCCATCGCGCCCTACCCAGCATAGGGCGCATGGACGGGGAAAAAATTCAGACATGCAAAAACGAAGAAAGGGACTTTCGTCCCTTTCTTCGTTTCTATGTTTGGAGCGGGAAACGAGACTCGAACTCGCGACCCCGACCTTGGCAAGGTCGTGCTCTACCAACTGAGCTATTCCCGCAATTTGAAGCTTTACCGCTAATCGGCGTGAAGCGCCACGAGGACCCTCACCACCACTGCACCGTGCGAACGCCACAGTATTTAAACTGGAGCGGGAAACGAGACTCGAACTCGCGACCCCGACCTTGGCAAGGTCGTGCTCTACCAACTGAGCTATTCCCGCAAATGGCGTCCCCTAGGGGACTCGAACCCCTGTTACCGCCGTGAAAGGGCGGTGTCCTAGGCCACTAGACGAAGGGGACACACAACACTTTTCAGTGCACCAGAACAGAACCTCACGATTCAGCCTGGATTTTCTTTTCCTGCCCCGCCGTTAAGCGTTGCCGGAGAAACTGGAGCGGGAAACGAGACTCGAACTCGCGACCCCGACCTTGGCAAGGTCGTGCTCTACCAACTGAGCTATTCCCGCAATCTGGCGTCCCCTAGGGGACTCGAACCCCTGTTACCGCCGTGAAAGGGCGGTGTCCTAGGCCACTAGACGAAGGGGACACGCTGCTGGCATTACTGCCTGCTTTCACTCCCTGCCGCGTTTCGCTGTGTGCTTTACGCTGCAAGTGGCGCGCATTCTATGGATGGTTCGAAGATGCGTCAACCCCTTTGTAGAAATTTATTTAAATCAATGACTTCCGGGTGGGTTGGGGTGCAGATGCGGGCCTGGTTGTCGATATAGAGAGAGGGAAAGCCGCGAAGAGGCCAGCACAGGTATATAGCCGCTGTTCGTCCCAACGCGAACTCACTACACTCAAAGCTGTAATTCTTCTTCAATGAGGCATTAACGGTGACACCACTTCTGATCACCCTGCTCATCGTGGCGGGCATCGCGTTGCTGATCGTGATCGGCTACCTCAACAATGTGGTCGAGAACGGCAAGATCGAACGCGTCCGGACGAGGATAGAGCTGGCCGACCGCCTGCGCCGCTGTGGCGAAATCACCGAGACCTTCCCCGGCCAGTTCATGACCCCGGCCCTCAAATTGCTGCTGACCCGCCTGGAGCTGAACCTCAACCAGCGCCAGCTGGCGGTGGACAAGCACAACCCCGAGCTGAAGGCGCGCATCGCCGAGCTGGAGGGGTTGATTGCCCAGGGCGACAAGATACCGGTGAACAACCCGCCCAACCCGATCCACACCGAGGTCAAGGCCAAGGATGTACGCTTTTTGCTGGAGGCGATGCACAACCAGGTAACCCGCGCCGCCCAGGAAGGCTTCCTGCCAGCACCCGAGGCCAAGCACTGGGTCAAGGAAATCCGCCATATCCTGGTGCTGTTGCATATCGAGTTCTTCAACAACCTTGGCCAGCAGGCCCTGCAAAAGAACCAGCCGGGCCAGGCGCGCCTGGCGTTCGAGCGTGGCGTGCAATACCTGCGCAAGCAGCCGGAGCCGAAGGTGTATGAAGAGCAGCTGACGTACCTGGAGAAACTGCTGGCCCGGGCCAACGCCCAGGTGCTGGACCGCATGGCACCGGCGGAGGATGAGCACAACGCACTGACAGACGGGCTCAAGACCGATGAGGAAGAGACCTGGAAGAAGAAGGTGATGTACGACTAAGCCTGAATCATGCGTTGGGTTTGATGGCCCTATCGCCGGCAAGCCAGCTCCCACAGGTACTGCACAAGCCTTCAGACCTGAGACAAACCTGTGGGAGCTGGCTTGCCGGCGATAGGGCCGGTACAGGCCACAACAATCAGCAGTCAGTCAGCGCCAGAAAGATCGCCGCCAACCGCTCCAGCCCCGCCTGATCCGCTTCACTGAACCGCCCAACCTTCGGGCTGTCCAGGTCCAGCACCCCGATCAACCTGCCTTCCTTCACCAACGGGATCACCAGCTCGCTGCTGGACGCACTGTCACAGGCAATGTGCCCGGGGAACGCATGCACATCCTCCACCCGCTGGGTCTGCCGGGTGGCTGCCGCCGCCCCGCACACGCCCTTGCTGAACGGAATGCGCACACACGCCACCTGGCCCTGGAACGGCCCCAACACCAGCTCTTCGTTGCGGTTGAGGTAGAACCCCGCCCAGTTCAGGTCATCCACCTGGTTGTACAGAAACGCCGAAAACTGCGCGGCATTGGCGATAAAGTCACGCTCGTCGGCAAACAGCGCCTGCACTTGCGCCGCCAGCAGGTTGTAGCCGTCGAGGCCGGCGCCACTGGCATTGAGGTCGATCATTTACTTTTGCTCCAGCAATTGCAGCCCGACCCAGTAGCGGGCGAACTGATAGGCACAACGGCCATTACGGTTACCGCGGCCGGTGGCCCAGCGCACGGCGAGGATGTCGAGTTCTTCGGTACGCTGCCAGGCCAGGCCCGCAGAGCGTGCCAGCTGGCCGATCCAGTGTTCGACCACATTCAGGAAGTGGTCTTGGGTAAACGGGTAGAACGACAGCCACAGGCCAAAGCGGTCAGACAAGGCGATTTTGTCTTCCACGGCTTCGCTGGGGTGCAGCTCGCCGTCCACGCGCTTCCAGTTCTCGTTGTCGCTCTCTTTCTCCGGCACCAGGTGGCGACGGTTGGAAGTGGCGTACAGCAGCACGTTGTCCGGGGCCTGTTCCAGCGAGCCGTCAAGCACGCTTTTAAGCACCCGGTAGTCGCCCTCCCCCGCTTCGAACGACAAGTCGTCGCAGAACAGGATGAAGCGTTGCGGCAGCTTCTGCAGCTGCTCGACCACCCGCGGCAGGTCGGCCAGGTGGTCGCGTTCGATTTCGATCAGGCGCAGGCCGGCGCCGGCATGTTCGGCCAGCAAGGCACGTACCAGCGACGACTTGCCAGTACCGCGCGAGCCCCACAGCAATGCGTGGTTGGCCGGCAGGCCGTTGATGAACTGGTGGGTGTTGCGGCCCAGCTGGTCGCGCTGTTTGTCGACACCGATCAGGTCGGTCAGGCGGATATCCAGGCTGACGTCCAGCGGCAGCAGGTAACCACTGCGGCCATCGCGCTGCCAGCGGGCGGCCAGAGTGACGCCCCAGTCGATGTTCGGGCGCTGTGCCGGCAACAGGGGTTCGAGGCGCGCCAGTACCGATTCGGCGCGGTCCAGGAAAGCAATCAAGCGAGCGTCCATGACGACTCCTAACAAGACAGGTGAGATTTCCAGCTGAATGTGTGACAGGCCCGCCAGCTGCCGGGGCTATTCGGCTATGCTTGCGCAGCGCAAGGGACGTGAAACCGGCTCGGGACTCATGGATATCAAGTTCACCAATCGCCTGTCATACAAGCAAGCCCGGCTGACAGTCCTGGTCGGCTTCATCCTGGGAACATTGCTCAGTCTCATCCAGATCGGCATCGATTATGCCAGCGAAGACGCGTCCATCAACCGCGAAGTGCGCGCGTTGCTGCAAATCAGCCACAACCCGGCCTCGCGCATCGCCTACAACATCGACGCGGAACTGGCGCTGGAGCTGACCCGTGGCCTGCTGCAGTCGCCCGCCGTCGTCCGCGCGCGGCTGATCGACAACAACGAAACGGTACTGGCCGACGTCGAGCGGCCCAGGCTGGAGGACCGTTACCGGCCACTGAGCGACTTTCTGTTCGGCGAACAGCGCCAGTTCAAGGAACGCCTGTACCTCACCCACATGCCCGAGGAATACCTCGGCACCCTGTACCTGGACGTCGACACCTACGCCTTCGGCAGCCGCTTCCTCGACCGCGCCGGCATCACCCTGCTCAACGGCTTTGCCCGCAGCCTGGTGCTGACCGGCATCCTGCTGGCGTTGTTCTACATGATGCTGACCAAGCCACTGGTGACGGTGATCGGCGCACTCAGCGGCAGCGACCCGCGCAAACCCCGGCAAACCCGCCTTGAATGCCCACACGGGCACGAACACGACGAAATCGGCGTGCTGGTGAAGGTCGCCAACCAGCAGTTCGTCAGCATGGCCACCGAGATCGAACAACGGCGCACCGCGGAAAACCGCCTGACCCAGTACCTGAACGAGCTGGAAGACATCGTCTCGGCACGCACCAACGAGCTGAAAGCCAGCAACAGCAGCCTGAGCCTGTCCAACCAGGAGCTGGAACAGGCCCGCAGCCGCGCGCTGGACATGGCCCAGGCGCGCGCCGCCTTCCTGGCCAACATGAGCCACGAAATCCGCACCCCACTCAACGGCATGCTCGGCATGATCGCCCTGGCGCTGGACAACCCGTTGCCCAGCGAGCAACGCCAGCAACTGGCGATTGCCCACGACTCGGGCAAGGTGCTGGTGGAACTGCTGAACGATATCCTCGACCTGTCCAAGTTCGATGCCGGCCAGCTGGAGCTGGAGCGCATTGCGTTCGACATGGGCTCGATGGTGGAAGACACCGCCAACCTGCTGTCGCAGAACACCGCGCAAAGCGTAGAGCTGACCTGCCTGATCGCCCGCGACTTCCCCAGCAGCGTGCTCGGCGACCCCACGCGGGTACGGCAGATCGTCAGCAACCTGCTGTCCAACGCGCTCAAGTTCACCCGCTTCGGCCGTGTCGACATACGCCTGGTGACGATCGTCGGCGGTGTGCGCCTGGAGGTACGTGATACCGGCATTGGCATCCCCGAAGAAGCCCAGGCGCGGATCTTCCAGCCATTCACCCAGGCTGGTGCCGGCATCACCCGCCAGTACGGTGGCACCGGCCTGGGCCTGGCGCTCACACGCAACCTGTGCAAGGCCATGCAAGGTCACCTGCACATTCGCTCCGAGCCGGGCTTCGGCAGCTGCTTCACGGCCGAGCTGCCACTGCCGGTGCACACCGAGGCCATCCCGCCGACACCGCTGCATGGCCGGGTGGCCGCGCTGAGTGCAGCCGGTAGCGGGCTTAATGAGCTGTTGCAGAACCTGCTGCCCGCCTGGGGCCTGACCTACCAGCGCCATGACAGCAGCGCCACGCTGGACACCACAGCGATCGACCTGCTGATCACCGACGACGTGGACCACCTGTTCGAACTGCGCCCGGCAGTGAAAACGCCGATTCTGCTGGTAACCGCCTACGGCAACTTCCTGCCCAACGAGCAGTCGCTGGCCTTGGCACCCTTGCATCAACTGGCCCGGCCATTGGCACGTAACGCCCTGTACCAGACGCTGCGCCGCACCTTGCAAGGCCATGAGCCCGAGCACCCTCTGGCCACCCCGGCCATTAGCCTGGAGCAAGGGCGAGCGCGGATTTTGCTGGTAGAAGACAACCCGGTGAACCAGCTCGTGGCCAAAGGCATGCTGGCCAAGCTCGGCTGCCAGGTGCAGCTGGCCACCCAGGGCGCCGAGGCTCTGGAGTTGCTGGAGCAGGATGAATTCGACCTGATACTGATGGACTGCAACATGCCGGTCATGGACGGCTATGAAGCCAGCCGGCGCATCCGCCAGAGCGGTCGCTGGCCACACCTGCCTATCGTTGCGCTCACCGCCAACGCCATGCCCGAAGAGCGCGAACGCTGCCGGGCGGCGGGCATGAGCGACTACCTGGCCAAGCCGTTCCGCCGCGAAGAGCTACTGGCCCTGGTCGACCACTGGGTGCCCTTCAACGGCTGAGCAAACGCTCGATGTCCGCTTCCAGGGCCTGCGGTTTGGTGGTGGGCGCGTAACGCGTGACCTGGCCGCTGGCCGGGTCGACCAGAAACTTGGTGAAATTCCACTTGATCTTCTGGCTACCCAGAATGCCCGGGGCGCGTTGTTTGAGCTCGACGAACAGCGCGTGAGCGCCCGGGCCGTTGACCTCGATCTTGCGAAACAGCGGAAAGCTTACGCCGAAGTTGCGCTCGCAAAACTGCGCAATGTCCCGTGCATCGCCTGGTTCCTGCTTGCCGAACTGGTTGCAGGGAAAGCCCAGCACCACCAGGCCACGCGCGCGGTAGGCTTGCCACAGTTGCTCAAGGCCTTTGTACTGCGGGGTAAAGCCGCACTGGCTGGCGGTATTGACCACCAGCAGCGCCTTGCCCGGGAAGTCGCCAAGCTTCTTGTGCTCGCCGCCCAGGGTTACGCAGGGGATGTCCAGCATCGATCCAGCCATGGTCGGGCTCCGGTCAGTCGCGTGGGCGCAAGTCGATACACACCGAGTTGATGCAGTAGCGCAGGCCGGTCGGTGGCGGGCCATCGGGGAACACATGGCCCAGGTGCGCGTCGCAGCGGGCACAGGTAACTTCGGTGCGGATCATGCCGTGGGAGGTGTCACGGATCTCGATCATCGCGCTGTCCTCGATCGGCGCGTAGAAGCTTGGCCAACCGCAGCCGGAATCGAACTTGGTCTGCGCATCGAACAACGCCAGGCCGCAGCAGATGCAATGGTAGATGCCATCGCGGCGCTCGCTGTTGTACTTGCCGCTGAACGGCCGCTCGGTGCCCTTGAGGCGGCATACCTGGTACTGCTCGGGGTCAAGCATCGAGCGCCATTCATCCAGGGTTTTTTCAATCTTTTTCATGCAGGAACCTCGGCAGGCTGAATTTCACCCCGCACCGTCTTTTCCGGGGCGCGGGTGGCACGTATATTAGTTGGCTTCGTGTGCCAGGCGTTCAGTCTGGCACCCGCTTCCTGCCGTTTCAAACCTTTCGGCGTGGGTGGCGTGTTTTCTCATATCGGGATCCCATCATGCAGTTCAGCAAATCGAACAAGCTCGCCAATGTCTGCTACGACATTCGCGGCCCAGTGCTCAAGCACGCCAAACGCCTGGAAGAGGAAGGCCACCGCATCCTCAAGCTGAACATCGGCAACCCAGCGCCGTTTGGCTTCGAGGCGCCCGATGAAATCCTTCAGGATGTCATCCGCAACCTGCCCACCGCGCAAGGCTACAGCGACTCCAAAGGCCTGTTCAGCGCGCGCAAGGCGGTGATGCAGTACTGCCAGCAAAAGGAAATCGAAGGCGTCACCATCGAGGACATCTACCTCGGTAACGGCGTGTCCGAGCTGATCGTCATGTCGATGCAGGCGCTGCTGAACAACGGCGACGAAGTGCTGATCCCGGCCCCCGACTACCCGCTGTGGACCGCCGCCGTGAGCCTGGCCGGCGGCAAGCCGGTGCACTACCTGTGCGACGAGCAGGCCGACTGGTTCCCCGACCTTGAAGACATCAAGGCCAAGATCACCCCGAACACCAAGGCCCTGGTGATCATCAACCCGAACAACCCGACCGGCGCGGTGTACTCCAAAGCGCTGCTGCAGGGCATGCTGGAGCTGGCCCGCCAGCACAACCTGGTGGTGTTCTCCGACGAGATCTACGACAAGATCCTGTACGACGAAGCCGTGCACATCAGCACCGCCTCGCTGGCCCCCGACCTGCTGTGCCTGACCTTCAACGGCCTGTCCAAGTCGTACCGGGTGGCGGGCTTCCGTTCTGGCTGGCTGATCATCTCCGGGCCCAAGCACCACGCACAAAGCTACATCGAAGGCATCGACATGCTGGCCAACATGCGCCTGTGCGCCAACGTGCCGGCCCAGCATGCCATCCAGACCGCGCTGGGCGGTTACCAGAGCATCAACGACCTGGTGCTGCCGCCAGGCCGTTTGCTGGAGCAGCGCAACCGCACCTATGAACTGCTCAACGACATCCCGGGCGTGAGCTGCGTGAAGCCGATGGGTGCGCTGTATGCGTTCCCGCGTATCGACCCGAAAGTGTGCCCGATTCTCAACGACGAGAAGTTCGCGCTTGACCTGCTGCTGTCGGAAAAGCTGCTGATCGTGCAGGGTACGGCGTTCAACTGGCCGTGGCCGGACCACTTCCGCGTGGTGACCTTGCCGCGCGTGGATGACCTGGAAGCGGCGATTGGCCGGATCGGGAATTTCCTGCGGACTTATTCGCAATAAGTGATGGCCTCTTCGCGGGCAAGCCCGCTCCCACAGGTACACACAAGGTTTGAAATCTGCGCCAATCCTGTGGGAGCTGGCTTGCCGGCGATGGGCTGCACAGCAGCCCCTTGCAATCTCACAGGATGTTTCTTACATCCTGCAACGCTCTATCCCACAGCCCCCGCGCCATCCTCTGCCATACTCCGCCGTACACAGTTTGAAATAGTCGCCCGATTGAATCGGCGCGGCAGGCCCCTTATATACCCCGCAGTAAGCGACAATTCATCCGTCAGGAGAACGTAACAACCATGATGCGCATTCTGTTGTTTGTGGCCACCAACCTCGCGGTGGTGCTGGTTGCAAGCATTACCCTGAGCCTGTTCGGATTCAACGGGTTCATGGCCGCCAACGGGGTCGACCTGAACCTCAGCAGCCTGCTGGTGTTCTGCGCCGTGTTCGGCTTTGCCGGCTCCCTGGTCTCGCTCTTCATCTCCAAGTGGATGGCGAAGATGAGCACCGGCACCCAGATCATCAGCCAGCCGCGCACCCGCCACGAGCAGTGGCTGCTGCAAACGGTCGAAGAGCTGTCCCGTGAAGCGGGCATCAAAATGCCCGAGGTGGGTATTTTCCCGGCGTACGAGGCCAACGCCTTCGCCACCGGCTGGAACCGCAACGACGCGCTGGTGGCCGTGTCCCAGGGCCTGCTGGAGCGTTTCTCGCCCGATGAAGTGCGTGCGGTGTTGGCCCACGAAATCGGCCACGTGGCCAACGGCGACATGGTCACCCTGGCGCTGGTGCAGGGCGTGGTGAACACCTTCGTGATGTTCTTCGCACGCATCATCGGCAACTTCGTCGACAAGGTCATTTTCAAGAACGAAGAAGGCCAAGGCATTGCCTACTACGTGGCAACCATCGTTGCTGAGCTGATCCTGGGCATCCTGGCCAGCATGATCGTGATGTGGTTCTCGCGCCGCCGCGAATACCGCGCCGACGAGGCCGGTGCGCAGCTGGCCGGTACCGCAGCGATGATCGGCGCCCTGCAGCGCCTGCGCGTAGAGCAAGGTCTGCCGGTGCACATGCCTGACACCATGAAGGCCTTCGGCATCAACGGCGGCCTGAAGCACGGCCTGGCCGGGCTGCTGATGAGCCACCCGCCGCTGGAAGACCGTATCGAGGCCCTGCGCCGTCGCGGTTGATCCACTTGGCAATGCAAAAAGGGCGACTTTGGTCGCCCTTTTTCATGCGTGCGTCATCGGCGGACCCGATACACCCGCTCCAACAGACTGGAAGCCCCGGCCTGCGAAAACTTCGGGCTTTCCTGAATAAGCTCCACAACTTCCAGCTCATCCACCTGCCACCCGACCAACCCCTGCCGCACCTCTTCATCCCCCACCGAAAACGGCGGCCCGTCCAGCAGCGCCTGGTCATAATCCAGCGTCACCAGCAGCCCCCGACAGCTCACCGGCAACGATGCAGACAAAGCCTCCATGTACTTCGCACGCATCTGCGGCGGCAGCGCAATCAACGCCGCCCGATCATAAAACCCCACGCACTCGACAATGTCCTGCGCGCGCAACGCGAAGAAATCGCCACACCACAGTTCGATGTCACCCTGGCGCCATACCTCGAATGCGCCTTGCTGACGCACCTCGGGTTCAAGCCCATGCTCATGGAAGAAGCCCTCCACCGCCCGCCGCGACAGTTCCACGCCCAGCACGTGGTACCCCTGCCCCGCCAGCCAGGCCAGGTCCAGGCTTTTGCCGCATAGCGGCACCAGCACGCGGCTGCCTGGCGCCAGGCCCAGTGCTGGCCAGTGCGCTTGCAGGTACGGATTGACCTGCCCCTGGTGGAAGCCGATCTGGTTGTCGGCCCACCGTTTTTGCCAGAACGCTGGCTCCATGGTTGCTCCTTGTTTATCGAGTAAACCGATAGAAAACGCGTAAAACTTGCGATGGATATCGATCAGTTTCTGATCGAAGATGAGTGCATCTTAACCCTCAGGACCTCGCCATGCTGCCCAGCCTGTTCATCTCCCATGGTTCCCCCATGCTCGCCCTGCACCCGGGTGCCAGCGGGCCGGCCCTGGCCGGGCTGGCCAACAGCCTGCCAAGGCCGAAGGCCATCGTGGTGGTGTCGGCGCACTGGGAAAGCCCTGAACTGCTGGTGACCAGCAGCGCGCAACCCGAAACCTGGCATGACTTCTACGGCTTCCCGCCGGCGTTGTACGCCGTGCAGTACCCGGCGCCGGGCGAGCCTGCGCTGGCTGCCAAGGTAAGCGAACGGCTCACGAACGCCGGCCTGCCGGCCCGGCTGGATGCGCAGCGGCCGTTCGACCACGGCGCCTGGGTGCCGCTGTCGCTGATGTACCCGGATGCGAGCATTCCGGTGGTGCAAGTATCGCTGCCCAGCCGCATGGGGCCGGTGCTGCAATTGAAGGTGGGCCAGGCGCTGGCGGGGCTGCGCCGTGAAGGTATTCTGCTGATTGGCTCGGGCAGTATCACCCATAACCTGGGCGAGCTGGACTGGCACGCCGGGCCGGATGTGATCGAGCCTTGGGCACTGGCGTTCAGGGACTGGGTGGTGGAGCGGTTGCAGGCGGATGACCGGGCGGCGCTGCTGGATTACCGGCAGCAGGCGCCGTATGCGGTGCGCAACCATCCCAGTGATGAGCATTTGCTGCCGCTGTTCTTTACCCTTGGGGCTGGGAGCAAGTTCGGGGTGGTGCACCAAGGGTTCACCTTGGGGGCGCTGGGGATGGACATTTATCGGTTCGACTGACGGGCCTCTTCGCGGGTTCACCCGCGAAAGGGCCGGTACAGGCAAAAAAAATCCCCAGCCAAGGCCGGGGATTTTTTCATTGCGCCTGGATCAATCCTCGCGGTAGCGACGCAGCTTCAGCTGCTTGCCAGCCACGCGGGTGTCCTTGAGCTTGGACAGCAGCTTCTCCAGGCCATCTTCCGGCAGCTCGACCAGGCTGAAGCTGTCGCGCACCTGAATACGACCGATGGCGTCACGGGCCAGGCCACCTTCGTTGAGGATCGCACCCAGCAGGTTCTTGGCAGCGATGCCGTCACGGGCACCCAGGGCAGTACGGCAACGCACACGGCCTTCGGCCAGCGGCATCGGCGCACGGCGCTCACGGTCGCCACGGTCTGGGCGCTCGCCACGCTCACCGCGCTCGGTACGCTCGCCACGCGGGGCAAAGCTAGGCACCAGCGGCTGCTCACGCTCTACCGCTGCCAGGTCCAGCGCCTGGCCATTGGTGGCCTTGCGCAGCAGGGCCGAAGCCAGGGCACGGGCACTGCAACCCAGGTCGGTGGTCAGGCGGTCGAACAGGTCGCCGTGGGTGGCTTCGGCTTCGGCAACCAGCGGCGCCAGGCTCGAAGTCAGCTTCTTGATGCGGGCATCCAGCACGGCCTGGGCATTCGGCAGGCGGGCTTCGGCTACCTTCTGACCGGTAACACGCTCGATCACCTGCAGCATGCGGCGCTCACGCGGGGTGACCAGCAGCAGCGCACGGCCATCGCGACCGGCACGGCCGGTACGGCCGATACGGTGTACGTAGGACTCCGGGTCGTACGGCATGTCAACGTTGAATACGTGAGTGATGCGCGGTACGTCCAGGCCACGGGCGGCGACGTCGGTGGCGACGACGATGTCCAGGCGGCCATCCTTGAGCGAGTCGATCACGCGCTCACGCTGGTTCTGGGCGATGTCGCCGTTCAGCGCGGCAGCCTTGTAGCCCTTGGCTTCCAGCGCGGCGGCCAGGTCCAGGGTGGCTTGCTTGGTGCGCACGAAGGCGATCAGCGCGTCGAACTCTTCCACTTCCAGCAGACGCAGCACAGCCGGGATCTTCTGGTCGGCGTGGACCATCAGGTGAGCCTGCTCGATCGCGGTAACGGTCTGGGTCTTGCTCTGGATCTTGACGTGCTTGGGCTCACGCAGGTGGCGCTCGGCGATCGAACGGATCGACGAAGGCAGGGTTGCGGAGAACAGCACGGTCTGACGGGTAGCCGGGATTGCGTCGAAGATCACTTCGAGGTCGTCCATGAAGCCCAGCTTCAGCATCTCGTCGGCTTCGTCCAGCACCAGGTACTGCACGGTCGACAGGACTTTTTCGTCACGACGCAGGTGGTCGCACAGGCGGCCCGGGGTGGCCACCACGATTTGCGCGCCGTTGCGGATTGCACGCAGCTGTGGGCCCATCGGGGCACCACCGTACACGGCAACCACGTTCACGCCTGGCATCTGCTTGGCGTAGGTTTCGAAAGCGGTAGCAACTTGCAGCGCCAACTCACGGGTTGGCGCCAGGATCAGGGCTTGCGGTTCGCGCTTGCTTACATCGATCTTGTTGAGGATCGGCAGGGCGAAGGCAGCGGTCTTGCCGGTGCCCGTCTGCGCCTGGCCGATCATGTCGTGACCGGCGAGGATGATCGGGATCGATTGTTGCTGAATGGCGGACGGCTCTTCGTAGCCGGTCGCCAGAACGGCAGCAACAATATTCGGATTAAGATCGAGAGCGGCGAAGCCGCCGGTTTCCTGGGTCATGGGTCTGCCTCTAGGTGCATCCGCAAAGACCCATGCTCCAAAGCTGCACATGCCTTGAAAGACCGTCAGGTCACCCAGGCAGCTTTGGCGGCGGGGATTTGCGAAAACGATTGAAAAAGAAAACGTGGGAAGGTCCGCCTAGCGGACGTGCAGCCGAAGCTGGACTCGGAGGATTTGCACCACCTGATTTTGAGGTCCGCTAAAAGACCGGCGCGTACTATACCCGAAATCGTGCGGGGACGTGAGGAATATTTTCGCGGTGAAAGGCCATTGTCGGGCCATCAATGGCATCAAGCTGAATCGATAATTCTTTCAAGGCTGACGCGGCCGCTCCTACACTGACCGTGCCAGGCATTCAGGTAGCCGGCCGAATCTCGCGGATCAACCCCTCAAGGCTATACCCCAACCGCGGTGCCAGCGCTTCGGCACGCGCCCGCAAGCCTTCCAGGTCCAGCGATTGTTCCAGATCAGCCGGCACCAGCAAAATCACATTGCCTTCCTTCACCGGCAGCTCCCAGTAATGCCGGTGGTACAACCCACGCAGCAACGCCGCACCCAGCGGCTTGCCGTCATCGGTGGCCCACTGGTTGATCACCAGCCAACCGCCCGGGTTCAACTGCTGCTGGCAGTTCTCCAGGAAGTTCCACGCCAGGTGCCCCACGCCCGGCCCGTGGTCGGTGTACAGGTCGACGAACAGCAGGTCGGCCTTCTCCGCCGAGGGCAGCAACTCCAGGGCATCGCCGATACGCACATACAGCCGAGGGTCGTCATCCAGCCCCAGGTACTCCATGGCCAGGCGTGGCACGTCCGGGCGCAGTTCGATGGCTTCGATATCTTCCAGCGGCAGGAACTTCATGCAGGCCTGAGTCAGCGTGCCGGCCCCCAGGCCAAGAAACAGCGCACTCTCGGGCTGCTCGTGGCACAGCGCCCCCACCAGCATGGCGCGTGTGTAGTCGTACTCCAGCCAACTCGGGTCGGCCGTGAACACACAGCTTTGCTCGATGGCATCGCCGAATTCCAGAAAGCGGTAGTCGTCTACTTCGTACACGCTGATGACGCCAAACGCGTCCTCTACCCGTGCCAGTAGCCGCTCTTCCCGTTCCGCCGTCATGCTTACCACCCGCCCGCGCAAAAACGCGCATTGTCCGTCAACACCCTCGATGCAACAAGCGCAGCGCCAACTGTTACCATGGCCCATAGCCTACAACCGACAAGACCGAGCCCGAGATGAACCAACCGTGGAGCCCTGACAGCTGGCGCGCCCTGCCGATCCAGCAGCAACCGACCTACCCCGACGCCGCGCACTTGCTGAAGGTTGAACAAACCCTGGCCAGCTACCCGCCGCTGGTGTTCGCGGGCGAGGCCCGCGAGCTGCGCCGCCAGTTTGCCGAGGTGACCGAAGGGCGCGCCTTCTTGCTGCAGGGGGGCGACTGCGCCGAGAGCTTCGCCGAGTTCTCGGCGGCGAAAATCCGCGACACCTTCAAGGTGCTGCTGCAAATGGCAATCGTGATGACCTTTGCCGCCGGCTGCCCGGTGGTCAAGGTAGGCCGCATGGCCGGCCAGTTTGCCAAGCCACGCTCCTCGGGCGATGAAACCATCGGCGACATCACCCTGCCCGCCTACCGTGGCGACATCGTCAACGGCATCGGTTTCGATGCCAAGAGCCGCATCCCCGACCCGGATCGCCTGCTGCAGGCCTACCACCAGGCCACCGCCAGCCTCAACCTGCTGCGCGCCTTTGCCCAGGGCGGCTTTGCCGACCTGCACCAGGTGCACAAGTGGAACCTGGACTTCATTGCCAACTCGGCGCTGGCCGACAAGTACCATCAGCTGGCCAACCGCATTGACGAAACCCTGGCGTTCATGCGCGCCTGTGGCCTGGACAGCGCGCCGCAACTGCGTGAAACCAGCTTCTTCACTGCCCACGAAGCACTGCTGCTGAACTATGAAGAAGCCTTCGTGCGCCAGGACAGCCTGACCGGCGACTACTACGACTGCTCGGCGCACATGCTGTGGATCGGCGACCGCACCCGCCAACTGGACGGTGCCCATGTGGAGTTCCTGCGTGGGGTGCACAACCCGATCGGGGTCAAGGTCGGCCCCAGCATGAACCCTGAAGAGCTGATACGCCTGATCGACACGCTCAACCCGGCCAATGACCCCGGGCGCCTGAACCTGATCGTGCGCATGGGTGCGAGCAAGGTTGGCGACCACCTGCCGGGGCTGATCCGCACCGTCGAACGCGAGGGGCGAAAGGTGCTGTGGAGCTCGGACCCGATGCACGGCAATACCATCAAGGCCAGCACCGGCTACAAGACCCGCGACTTTGCGCAGATCCTGGATGAAGTGAAGCAGTTCTTCCAGGTACACCAGGCCGAGGGCAGCCATGCCGGCGGCATTCATATCGAGATGACCGGGCAGAACGTCACCGAATGCATCGGCGGCGCCCGGCCGATCACTGAAGATGCGTTGTCTGACCGCTATCACACCCATTGTGACCCACGGATGAATGCCGATCAGTCGCTGGAGCTGGCGTTCCTGATCGCCGAGACGTTGAAGCAAGTACGGCGGTGAGGCTGGGGCGCATGCCTTGGGGTTTGTGCCGCCTGTGAGATCGAGCGCCGCCCGCGCGGCGCTCGATCTCACAGGCGCTGAAAAGCTAAAGACAAGCACCCCAGCGCAAACTCACTTTCTCAACGGATCATCCCAGAAAGGCCGCTCGGCCTCTTGCTGGACATCCGCCCGGCTCAGCCCCAGGTCATGCAAGGTAGCATCGCTGAGGGCGGCCAGTTCTCGCCGCTGGCGGTACAACTCCAGCCAGCGCACCGGCCGCTGCAGGGCCGCATGCCACAGATGGTTCAGGGAGAAAGCAGGTTGCTGGATGCTGCTGACATGACCTTTCATCGTGAAGCCCTCCGTGTTGGATGGCCTCAGTCTCGCGCCGGGCTTAAGATCAATCCAACGAATGTTTCTGATGCCATGCATCTCGGAGATTGATGCAATGTCCCAGTACCAGAGCCTCGATGCGGACGTGCTGCGCACCTTCGTCGCCATCGCCGAGCAAGGCGGTTTCACGCGCGCTGGCGAAGTGGTCAACCGCACCCAGTCGGCGGTGAGCATGCAGATGAAACGCCTGGAAGAAGACATTCTGCAGCGCCAGCTGTTCGAGCGTGACGGCCGCCAGGTCAGGCTCACCGCTGAAGGCCAGGTGTTGCTGGGCTATGCCCGGCGCATCCTCAAGCTGCATGGCGAGGTGTTCAATACCTTGCGCATGCCGCACATGGTCGGGCTGGTGCGTATCGGCACGCCAGACGACTACGCCATGCGCTTTTTGCCGACCATTCTGTCGAGCTTTGCCCAGGCCTACCCTCTGGTACAGGTAGAAGTGCATTGCGACTCGTCCAAACAGCTGATGCTGCGCCAGGACCTGGACCTTACCATCGTCACGCGCGAGCCGGGCAACGAGGTTGGCCAGTTGTTGCGCCAGGAACGCCTGGTGTGGGCCGCCGCCGAAGGCTTTTGCCCGCAAGAGCAGCGGCCGATGCCAGTGGCGCTGTTCAATACCGACTGTTTCTGCCGGGCCTGGACGTGCAATGCACTGGAAGCACAGGGCATCGACTACCGCATTGCCTATACCAGCCCCAGCCTGGCGGCGATCTTTGCCATTGTCACGGCAGGCTTGGCGGTGACGGCGCAATTACAGAGTCTGATTGGCGGAAACATCCGCATCCTGGGCGAACAGGACGGGCTGCCGCAGTTGCCCATGGCCAATGTGATGCTGTTGCGCAACACCCAGACCCAGTCACCCATCACCGACTGCATGGCCGACTACATCGTTGAAGGGTTCAAGTAATTGGGGGCCGTTTTGCGGCCCCACAATCTCAAAGTTCAAACCCGAGCATCACCGCACACACCACCAAAAACACACAGAACATCGCCCGCAATACCTTCTCGGGCAGCGCATGGGCCAACTTCACCCCCCAGCTGATGCTGAGCAAACCGCCCACCGCCAGTGGAAGCCCCACGCCCCAGTCAACGCTATGGTGCACGCCATACGTAACCAACGTCACCAAGGTGCTCGGCGCCGCCAACGCCAGCGACAACCCCTGCGCCACCACCTGGGTGGTGCCAAACACACTGGTCAGGATTGGCGTAGCCACCACGGCCCCCCCCACCCCGAACAACCCGCCCATGGTGCCGGCAAAACTGCCCAGCACGCCCAGCCACGGCCAGGCATAGCGCAGTTCGGCACTCGGCGGTGACACTTTCATGAACATCCGGGCCACGTTCCACACCGCCAGCGCTACCAGAAAGCCAACAAAACCCAGGCGCATGGAATGCGCATCCAGCCCCACTGCCCAGATCGACCCCAGCCAGGCAAACAGGAAGCTGCACGCCGACAGCGGCACGGCATGGCGCAGTTCGATGCGGTTGCGCTGGTGGTACCGCCACAGCGCCAGCAACACGTTCGGCACCACCATCACCAGCGCCGTACCCTGCGCCAGTTGCTGGTCCAGGCCGAACAGCACGCCCAGCGCCGGAATCGCGATCAGCCCGCCGCCAATGCCGAACAGCCCGCCCATGGTGCCCAGGGCAGCGCCCAGCACGATATACAACAACCACTCGATCATCAGGGCCTCGTCCGCCTGTACAGATATTGCGAGCATGCTAACGATTGCGGGCTGGCAGGGAAACGCACAGCAGCGCACAATGGCTGTGCGCATTTCGCAAAAGCAAGGCAACCATGAGCCCCGATGCCCTCACCGACCAACTGACCCTGTTCCTCGATGTGCTGGAGACCGGCAGCTTTTCAGCCGCCGCCCGCCGCCATCCGCTGACCCCGTCTGCCGTGGCCCGGCGCATCGACAACCTGGAAACCGCCGTGGGCAGCCGCCTGTTCACCCGCAGCACCCACGCCGTGCGTGCCACCCCTGCGGGCAATGCGTTTGCCGAACGGGCCAGGCGCATCATCGAGGAACTGCGCCTGGCCCGGGCCGAGGCGGTATCGCTGAGCAACGCCCCGGAAGGGCTGATCCGCATCGATGCACCCGCCGCGTTCGGCCGCCGCCACCTGGCCCCGGCCATCGCCGATTTCCTGGTGGCTTACCCTGGCCTGGACGTGCAGTTGCGCCTGATCGACAGCTTCGTCGACCTGCATGGCAGCCACCTGGGCGAGGTCGACCTGGTACTGCGCGCCGGCCCCCTGGCCGACACCCGCCTGGTCGCTACGCCGCTGGCCTACATGGTACGCATCGCGTGCGCCAGCCCGGCTTATCTGGCCAACCGAGGCATCCCTACCTGCCCCAGCGAACTGCCCGGGCACGACGGCCTGGACTGGGACGGCTTGGCACCGCCGTTCGCCTGGCGCTTCAACGTAGCCGGGCAAACCCGCCTGTATCGCCCCGCGCGCATGCGCATGGCCGCCAACAATGCCGAAACCCTGCTGTTCGGCGCCCTCGCCGGCCTGGGTGTTGCCCACCTGCCCACCTGGCTGATCAGCGAGTACCTTTTGCGCGGCGAACTGGTCCCGTTGTTTTGCGATGGCGGCCTGCCCGAAGCCGAAACCAGCGGTATTTACGCGCTACGCCTGGAACACAAAACGAACTCTCGCAGCCGTTTGCTGCTCGAATTCCTCAAGAGCCGCTTCAGCCCGGTTCCACCCTGGGACCTGGCCTTGCGCAGTGAACTGCACGAGTAATGCGCGCACTAACGATCAGCGAGCCAGAATTCCCCATTATTGCCTTCAAGGACCTGCATGAACGCCGACACCCAAGCCTCCTGTGACGAGCTGCTGCTGGACAACCAGGTCTGCTTTGCCCTGCACTCCACCTCGTTGCTGATGACCAAGGTCTACAAACCGCTGCTGCAGGCCTTGGGCCTGACCTACCCACAGTACCTGGCCATGCTCGTGCTGTGGGAGCGCGACGGCCTGACCGTGGGCGAGATCAGCCAGCACCTGCTCACCGACCCGGGCTCACTGACCCCGCTGCTAAAGCGCCTTGAAAGCGAAGGCCTGTTGCAACGCAACCGCAGCCGCGAAGATGAACGGGTAGTAATGGTGCAACTGACCGACAAGGGCCGCGCCTTGCAGCAGCAGGCCAAAGAGGTGCCTCAGTGCATCCTCAAGGCCAGTGGGTACAGCCTGGCGCAGCTGCAACAACTGCAGGCCGACCTGCTGAACCTGCGCGAGAACCTGCAGAAAAACCTCTGAAAGCTATGCTGTGCAATGGCCGTTCGGATGAGCGGTGACGATTTATCTTGCGCGCTAACTAATTGCACGCTAAATTAAATCCCACACCAACCCGCGCCCTCCCCCGAACAGGAAGCGCACAGCACATTAGCGAGGCTCAAGATGCAAAAGGTCACTCCGCTGTACATCGCAGAAGCTACCTCCACCGGTGGGCGCGACGGCAAATCCAAGTCCAGCGACGGCAAGCTGGTCGTCAGCCTGAGCACCCCCAAGGAACTGGGCGGCGCCGGCGGTGACGGCACCAACCCAGAGCAGATGTTCGCCGCCGGTTACTCGGCCTGCTTCATCGGCGCCCTCAAATTTGTAGCCGGGCAAGAGAAAAAAGCCCTGCCGGCCGATGCCTCGATCACCGCCAAGGTGGGCATCGGCCAGATCCCGGGCGGTTTCGGCCTGGACATCGACCTGCACATCAACCTGCCGGGCCTGGCCCAGGCCGATGCCGAAGGGCTGGTGGAAAAAGCGCACAAGGTGTGCCCGTACTCCAACGCTACCCGCGGCAATGTGGATGTACGCCTGCACGTGACCGTGTAAATCACAGGCACAAAAAAACCCGGCCGAGGCCGGGTTTTTTGCGTTTCACAAGAAGAATTACTTCTTGGAGCGGCCTTTGAAGCTGTTGTCGCGAGTGTCGATGTCGATCCACTCGTCGATCTGGATGAAGTCGGCAACCTGGATCTCGGTACCGTTCTTCAGTTTGGCAGGCTTCATGACCTTGCCCGAGGTGTCGCCGCGAGCAGCGTTCTCGGTGTAGACAACCTGACGGCTGATGGTGGTCGGCAGTTCAACCGATACCAGGCGGCCTTCGAAGAACACGGCTTCGCAGATGTCTTCCATGCCTTCTTCGATGTACGGCAGAACGGCGTCGATGTCTTCGGCGTTCAGTTCGTACATGGTGTAGTCGGTGGTGTCCATGAAGGTGTACGAGTCACCGCTGATGAACGACAGGGTCGCTTCTTTGCGATCCAGGATCACGTCGTCCAGCTTGTCGTCCGCACCGTATACGGTTTCGGTCTTGTAGCCAGTCAGCAGGTTCTTCAGCTTGGTCTTCATGATCGCGCTGTTACGGCCCGACTTGGTGAACTCAGCTTTTTGAACCAGCCACGGGTCGTTGTCGATCCGCAGGACGGTACCGGGTTTCAGTTCTTTACCAGTTTTCATTACGAAGTATCCGAATCTGGATGGATTTATAAAAATCGAGGCCGCGTATCATAGCGAATTTCGGCAAAAGTGTACTAGCGCTGTGGCAAGGTCCGGCTGAGCGGCCTGTTGCCCAGCCCAAAGGCGGGCATGCTGCTGCAGTTCTGGCCAATGCTGACGGGCCGCCCGCCAGGCCTGGCGCATGTCGAGATCCATGTTCCAGGCACGCCATAGGCCCAGCAGGGCGGCATCGGCTGCTTCTGACAGGCCGCGTCGATAATGCCCGAGAAACGCTTCGAGCTTTTCCCAGTGGGCGTTTTCGTCCTGTATGTAGATGTGCCACAGCATCGGTTGCCCGGCCCACTGTGCACGCACGAACGAGTCTTCGCCGCGCACCGCGTTGAAATCACAGCTCCACAGCAGCCGGTCGTAGTCGTCTTGGCTGACGAAAGGCAGCACCTGCACCGTCAGTGCCCCTCGTTTGCGCAGGCTGCCCACGGGTAACGTCGGCTCGCCAAGCCACTGGCTGAGCCCCGCGACAACGCGCCCCTGCGGCACTAGCAGGTGACAAGGCTGCTCGCTTGTGGCCAGGGCATCGAGCCAATTGCCCAGCTGCGGGTTTTCGTAGGCGAACAGCGAAACCAGCAACGCCCCCGCTTCGGGGTTTACGCCAAGCCCCTGCAAGAAGGCCTGCCTTGCCCCCTGCTGAAACGCGTCACGCCGCGCCAGCAGCGAGCCTTCGCGCAGCAGGCCACCGGTCTTCTCGGTAAAGCCGGGGAAGAAAAACACCTTGCGCAGGCCGTTGGGCTGCGGCGACGGCAAGCCATGGCAGCCTTCCACCCAGTCCTCGGCACTGAGGTATTCCAGGTTCAGCCACAGCGGCGGCGTGGCGCAGGCACGCATGGCCTCCACATAAGGCGCCGGCAACTGGCAGGCGAATGCACCGATCACCACATCCGCCGGATCCACCGGCAACCAGGCCGCCGGCCATTGGCGCACTTCCACACCCTGCTGCCACTGTTGCGTAGCAGTGGCATCGGCGCCGGGGCACATGGGCGTGAAAGCGTTGAGGTCATCCACCCACAGGCGCACCGCCAGGCCGTGCTCAGCCACCAGCTGCCGGGCCAGGCGCCAGGTCACGCCAATATCGCCGTAGTTGTCGACGACACTGCAGAAGATGTCCCAGGTGGCTTTCATGCGCCCCTCCCGTACCGGTGCAAAAACCGCGAATTCTGCGCATAAATTGTCGCCGACAAAAGCACCTGCGCGGAAAAATGCCCAAGTGCATGCGACAATGCACCCCGACCGACCTTGCCAGGAGGCTGCCATGCCCCGCCAGCGTGAACTGAAAATCACCCTCAAGCCGTTGCCGTTGATCCTGTGCGTTGCCTTTGGCCTTTGGCTGGGCGCGGTGGCCATCGTGGCGAGCGCCTGGCTGGCCCTGTTGGTGTGGCCGCAGCAAGTGCAGCCGTTGGCCCAGGCCCTGCCCCCTAGCGTCTACCCGCCAGCACCGGCGCCGGCAGCAGCCCCGCCAGCGGATGCCCAGGCCGAGATGTTCGACCGTTACAAGGACATCCTGCACAAGCAGGAACAGCAACAGGCCGCCGAAGCAGCCCAAGGCAACCCGCGCAATCTCAACAGCCCCAAATGCCAGTTCTGGCTGCAGCAGAACCGCACCGCCCCCACCGACAAAAGCCAGGCCAATGTGCTGGAGTTCTGTTACTGACCATGGACAAGCCCCACCTGCTGGCGCAGATCGTCGCCATCCTTACGCATGATCTGGACGTGCTGACCCGTGCGGCGCAAACCGCCTACGAGGCCGCCACCGCCGAAGAGAACATCGCCGAGAACAAGTACGACACCCTGGGCCTGGAAGCCTCATACCTGGCCACCGGCCAGGCCCGGCGCAGTGCAGAGATTCGCCAGGCGCTGCTGATCTACCAGCAGTTGCTGCTGCGCGACTATGACCCCGCACGCGGGGTGCAGGTGAGCAACCTGGTGAAACTGGAGGATGAGGAAGGTAGCCAACGCCAGCTGTTCCTTGGGCCTGAAGCGGCGGGACTGAAGATTGGCGAAGGAGATGAGTTGATAACAGTGATTACCCCGCGTTCGCCGCTGGGGCAGCAACTGATGGGCAAAAAGATTGATGACGAGGTGTGCCTTGGGGCACAGGTTCTGTTCATCGTTGATATTACCTGAAAGGGCCTTTACAACGTCTGCAAGGCATCAAACCGCCCCGCCAACCCCTGCTCGGCAAACTTCTCCACCACAAAATCGATAAACGCCCGGGTCTTGCCCGGCAACAGCTTGTGCTCGGCGAAATACAGGCTGATGTGCCCGTCGTCCACATACCAGTCCGGCAACACCCGCCGCAACCGCCCGCCCTGCAGGTAGGGCACGGCAAACGGCAGGCTCACCAGGGCAATCCCCAGCCCCTGCTCGGCCACCGCGCACGCCGCATCCGAATCGCTCATGGTCATCGCCTGACGCAGCTGCAACGGCTGTTGCGCCTGCCAGCGGCTGGTCAACGGCCACGAACGCACCCGCCCGGTCTGCGGTGAGCGGATCAAGATGCCGTCGTGGCGTTGCAGCACCTCTGGGTCTGCAATCGGCGCATGCCGCTCAAGGTACACCGGCGCCGCCACCAACACCCGGTGCGCAGGGGTCAGCTTGCGCGCCACCACCCCCGGCGGCAGTTCAAAACCACCGCCAATCGCTGCATCGAACCCTTGGCCAATCAAGTCGACCTGGCGGTTGTCGAAATGCCAGTCCGGGGTAATGGCCGGGTAACGGCGCAAAAACTCACTCAGCAACGGCAACACGTACAAGCGCCCGAACACCGTCCCCATACTTACCCGCAAAAGCCCGGCCGGCTGGCCTTCGGCACTGGCCAGGTTGGCCACGGCGTACTGGATAGTGCGGAAGCTGTCACTGACCTCACCAAGAAAACGCTGCCCCGCTTCGGTCAAAGTCAGCTTGCGGGTACTACGCTGGAACAACCGCACCCCCAGGCGCGCCTCCAGCTGAGCCACATGCTTGCCCACAGCGGCCGGGGTAATGCTCAGGCGCCTGGCAGCCTCGGCAAAGCTGCCGACCTCGGCACTGCGGATGAAGCACTCCAACGCGTTGAACGATTCCATGGCCATGATTGGCAACCAAAGGTTTACTCTGCTGATAGTGATTGCCATCTTATCAGCAGGTAATCGAGCGCCGATACTGCGCCCATCCAAGGCATTCCGGCCTGGCTTCCAGCAGGAGATCAGCATGTCCAAGCAACTTACACTCGAAGGCAAAGTGGCCCTGGTACAGGGCGGTTCCCGTGGCATTGGTGCGGCTATCGTGCGGCGCCTGGCCCGCGAAGGCGCACACGTAGCCTTTACCTATGTCAGCTCTGCCGGCCCGGCAGAAGCACTGGCCCGGGAAATTACCGAAAACGGCGGCAAGGCCCTGGCCCTGCGGGCCGACAGTGCCGATGCAGCAGCCGTGCAGCTGGCGGTGGATGACGCCGTGAAGGCGTTCGGCCGTCTGAATATCCTGGTCAACAACGCCGGGGTACTGGCGGTAGCACCGGTCACCGAATTCGACCTGGCCGACTTCGACCGCATGCTGGCGGTGAATGTGCGCAGCGTGTTCGTCGCCAGCCAGGCTGCCGCACGCTACATGGGCCAGGGCGGGCGCATCATCAACATCGGTAGCACCAACGCCGAGCGCATGCCGTTTGCCGGTGGCGCACCCTATGCCATGAGCAAGTCGGCGCTGGTTGGCCTGACCCGCGGCATGGCCCGTGACCTGGGGCCGCAAGGCATTACCGTGAACAACGTGCAGCCAGGGCCGGTGGACACCGACATGAACCCGGCCAGTGGCGAGTTTGCCGAGAGCCTGATCCCGCTGATGGCGATTGGGCGGTATGGCGAGGTGGATGAAATTGCCAGCTTTGTGGCTTACCTCGCGGGCCCAGAGACCGGGTACATCACTGGGGCAAGCTTGACGATTGATGGCGGGTTTGCCGCTTGAGTTGATGGGCTGCCTGTGCCGGCGACAGGGCCGGTACAGGCTTATCCACTCCCAGACCCCAGCCGCTGTTCCATCACCTCCAGAAAAGCCCGGGCAGCGGGCGTCGGGCTGGAGGACCACACGGCATACAAGTGCCGCACCGGCGCATCCACCAACCGCGCCACCGTCACACCTTCGAAGCCCTGGGCCACCCGCTCCGGCACAAGGCCCACCGCCATGCCCCGCTGCACAAACTTTTCCACCAGACGCACATGCCCGATTTCAAACTGCACCCGGCGCTGCAACCCTGCGGCGTGAAACGCCTCATCCGTCTGCCGCCGTGCCCCGGTGCCTTCGGGGAAGTCCACCAGCACTTCGTCCGCCAGGTCGGCCAACGCCAACGGCGTACGGCCGGCAAGTCGATGATCAACCGGCAACAACGCCACCAGTTCCTCCCTGGCCAGCAAGCGATGCTCCACGCCCTGCACGACCTCGCCCTGCCACAGGCCAATAAAGCCCACATCCAGGCGCCGCTCGACCACGTCGGCGATCAGCAATTCGCTCTTGGCCGTGATCCAGCGCACATCCACATCCGGGAAACGACCATGGAACAGTGCCAGCAGGTCGACCAGGTCCAACGCCGTGAGCGAGCTGATTTCACCAATCGCCAGTCGCCCGCGCACCTGCCCGCAAGCCGCCGCCACGTCATCGGGAATTCGCCGGGCCGCTTCCACCGCCGGCCGGGCGCTAAGCACAAAAGCCTCGCCGGCAGGGGTCAGGCGCACCCGTCGCGAACTACGCTCGAACAGGCTGACGCCCAACTGTGCCTCCAGCCGCGCCACCTGGTGGCTAAGCGCCGACTGCACCACATGGCAGCGCTCGGCCGCGCGGGTAAAGCTGCCCGTGTCGGCAACGGCAAGGGCATATTCGAGCTGCTTGAGATTCATGCATCTATCTGCTTTCAAGATGGATTAGTTGAAAACTATACATTGGTGTCATGCCAGACACTTCCTGATAATCCTCCCACTTACTACTGCCCGCCACGAGAACCGCATGAACGCCTTCACTCTCAGCCGCGCCCTGATCCTGCTGATGGCCACCGCCACCGGCCTGGCCGTGGCCAGCAATTACTACGCCCAACCACTGCTGCACAGCATCGCCGAGCAGTTCGGCCTGAGCACCGCCAGCGCCGGCAGCATCGTCATCGCCGCCCAACTCAGCTATGGCGCCGGCCTGTTGCTGCTCGCGCCGCTGGGTGACCTGTTCGAGCAGCGCCGGCTGATCACCGTAATGACCGCTATTTCCACGCTGGGCCTTGTCATCAGTGCCTGTGCGCCGAGCCTGCCCTGGCTGATCCTGGGCACGGCGCTGACCGGGCTGTTCTCGGTGGTGGCGCAGATTTTGGTCCCTATGGCCGCGACCCTGAGCGAGCCACATCAGCGCGGCCGTGCGGTCGGCACGCTGATGAGCGGCCTGCTGCTGGGCATCCTGCTGGCGCGGACCGCAGCCGGCTTCATGGCCGAACTGGGCGGCTGGCGTAGCATCTATGTGCTGGCCGCCGTGTTGATGGCGATTACCGCCTTGGCGCTGTACCGCAGCTTGCCACAGCACCACAGCCATGCCGGGCTGAAGTACCCGGCGCTGATCGCTTCGGTGTTCCGCCTGTTCTTCGAAGAGCCCGTGCTGCGCCTGCGCTCGCTGCTTGGGCTGCTGGCGTTCAGCCTGTTCGCACTGTTCTGGACACCGCTGGCGTTTCTGCTCGCACAAGGCCCCTACCACTATTCGGATGCCGTGATCGGCCTGTTCGGCCTGGCCGGTGCGGCGGGTGCGCTGTCGGCCAACTGGGCCGGGCGGCTGGCAGACCGTGGCAAAGGCTCGCTGGGTACCACTGTGGGCCTGGTCGTATTGCTGCTGTCGTGGGTGCCGCTGGGGTTTGCCCAGCAGTCGCTGCTGGCCTTGCTGCTGGGTGTGTTGATGCTCGACCTGGCAGTGCAACTGGTGCACGTGAGCAACCAGAACGCAGTGATTGCCCTGCGGCCCGAGGCACGCACACGGCTGAATGCCGGGTACATCACCTGCTACTTCATTGGCGGGGCGCTGGGGTCGCTGCTGGGCACACAGTTGTTCCAGCACCAGGGCTGGATGGGCATTGTGGTAGCAGGCCTGGTGATAGGCGGGCTGGCGTTGCTGGCGTGGGGGCTGGCCAATCGAAAGGCCGCTTGATTGACACAAGGGCGACATCGCACCGCACTACCCTCCGTCGTATTGCCGTTGACTTGCCTGCCCGGGCAGCGCTCAGTAGTCGCTGGTCACTGCCCTTTCCCTGACAGGACGACTTTATGACAAGACTCACGGTACAATCCGGCGATTTCTTGCAAGGTGAAGGCGAGTATCGCAACGGATCGCTCACACTCAAGACCTCGCGCAGCCCCTCCCCGGGCGAGCGGATTTCACTCGCGCGCATCAGCGACCTCAGGCTGGCCAGCCTGGAATCAAGCCGCAGCCTGGGCAGCGCCCTGGGCTGGGGGGTGGCCGGCGCGCTGGTGGCGGGCCCGGTAGGGTTGCTGGCCGGGCTGTGGCTAGGTGGCAAGGAGGAAGAAGCCACCTTCCTGGCCACCTTCAAGGATGGACGCAAGCTCATGGCGATAACCGACGGCAAAACCTGGTCAAAGATCGATGACAGTTGGCGGCAGCACAAGCGGCCCGCCAACCAGGACTGAATATCGCGGGGCCCGGATCGTTTTATGCAGAAGGCGGCTGTTAAGATGCCGCCTTTTTCATGGTCGGAGCCCCCGCATGCCACCGCGTCACCCCCGCCTGCCCCTGAGCCTGCTCAGCCTGGGCCTGGCCCTGCATTGCCCCCATGTGCTCGCCGAAGACAGCGTGGTGCTGGCGCCGCTGCAGGTGTCCGACACCTATGCCAACGATGGCTACCAGGCACGCCAGGCAGCGGTGGGTGGCTTTCAGCCCGCGCCCTTGCTCGATACGCCCGCCTCGGTCAGCGTGTTCAGCCAGCAACTGCTGGAAGACCGCCAGGTGCGCAAGCTCAGCGAAGTGCTGCAAAGTGACGCCTCGGTTGGCGAAAGCTATGCCCCCATCGGCTACTACGAGAACTTCAATGTGCGCGGCTTCGAGCTGAATGCCGCCAGCAGCTACCGCATCAATGGCCAGACCATCGCCGGCGAGCAGAACGTGGCCCTGGAGAACAAGCAGCAGGTGGAATTGCTCAAGGGCCTGTCAGGGCTGCAGAGCGGCGTTTCTGAGCCGGGCGGCCTGATCAACTACGTGACCAAGCGTGCCGAAGACGTGCGCAGCGTCACGGTATCGACCAACGAGCAAGGCGAACGCTACCTGGCCACCGACCTGGGCGGCTGGTTCGGCAGCGAAAAGCAGTTTGGCCTGCGCGCCAACCTGGCCCATGAAGACATCCGCTCCTACGTCGACCACGCCGACGGCAAGCGCGACTTCGCCTCGCTGGCGTTCGACTGGCAGATCAACCCGGATGCCACCCTGCAGCTGGATGCCGAATACCAGCACCGCGAACAACGCTCGGTGCCGGGTTACCAATTACTGGGCGGCACAGAAGTGCCCCACGGCATCGACCCGGATGACCGTCTGGCGTACCAGAGCTGGGCCAAGCCGGTGCAGAACGACTCGCTGAACCTGGGCGGGCGCTTCGAGTATCGCTTCAACGAGGCCTGGACCGGCACCTTGAGTGCCTCGCGCAGCAAGGTGGTGATCGACGACTACAGTTCGTTTGCCTGGGGAAGCGAAGATGGCTGGCAGTCTCATTTCAGCCCGGAAGGCGACTACGATATCTATGATTTCCGCAGCCCTGACGACACCAGGCGTGTCGATGAAGCCCAGGCGATGGTCAACGGACGGTTTGACGTTGCCGGCAACAGCCATGAGTTGACCGTGGGGACCAGCGCTCAACGTCGGACGCTGGATCAACGCACCTACTACAACGAGCTTCTGGAACACCCCGGAAATATCGACACAGGCTCCCCAGCCCAACCGCCTTCCGACAAACCCATTGGCGCCAGCGAACGCCGCCTGGACAGCCGCCAGTATGGCCTGTTCGTCAGCGATCGCATCAGCTTCAACGAGCAATGGCAAACTGTACTGGGCGCCCGCGAAGTGCGCCTGGATGAAAAGACCTGGGACGAGAACGGGGTTGCCGGGCGCCATACCCGCCAGTATGAGTTGCTGCCCAATGCTGCGCTTATCTATAAGCCGCAGCCGAACACCACGGTATACGCCAGCTATGCCAAGGGCCTGTCGGCCGGCGGCACAGCGCCGTGGTTTGCGCTGAACAAATTCGAAATCCTTGCCCCCACGACCTCCCACCAACTGGAACTGGGCCTCAAACATGACTGGCAAGGCCTGAGCCTCAGCGCCGCGCTGTTCCAGATCCGCCAGGCCTACCAGTACGCACGCCCCGACGACACGGGCTACTTCACCTATGTGCAGCAGGGCCAGCAGAAAAACACCGGCCTGGAACTGGGCGCCAGCGGCTGGGTGACCCACAACCTGCAAGTGCAGGCCAGTGCCGCAGCCATTCGGGCGCGGGTGCAGAACAGCGGTACCGATGCTTATGAAGGCCATCAGGCAATCAATGTGCCCAGGTTCCGGGCAGCGCTGCACGCGGAATACACGTTGCCGGTGCCAGGCCTGGCGCTGCTGGGCGGGGCGCGCTACAGCGCCAGCAAGTATGCGAGCCAGGCGGGGAATGTGGAGGTTGGCGGGTACACCGTATTCGACCTTGGCAGCCGCTACCGCACGCGTATTGCCGGGTATGACACCGTGCTGCGGCTGACCGTGGATAACGTATTCGACAAACGCTACTGGCGCGATGTGGGGGATTACCTGGGGGACAACTACCTGTTCCAGGGGGCACCGCGTACGGCTCGGCTTTCGGCCTCGGTCAGCTTCTAGATTGCCAGGGCCGCTTTGCGGCCCTTTCGTCGCACAAGGCCCAGAATGCAAAAAGCCCCCGAACTTTTCAGCTCGGGGGCTCTTCGCAGAATGTGGCGGTGAAGAAGGGATTTGAACCCTTGATACGATTTCTCGTATACACACTTTCCAGGCGTGCTCCTTCGACCACTCGGACACTTCACCGTTTCTCTTCAAGCCGTGCGGCCCGTCGAGGTGCGCTAATTTAGTGAAAGAGCTTCCCTTTGGCAAGCATTTTTTTCAGTTTTTTCATGTATTTGCATTTGAGCCCCGGTGAACGCTGACCGACCAGTCAGCCTTGCTGCTTTACCTGGCCTCTGGCGCTGGGTAACGTCGTCGCCACGCCAACAAAAGGACTCTGCCATGAGCGAGCTGATTACCTACCACGCCGAAGACGGCATCGCCACCCTGACCCTGAACAACGGCAAGGTCAACGCCATCTCGCCGGATGTCATCACCGCCTTCAATGCCGCGCTTGACCGCGCTACTGAAGAGCGTGCCGTGGTGATCATTACCGGGCAGCCAGGCATTCTGTCGGGCGGTTACGACCTCAAGGTGATGACCAGCGGCCCGAAACAGGCCATCAGCCTGGTCACTGCGGGCTCCACCCTCGCCCGCCGCCTGCTGTCGCACCCGTTCCCGGTAGTGGTCGCCTGCCCGGGCAATGCCGTGGCCAAGGGCGCCTTCCTGCTGCTGTCGGCCGACTACCGCATTGGCGTCGAAGGGCCGTACAAGGTGTGCCTGAACGAAGTGCAGATCGGCATGACCATGCACCATGCCGGCATCGAATTGGCCCGCGACCGCCTGCGTCGTTCGGCTTTCCATCGTTCGGTGATCAATGCTGAGGTGTTCGACCCGGTCGCGGCAGTGGATGCCGGCTTCCTCGACAAGGTGGTGCCGGCTGAACAGTTGCAGGACGCAGCGCTGGCGGCGGCGCGGGAGTTGAAGAAGCTGAACATGCTGGCGCACAAGAACACCAAGCTGAAGGTGCGCAAAGGGCTGCTGGAGGCGCTGGACAAGGCGATCGAGCTGGACCAGCACCACATGGGTTGACCGGACAGGCTCACACCAAGGTTTGCCGCAATCAGTGCACACCCGTACACTGTCCGGCGACTGTCTGGTGTGAGTCGTACCATGCTTTATTCGTTGCGCATGTTCCTGCTGGCGCTGCATTTTCTTGCCGTTGGCGCCGTGGGCCTGATCATTGGCCTGTGCCGCCCCTTCAACCCCGACAACAGCCGGGTGTTTGCCCACCTGTACAGCCGGCCAGCCACCTGGCTGATGCGCATCAAGGTCAAGGCCGAGGTCGGGCCACTGTGGGACCACCCACCCGGTTGCGTGATCGTCGCCAACCACCAGTCCAACTTCGACCTGTTCGTATTGGGCCAGGTGGTACCCCAACGCACCGTAGCCATCGGCAAGAAAAGCCTGGGCTGGATCCCGCTGTTCGGCCAGCTGTTCTGGCTGGGCGGCAACGTGCTGATCGACCGCAAGAACGCCTACCAGGCGCGCAAGGCGCTGCAAAAGACCACGCGGGTGCTGCAGGACGACACCTCCATCTGGATTTTCCCTGAAGGCACGCGTAACGCCGGCGAGCAGCTGATGGCCTTCAAGAAAGGTGCGTTTCACATGGCCATCGAGGCCGGCGTGCCGATCGTGCCGGTATGCGTCAGCCGCTATGCCAGGCGCATGAGCCTGAACAGCTGGCGCCAGCGCACGGTGATCGTGCGCTCGTTGCCACCCATCGTCACGGCGGGCATGACCCAACGGGACATTCCGGCGCTGATCGAGCAGTGCCGGGGGCAGATGCAGCAGTGCATCGACGGCATGGAACACGAGCTGGCCTGAAGCGGGTTGCTCTTGGGCCGGGTACGGCCCAAGCTGTAACCCGTGTTCAACCGGAATAAGCGGGCAACCATGGGTCGTGTCGTGGCATCGGCGGTGTACAGCGCCGGCAGAAAGGTCACCAACATCAGCATCGACGAAGGCAGCGAGTGGGCACGCAAGCCGGGGCACTTCGTGTGGATCGGCCTGGAAGAGCCCAACGCCGAGGAGCTGGCCAACCTGCAGTGCCAGTTCAACCTGCACGAACTGGCCATTGAAGATGCCCTTGAAAAGCACAGCCGGCCCAAGCTGGAAACCTTCGGTGACGCGCTGTTCATCGTCACCTATTCGCCGGTGCGCCACGAAGGCAAGCTGGAGTTCATCGAAACCCATATCTTCGCAGGCAACGGCTACATCATCACCTGCCGCAACGGGCACTCCAAGTCCTACGCCATGGTGCGCCAGCGCTGCGAGGCACGGCCATTGCTGCTGGAGCATGGCGAAGACTTCGTACTGTACGCCCTGCTCGACTTCGTGACGGAAAACTACCAGCCGGTCAGCGAAGCCATTCATGGCGAGATCGAAGAGCTGGAACAAAGCGTGCTGGGGGGCTCGCTGCAGGAGGACGACATCCGCCGCCTGCACAGCCTGCGCCGCGACATCCTGCGCCTGCGCCGTTATGTGGCGCCGATGGTGGAAGTGAGCGAAGAGCTGCAGCGCCTGAGCTTCCCGTTCATCGACAAGAACATGCGGCCCTACTTCCGTGATGTGCAGATTCATGTGACGCGGCAAATGGAAGACCTGGCCGGCATCCGCGACATCGCCAGCCAGACCATCGAGATCGGCATGCTGCTGGAGTCGTCACGGCAAAGCATCGTTCAGCGCAAGTTCGCGGCCTGGGCAGCGATTTTGGCGTTCCCCACGGCCATTGCCGGGGTTTACGGGATGAACTTCCAGAACATGCCGGAACTGGCTTGGCACTATGGGTATTTCGGGGTGCTGGGTGTAATCGGGCTGGGGTGTGCGGGGTTGTATGCCAGCTTCAAGAAGTCGGGCTGGCTTTGAGATTGTGGGGGCCGGCTTGAGGCCCCCAGCCTCTTACGCCGCGTCGTGCTTGCTCACCGGCTGCTGGATAAAGCGCAACATCCACTCCCCCACCAGGTCGCCCTGGTGCTCGGTGGCCAGGCTGGCCACGGCCTTGTGGTACACCTCATCTCCCAGGAATTCCTGACGCGCATCCAGCAATGCGCGGGAATAGTCATGCACGAACTCCGGGTGGCCCTGGAAGCACAGCACCTGGTCACGAATGTGGTACGCCGCATTCGGGCAGAAGTCGCTGGAAGCAATCACCGTGGCGCCTTCCGGCAATTCGGTCACCTGGTCCTGGTGGCTGATCAGCAAGGTCAGCTCCGACACCTCCGGGTCCATCCACGGCGCATGGGCCGCCAGCGAGTAGCGATGGATGCCCACGCCCCAGCCCTTGTCGGCCCGCTCGGCCTTGCCACCCAGGGTCAATGCCAGCAACTGGTGGCCAAAACACACCCCCAACAGCTTCTCGCCCCGTTCGTACAATTTCAGCAGGTACGCCTTGAGGGTCTGGATCCACGGGTCGGAACCAAACGAGTCAGCCTTGCTACCGGTCACCAGGTAGGCATCGAACACTTCACTGTCGGCGGGGTAATCGCCGTTCATCACGTTGTACACACGGAATTCGGCGGCGATCGGCTGACGCGAAAAGAGCTGCTCGAACATCCTGCCGTAGCCTTGGTACTGCGCGGTCAACTCCGGTCGCAGGACATCGGTTTCAAGGATGCAGACGCGTAACGACATAGGGGTAGTCCTGAACGACATGGGTGGGAATCTGCTGTAGAGACTGACGCGAAAGACACGTACAAGCAAGTAGGTTGCACTGACGAACGGTCACATTTCGTCGGCGCCCGCCAGGTACTTGCGCCACTGTCTAGCCAGAGCATGCCAGCCGACTGGCACATGGCCTCATAGCAAAAAGAAATCATCGACCAACACTGTTAGAAGAAAGGGTTCTCAAACATGGATGCCACACACCCTACTGTTGGTTGTATATCCACTTTCAAGAGGCAGGCAGTTCAGGCGCCACGCGTCGTTGCTGCGATCGACCCGAAGTGCGACAAGGAAGCCAACGGGTATTCAGGAATAACAAAAAGAAGGCGGTCCGCCATGTTCAGACAATCGAAAATTCGCCAAGCTGGGCTCATTCTCTTCGCCACCACTTTACTGCTGATTTTGCCGAACCTGACACGCTTGTTCGGCTGACAGTGGCGATGGCGCCACCGGGCAATACACAGGTAACCTGCTGGCCTTGATGGTCGGAGATTGCCCATGCGCCACTGCCTTGCCTTGTTAGCGTTGCTCCTGAGCCTGCCGCTGTCGGCGGCGCAGCTGCACCTTGAACTGGGCGCCAATACGCGCCAGTGGAGCAGCACCGAACTGCTTGACCACCCGCAGGCTCGGGATATCAGCATCGAACAAGACGTTTCCTACAAGCGCCCCATGCACTATCGGGCGGTGCCGTTGGCCACGCTGCTAAAAGGCGTGAGCGCCGGTGATCACCTGCAGGCCGTGGCGCTGGATGGCTTTGCCGCTGAAATGCCCGCTGCGCCACTGTTGCAGCAGGGGCCGGCACAGGCCTGGCTGGCGGTGGAAGACCCAGGCCAGCCGTGGCCGGCACTGGGCCAGGGCAAGCCGAGTGCGGGGCCGTTCTACCTGGTGTGGACCGCGCCGCAGGCCAGTGGCATCCGCCCGGAGCAGTGGCCGTTCCAGATTTCCACCATTCGCATGCTCGCGCCGGTGGCGCAGCGTTTTCCCGCGCTGCTGCCCGACCCCAAGCTGCCCGCCGACAGCCCGGTGCTGCAGGGTTTTGCATTGTTCCAGCAGAATTGCCTGGCGTGCCATCGACTGAACGGTGCAGGGGATGCGCAGGTGGGGCCGGATTTGAATGTGCCGCACAACCCTACCGAGTATTTTCGGCCAGAATACCTGCGCAAGCTGATTCGGGCCCCGCAAAGCCTGCGGCAATGGCCGCAAGCGAAGATGCCGGGGTTTGACGAGCGTGTGTTGAGTGAACAGGAGCTGGACGCGTTGCTGGCCTATCTGGGGCATATGGCCAAGCGCAGACCTTGACGCCCGCGTGTGCTTTTTCGCGGGCGAACCCGCGAAAAAGGCAACACAACACGCTTAGGCAATCGGCCGCTCATGCTTGACGCCCCACCCTTCCACCTCTCCCCCATAAGGTGTCACCAACTGTTCAAAGGCCTCTTCAAAGTCGCCAATCCCGCCATAGGTGGCATACATGACCTTGCTCAGTTCCAGGTGCCAGGCACCGTCGCCCAGCTCCTTCACCTGGGCATTGAGCGATTCGCCACGAAACTGCCCGGCCGCACGGCGGGCCCCTGCTTCGTCGGGGAATACGGCGTAAAACTCGATGGGGTGGATCTGGGTGAAGTCGAACCCGCCTGCTTTCATCTGGCGCAGGACGTTGCTGCTGATATCGTCGTTCTGGCTGCTCATGAATCGTCCTCCTGAATAATGCTATGGATAGACTTTCCGTGCACTACGCACCTGCCGGCAGTCATTGGCCAGGCAGTTCGAGCTGATGCAAGACGCGAATTGAAGCGGTGCCAACCCGCAGAATAGGCGGCACCTTCCAGTAGCGTAGTGCCTGCAAAGGCGCCACGCAAACGTGTGTATCAGGGTGCTTCGTGAATGCTGGTGATAGTCACGCCGCTATGTTCTTTCAGCCAGCGGGCGGTGGGGGAAATGGTGCGGTCCTGGAAGTCGTTGAGGTCCAGCTCGTCCATCACCGGGAACAGGTGCGAACGGATGGCCCGCGCGGCGTCCTCTTCGCTGGGACAGTGCTCGGCCCGCAGGGTCATGGTGGACGGTTCGCCTTTCTGATCGGCAAAGATGACTTCCCACGCTTTCATTGAACGAGCCCTCTCAATTCAAGAACACCAGTTGGGTGATGCCTGAATAACTGACCTTGGGGCTGGGAGAATGTTCAGTCTGCGCTGGTCTCTTCGCGGCTTTAGCCGCGAATGGGCCGCAATGCGGCCCATATAGCAGCGTTACTTCGGTGTGCCGTGCACCACGCCAGCGGTGTTATCCAGCAAGCTCTTGGTCGCGGTCTGAATGTACGCTTCGAGCTTCTTGAGCATTTCTGGCTGGTCCGGGCTTTCGATCAGCTCAGCCTTGAACTCGCTGCCCAGCTGGTAGCGGTACATGCGCGGGCTCATGTCCTTGGACTCGATCAGGATGCGGTCGCCCTGTACCAGGCCAACGATCTGCTCGCTGCCCGACGGCTTGATCATGCCCACACCCTGGTCGCCTTCAGGCAGGTTGAGCAGGTCGCGGCCCCAGCACTGGTGACGGGTCTGGCCACCCAGGCGGCCCATGATGGTCGGCACGATATCGACCTGGGTACCCACGGTGTGATTCACCGCACCGAATTTCTCCTGAATGCCCGGGGCAATCAGCAGCAGCGGTACGTTGAAACGGCCCAGGTCCAGCTCGGTGACCTGCTGGTGGTTGCCGAAGCCATGGTCGCCGACGATGACGAACAGGGTTTCCTTGAAGTAGGGCTCTTTACGCGCCTTCTCGAAGAACTGGCCAAGCGCCCAGTCCGAATAGCGCATGGCGGTCAGGTGCTCATCCAGGCGGCCCTGGCCGGTGACCTTCTCGACCGGCAGGTCTTTCGGCAGCGCGTAAGGCGTGTGGTTGGACAGCGTCTGCAGCAGCGCGTAGATCGGCTTCTTGCCGTCGTGCTTGGCCAGTTCCTCGTTGCCGCGGTCGAACATATCCTGGTCGGACACACCCCAGGTCGGGTCGGAGAACACCGGGTTGACGAAGTCGTTACGGCCGATGAAGGTGGTCATGCCCTGGTTTCCGAAGAACCCGGACTGGTTGTCCCAGGCAAAGTCGCCGTTGTAGACGTACACATCGTCGTAGTCGCGGGCGCTGAGCAGGGCCGGCAGGCCAGACAGCTTGTGGCCGCCTTCCGGGGTTTGCATCAGGTACTCGAAGCCTGGCAGGTTGGGGAAGCAAGCCATGGTGGCGAACATGCCCTGGTGGGTATGGGTGCCGTTGGAGAAGAAGCGGTCGAACAGCAGGCCTTCTTTGGCCAGCTTGTCGAAGTACGGGGTAATGTTGTTGGGGCTGCCCAGCGCGCCCACCGAGTGGCCGGCAAAGCTCTCCATCAGGATCACCACCACGTTCTTGATCGGCAAGGTGCGGTCAGCTGGCGGCACGAAGTCGCGACGGATGGCAGCCTCGTCGGCATCGACCAGGGTGTCGTTGGCGGTCAGCAGCTGTTCGCGCACGCTTTGCGTGGCCACGCTCTGCTCCAGCACCGGCTTCCAGATGTTGGCGCGGTCTTCGCCGAAGCGGCTCTTGGCGGCATCGATCAGGGTCAGGGTGCCGTTCAGGCCCAGCTGGTTGACGAAGTTGGAGTCGGTGGTGAAGGCATCACCCCAGCGCATCGGCGGCCCTTGGCGCAGGGTGCCACGGGCAGCGACCACGGCCACCAGCAAAATCACCATGAACACCGCCAGGCGGTTGTACCACGGTGCAACGCGCTGCACGCCCTCACCCCGGGTGGCACGGTCAATACCCTTGAACAGCAGGCTCAACAGCCAGGTGCCGAAGGCCCAGGCCAGCAGGTAGCGCACCACCGGGAAGCCGTACCAGAGCATGCTCATGACGGTTTTCGGGTCTTCCTTGATGTACTGGAACACCAGGCCGTTGAGGCGCTGGTGGAACTCGCGGTAGAAGTCCATCTCCATCAGGCCGAGGAACATCACCACGCTGGAGGTGAGGGTCAGCCAGAAGCGGAACACGCCACGCCGGGCCATGGCCCAGGGGCTGAGTATCGCCAGCAGCAGCGGGATGCTGAGGTACACCACCACCCGAAGGTCGAAGCGCAAACCGTTGAGGAAGCCTTCGGCTACCGTGGAATACGGCGTATCGCCGACCATGTCACTGTTGTAGACCAGCAGCGCCAGGCGCACCAGGCTGAGCATCAGCATGATCACCAGGCCACTGAGCAGCGTGTAGGCCAGGTGGGATTTCAGGGTCGGCGAAAACGACGTTCGCGCGCCCTGTTGCTTCAAGGCGTCCGTGTTAGCCATGAATGGGAAGGTCCTAGGATTGCGGTTTGCGAAGAGGCGCTGGCGCTAGGCCAACGCAGCATTGTGCGGGTGCGGATTCTGTTTAAACCAATGTGAAAATTTTGTCACTGGGGTGTTGCGGGTTTTGTCTGTGCCGGCCTTTCAGATGCGCACATTCCCCCGCGGCCCCGCGATGGCCCAAATCACCAGGCCCACCACCGGCAGCAAAGCGATCAGCAAGATCCACAACACTTTGATGCCCACCTCGCTGCCACTCTTGATCACATTGAGGATGGCCCAGATATCCAGCGCCAGAATGATCAGCCCTACCAGGCTATTGAATGTCGACCCCATGCTAAAACTCCTGTCAAAAGGCTTTGCTGCACAGCATAGTCAGCTATCGCGCCGATAGAAGCGAATCCTTGGCGGCTGGCGCAGGTCTCTGAGTAGACTGCCTGTATTCATTGATTCGAGGTTCGTATGCCCTCCGCCCACACGCAAAGCGCCACCCCACCCTCACTGCTGAACGCCTGGCGCCAGCAGGCCGTGAACACCCCCTGGCTCAGCGCCGGCCTCGGTCTTAGCCTGCTGGCGGTGGTCGTGCTGCTGGGCGCCAGCGTGTGGAACGCGGTAAACGGCGACCACGCCGACAACCTGCACCTGGCCGTGTTGGGCGGATTGTCCGGCTTTGGGGCTACCGCTCTGGGCGCTGTGCTGGCGGTGGTGCTGCGCGATGTCAGCGCCCGCACCCAGGACGTAATGCTGGGCTTTGCCGCCGGCATGATGCTGGCGGCCAGTTCGTTTTCGCTGATTCTGCCGGGCCTGGATGCCGCGCGTGAAATTACCGGCAACGGCCCGGCTGCGGCCTTTACCGTGGTGCTGGGCATGGGGTTGGGCGTGCTGTTGATGCTGGGCCTGGACCGCTTCACCCCGCACGAGCATGAAAGCACCGGCCCCTGCGGCCCCGAAGCCGAGCGCATCAGCCGGGTGTGGCTGTTCGTGCTGGCGATCACCCTGCACAACCTGCCTGAAGGCATGGCCATTGGTGTGAGCTTCGCCAATGGCGACATGAGCATCGGCTTGCCGCTGACCAGCGCTATTGCCATTCAGGACATCCCTGAGGGGCTGGCCGTGGCCCTCGCCCTGCGTGCCACCGGGTTGTCGAGCCTGAAGGCGGCGCTGGTGGCTGTAGGTTCGGGGCTGATGGAGCCACTGGGGGCGGTGATCGGGCTATTTCCACAGGCTTTGCCCTCGCCTATCCAATCAGCATGGGGATGGCGGCGGGGGCGATGATCTTTGTGGTCAGCCACGAAGTGATCCCGGAAACCCACCGCAACGGGCACCAGACGGCGGCGACCCTGGGGTTGATGGGTGGGTTTGCGGTGATGATGTTTCTGGATACGGCGTTGGGCTGAAGTTTCACGTTGCCTGTACTGGCCTCTTCGCGGGCTCGCCTGCGAAGAGGCCTTAGGCGAACTCAAATGTGGACGGCGACCTTCAGGGCTTCCAAAGCCGGCTCGACCTTGATACCCACCTCTGCCCCCAACTCCAGCACCCGCGCCAGGTCGTTCTGCCCCACCATCACCATCTGCAGCTCGTCATCCAGCAACTGGCTGAAGTTCAGCAGCACATAACCCCCAGCCTCTTTGTTCAACGCCCCCATTTGCACCTGAATGCGGTTGAGCGCGGTCAGTGGCTCGGTACGGGCCAGCTGCTTGGGCTTGAGGGTGAACGGCACACTGTTGTCGAACGAGTCGCTGATCTGCTGGAACAGGTCCTGGTAGCTGTCGGCCTGGAATACCACGGTGTCCGGCAGGCTGCCCAGCACAACCCATTCACCCAGCGGGATCGGGAACGTGTCGTCGTAGTTGATATCGGGGTTGGCAACCAGGAAAGCAGCCGGGTCGGCATAGGCCTGGGCGGCCTCGTCGGCGATGCGCTCGATGTCGGCCTCGCGCATGCAGCCAGCGCCAATGAGACTGATGAATTCGAGCAACTGAGTTTTCATGAAAGGGGGCCTGCGACGGGTGAAAAGTCGCCAAGGATAGCCGCAAATGCCCCCAGGTGGTTAGCCGGCCAGCGTTTGCAGGCGGGCGGCGGCGTCTACGGCCCCCATGGTTTGCGCCGCCATCAGCGCAGTGGCGCCACGGGCATCCTGGCGCGCCGGGTCGGCGCCTTGGGCCAGCAGGTAGTCGAGGATCTCGCTGCGATTGAACATGGCCGCCAGCATCAACGCCGTGCGCCCGTCCTGCGCAGCGGCGTCCACAGGGACGCCGTGCTCAAGCAACAACCGGATCATCGCCAGGTCCCCCTTGAAGGCGGCCCCGGCGATAGGCAGCTGGCCGTTGTCGTTGGCAATCAACGGGTCGGCACCGTGGGCCAGCAGCACGCGCACTGCTTCGTGGTGGCCGTGGTAGCTGGCCAGCATCAGCAGGGTATCGCCCTTATGGTTGCGCAGGTTGGCCGGCAGGCCGCTGGCGAGCAGGCGCTCGATCATTTCGGCATCGCCTTGGCGGGCACGTTCGAATACCTGCTCGGCGAATGCGGCGGCTTCGTCTTCGGTCATGGTGGCGGGGGCGGTCTGGCGGGTCATCGGAACCTCCTGGCATAAATGATTGCCCAAGTGTTTGTCAGGCACGCCAGTGCGGTCAAAGGTTCAGTTTCTATGGGGCCGATAGGCAATGCCTGACTCGTGCAAAATGCACTGTGCAAAATGCATGACCATGCAACCTGCACGGCGACACCTTCGTTGAGTCTCCGTAAAACCCTGATTTTACTGGATTTTTTATGAAACTCAGACCTGGCACGGTCGCTGCAAATATCTACTCATGTCTGCCACACCACAGCCAGGAGTTGATATGGACCTCATCCAGCAAAAGTTCGTCTCGGTATTTTCTGCTTATCAGGTCAATACCCAGGCCCGTCCCGATGGCGGCGTGCTGCTGACCCTGCGCGCAGCCGATGGCAAGGTTACCCGCCGAGTGCTGACCTATGCGCAACTGCACAGTGCCGAGCAGCTGTCATGGGCGATCAGTGCCATTCGCCGTGACCTGGCTGAACAGGCTAGCGAATTGCCGGTGATTTCGATGTTGCAGAGCCAGCAGCGGTTTGCCCTGCCGACCTACCGCTGAGGTTTGTGTTGCTTTGCCAGTCTCTTCGCGGGCAAGCCCGCGAAGAGACCGGCAAAGCAACTACAACTCGTCAATCCCCAGAAACGCCCGCGCAGTCACATCCCCGGTAAACCGCGCCTGCGCACCCCGCTCGCTGCCATACAACCGCAGCGCCAGGCAAAACGGCGTCCCCCCCAGCTCCACCCAGCGCCGCGTCCCCGCCGGCACCACCAACTGGTCACCCTTCTCGCACAGCACCGAATACACCTGGTCGCCCAAACGCAGGCCAACCTGCGCACGGCCGCTGACTACGGCAAATACCTCTTCGGCGTCATGCACATGTTCATCGCGCACATCGACCTGCGCCGGGTCTTCACCGTCGCGGTTCAACAGCACGAATGCCTTGCTGCCATGCGCCGTCATCAACTGATCCAGATGCTCACGGCATGCCTCCAGCACCTCGCCTTCAGCCGTACCAGGGCGCACCCGCAAGCCATGCCCGGCGTGCACAAAACGCACGCCCTGCTCGGCCAGGGTGGCGACGATATCGTCGTGGTGCGTCAGCACCTTGTTCGGCAGTTCCGGGCTGGCGGGGTGGAAAACACTGAGAATGCTCATCAGGGGCGGGTCCTGGTCGGTTGCGAACAAAGGGCAATGATAACGGCTGCGGCCAAGGCTGCGGCACTGGCCATACCAAAGGTGAAGGTGGGGCCCAGCAGTTTCCAGCTGTAGCCCGAATACAACGCCCCCAATGCGCCCCCGGTACCCGACAGTGCCGCATACAGCGCCTGGCCCTGGCCTTGTTGGCGGGCGCCGAAGCTGGCCTGCACGAAGGCGATGCTGGCGGCATGGAAGCAGCCAAAAGTGGCCGCATGCAGCAACTGGGCAAAGATCAATACGGCAGGCTCACCTGCCAGGTTGCCCAGCAACAGCCAGCGTACGGCCGCCAGCAGGAAACTGGCCAGCAACACCCGCTGCACGCTGAAGCGGGCGAACAGGCGGCTCATGACCATGAACATCAGCACTTCGGCCACCACCCCCAGCGCCCACAGCAAGCCGATGGCACCACGGCTGTAGCCCAGGTGCTCCAGGTGAAGGGTCAGAAACGTGTAGTAAGGCCCATGGCTGAGCTGCATCAGCGCCACGCAAGCGTAGAACGCGACCACCCCGGGGGCACGCAGCTGCTGCAAAAAGCCACCGGCGCTGCTGCGCTCACCTTGCTCCACCGGCTGGGCATTGGGTACCCACAGGCTCGCGGCGACAATGCCGGCCATGATGGTGACCAACGCCACCGGGTAGATGTCCAGGCTCAGCCATTCGAACAGGCGGCCCAGGCCGACCACGGTCAGGATGAAGCCGATCGAGCCCCACAGGCGCACCTGGCTGTAGCGGGACGTTTGCCCGTGCAGGTGGGCCAGGGTAATGACCTCGAACTGGGGCAGTACCGCGTGCCAGAAGAACGCGTGCAAGGCCATTACCAGCGCCAGCCACGCGTAACTTTTGCCGAAGAAGATCAGGGCGAAGGTGGCCAGGGTGCACAACGCCCCCAGGCGCACGATGAGCAGGCGCTGCCCGGTGCGGTCGCCCAGCCAGCCCCACAGGTTGGGGGCAACGCAGCGCATCAGCATGGGGATGGCCACCAGCTCGCCGATGCGTGCCGGGGAGAAGCCCAGGTGGTCGAAGTACAGCGCCAGGAAGGGGGCGGTGGAGCCTAGCAGAGCGAAGTAGAAGAGATAGAAGCTGGACAGGCGCCAGTAGGGGATCGGGGGCATGGGTTCAGCCAATCATGTTGTTACATGTACCTGCCTCTTCGCGGGGGTGCCCGCGAAGAGGCAGGTGCAAGTGAATCAGAGCTGGCCCAGCACCGGGGTATTCACTTTTACATCAGCATTCTGCGCACGGTGACGCAGCAGGTGGTCCATCAGCGCGATGGCCATCATCGCCTCGGCGATCGGCGTAGCGCGGATGCCCACGCACGGGTCGTGGCGGCCTTTGGTGATGACGTCCACCGGGTTGCCGTCGATGTCGATCGAACGGCCCGGGGTGGTGATGCTGGAGGTCGGTTTCAGCGCCAGGTGAGCAACGATCGGCTGGCCCGAGGAAATGCCACCCAGGATGCCGCCGGCGTTGTTGCTGAGGAAGCCTTCCGGGGTCAACTCGTCACGGTGTTCGGTACCACGCTGGGCAACGCTGGCAAAGCCGGCACCAATTTCCACGCCCTTGACCGCGTTGATGCTCATCAGCGCGTGGGCCAGTTCTGCGTCCAGACGGTCGAAGATCGGTTCGCCCAGACCCGGCATCACGCCTTCGGCCACCACGGTGATCTTGGCACCCACCGAATCCTGGTCCCGGCGCAGCTGGTCCATGTAGGCCTCGAGCTCCGGTACATTGTCCGGGTCGGGGCTGAAGAAAGCGTTCTGCTCCACCGATTCCCAGGTCTTGAACGGGATTTCGATCGGGCCCAGCTGGCTCATGTAGCCACGCACGGTAATGCCCTGGGTGGCCAGGTATTTCTTGGCAATGGCACCGGCAGCCACGCGCATGGCGGTTTCGCGGGCCGAGCTGCGGCCACCACCACGGTAGTCGCGGATGCCGTACTTGTGATGGTAGGTGTAGTCGGCGTGGGCCGGGCGGAACAGGTCCTTGATGGCCGAGTAGTCCTTGGACTTCTGGTCAGTGTTGCGAATCAGCAGGCCGATCGAACAGCCCGTGGTACGGCCTTCGAACACGCCAGAGAGGATTTCCACCTCGTCGGCTTCCTGACGCTGCGTGGTGTGCCGGCTGGTGCCGGGCTTGCGCCGGTCGAGGTCGTGCTGCAGGTCGGCCAGGGAAATCTCCAGGCCCGGCGGGCATCCATCGACAATGGCGACCAACGCCGGGCCATGGCTTTCGCCAGCGGTGGTGACAGTGAACAGCTTGCCGTAGGTATTGCCGGACATGGACGCTCCGCGAGTTCTGCCTGAGGTGAACGAAAGCGGCAGTATACAGATGGTTTGCTCGCCTGTGCTGGCCTCTTCGCTGGCTGGGCCGCGAAGAGGCCGAGCCAGCCTTGCACTGCCAGAGAACCTTCCCACGAACATTAGGTCAAAGCTGCATCTCCCCATGTAGTACTGCATGATGTCGCGCCTCGTCGCCCTGCTCTTCCTGCTGTGCACCAGCCTGGCCCAGGCCGCCGCCCCCACCGTGCTGCAACGCCCCATCGACCTGGACACCGGCCAGGGCGTGCTGCACGGCAGCCTGCTGTTGCCGCAACAGGCCACGCCGCCGCCGGTGGTGCTGATCATCGCCGGCTCCGGCCCCACCGACCGCGATGGCAACAACCCGGCGTCGGGCCGGGTCGACAACCTCAAGCGCCTGGCCCTGCTGCTGGCCAACGAGCACATCGCCAGCGTGCGCTACGACAAACGCGGGGTGGCCGCCAGCCAGCCGGCCACGCCTGACGAGCGCGACCTCAGCGTGGAGCGCTATGTAGCGGATGTGGTCGCCTGGAGCCACAAGCTGAAAGCCGACCCCCGCTTCGGCCAGCTGATCCTCGTAGGCCACAGCGAAGGCGCGCTGATCGCCAGCCTGGCCGCCGAGCAGGCAGGTGCCAGTGCGGTGATCACCCTGGCCGGCAGTGGGCGACCGCTGGCCGAAGTCCTGCGCGAACAGCTGGCCCGTCGCCTGCCACCAGCGCAACTGGCCGGGGGCAGCGCCCTACTCGATCGCCTGCAAGCCGGGCAGACCAGCCTGGAAGTGCCCGCGCCGCTGCGCCAGGTGTTCCGCCCCAGCGTGCAGCCGTACCTGATTTCGCTGTTTCAGCAAAACCCGGCAGCCGCCTTTGCCCGCCTGCCCATGCCCGCCTTGATCGTGCAAGGGCGCAACGATGTGCAGGTGGATGTGGCCGATGCCGAACGGCTGAAGGCAGCCAAGCCGGATGCGCAGCTGGTGCTGATCGACGGCATGAATCACATGCTGCGCATCAGCCCCAAAAGCATGAGCCAGCAGCGCGATAGCTACCTCAACCCAGAACTACCGCTGGCACACGAGCTGGGTGAGCGAATTGTGACGTTCATCCAGCATTTGCCTTCCGCGTAACGTAATCGGGCTCAGGTCCTTGGCAAGCCTGCCGATACAGCAGGCATAGCCGAGGACTTGCCCTGATGACAATCGCCCCCGCCGCCGAAGAGCCGGCCGAAGAGCCCCAGCCAAGCGCCGCCCTGCCTTGGGCCGACCTTGCCGCCGAACATTTCCAGCTACTGCGCCTGGCAGCCCTGCCCACAGACCGCAGCACCGGCGCGCGGCCGCTGCGCTTTGTGCAGTTCGGCTATGCCGAACGCCACGACAAGGCACACAGCCTGTTGCGCATGGAAATCCAGCTGCCCGGGCAGAAAGTGCACAAAGAGCAGAACCGCCTGGACATCCGCGTCGACCATGCCGAGCGCCTGGTACGTATCGGCAATGAACATGGCCTGCAACTTGAACCGGTGAACCGTGGTATCGGCCGCTTCATGCTGGCCCAGGCCGTGCAGTGGCTGCAGCGCAAGTGGTCGCACTATCGGGTGGAGGGCATGGCGCTGCCGAGCAAGGATGCGTTGAACGAGGACTCGCGCCTGCGCCGTGACCACTGCTTGCGCGGGGTGGGTATCGAGGTGGAGTACGAGGACAGCCAGCATTTGAAGGGCCGTACCGTGGACATGACCGTGGGCCAGCTCAAAGCCGCCTGGAGCAGCGAGCGACTGCAGCGGGTGGAGATTCTGGATGCCGCCAACCTGCTGCAGCAGGCCGACCAGCAGTTGCAGGAAAAGGAAGGGCAACTGCGCGAGCGTGATGAGCGGGTGGCCAAATACCAGCGCGAAGACGGCGGGTTGCGCTTTACCATTACCTGTCTGGTGGCGTTTGCGGTGTTTCAGGCGGGATTGTTGATCTGGATCGCCACCCGCTGAGACCGCGTGAGCCGATGGAGATTGGGGCCGCTTTGCGGCCCCAAATGGTTCAGACCCGGGCTTTGAACAGCTCCTGATGCTGGCGGCACTGCTCAGCGGTCAGCATGAACACCCCATGCCCGCCGCGCTCGAACTCCAGCCAGGCAAAGTCCACCTCAGGGTACAGCGCCTCGACATGCACCTGGCTGTTGCCCACCTCGACAATCAGCAAACCCTTGTCAGTCAGATGGTCTGCCGCTTCGGCCAGCATGCGCCGCACCAGGTCCAGGCCGTCGTTGCCGCAGGCCAGGCCCAGCTCGGGCTCGTGGTGGTACTCGGCCGGCATGTCGTCGAAGTCTTCGGCATCGACATACGGCGGGTTGGACAGGATCAAGTCGAAACGCTGCCCCGGCAGGCCGCCAAAGCCATCACCCTGCACGGTGTACACGCGGCCGTCGAGGCCATGGCGTTCGATATTCTGGTTGGCCACCTCAAGCGCCTGGAACGACAGGTCGGCCAGCACCACCTCGGCCTCGGGGAACACGTCGGCAGCTACGATGCCGATGCAGCCCGAGCCGGTGCACAGGTCGAGAATGCGCGCAGGCTCGCTGGCCAGCCACGGTTCGAAGCGTTTTTCGATCAGTTCGCCAATGGGTGAACGCGGTACCAGTACCCGTTCGTCGACGATGAACGACATGCCGCAGAACCAGGCCTCGCCCAGCAGGTAGGCGGCAGGCACGCGCTCTTCAATGCGGCGTTTGAGCAGGTGCTGCAGGCGTACCCGCTCGTCGTCCTCGAGCATGCAGTCCAGGTAGCTGTCGGCCACCTCCCATGGCAGGTGCACCGCACCCAGCACCAGCAGGCGGGCCTCGTCCCAGGCGTTGTCGGCACCGTGGCCGAAGAACAGGTCGTGCTCGTGGAAGCGGCTGACCGCCCAGCGGATGTAGTCGCGCAGCGTGCGCAGACGGGATGTGATCACGGGGTACTCCTATTTCAGACCGGACAAAAGTCTAACAGCCCCACCCGCACATTTGTTCCTTTGCCTTACCCAAAGGCTAGCCACAGGCCAGTAACCATGCCGCTTGCGTTGTCAACCATTCCCATTGGCGCCAAGGCAGGGGACAATAGGTATACAAAAGCCCTATCCAAGGAGCCCTTGATGTCCGTTCCAACCACGATGTTCCGCCTCACTGGCCGCGACTACCCGCCGGCCAAGCTGAGCCACGCCAGCCTGATCATCATCGATGCGCAAAAGGAGTACCTCAGTGGTCCCCTGCAGCTGTCGGGCATGGACGAGGCCGTGGCCAACATCGCCAGGTTGCTCGACGCCGCGCGCAAAAGCGGCCGTCCGATCATCCATGTACGCCACCTGGGCACTGTCGGTGGCCGCTTCGACCCACAGGGCCCGGCCGGCCAGTTCATTCCGGGGCTTGAGCCCCAGGAAGGCGAAATCGTCATCGAAAAGCGCATGCCTAACGCGTTCAAGAACACCAAACTGCACGAAACCCTGCAGGAGCTCGGCCACCTGGACCTGATCGTCTGCGGTTTCATGAGCCACTCCAGCGTCAGCACCACCGTGCGCCGCGCCAAGGACTATGGTTACCGGTGCACCCTGGTGGAAGACGCCTCGGCAACCCGCGACCTCGCCTTCAAGGACGGGGTAATCCCGGCCGCACAGATCCACCAGTGCGAAATGGCCGTAATGGCCGACAACTTCGCTTGCGTGGCCCCCACCGCCAGCCTGATCTAAGGGGCTGGGCACGACCGCCCGGCAGCCGGGCGGAACCCGATGGGCGGCAGCAGGTCGAATTCCGGATATCCACAGAGGAGAGCGGAATGAAGCTTAAAGGCAGTTTCGACGCCAAGCGCCTGCGCCCGCGCCAACCGCGTAACTGGGGCGCCCGCCTGGCGGCCGGCCTGTCGGCCCTGCTGGCGACCTTGGGCGTACTGCTGGCCATGGCCGGTGTTGCCGGCCTGCTGGGCAATTACCCTGCCCTGCAAGAACTCAATGCCAACAAGCCGCTGTCCAGCATCCTCACCGGGGCTGGCTTGCTGCTGCTGTGGCTGGGTGTGCGGTTTTGGCGGCGTAGCCGTATTCGCTTGCGTCGCGGGCGGGAGTTGAACCTGTCGCCACACCTGATGAAGAAGCATGATTGATGGCTTGGTATCACCTGCGCCCCACAGTCGCGTAAACTACGCCGCCAACGTGGAGGCATCATGCAAGACGACGATTTTTCCCTGTTCAAGGCCGAAGTGCGCGGCGTAAAGCAAATCCGCCACGACCGTGCCGAAGTCGGCAAGCCCAAGGCCGACCGCCAGCAGCTGGCTGGCCTTCGCCAGGCAGCGACAGTGCGCAGTGACAAGGCCCTGGTGATCGACGGCATGTCCGATCAGTTCGTTATCGACGTTGGCGCTGAAGACGAGCTGATGTGGCGCCGCGACGGCGTGCAGGAAGGCCAGTTGCGCAAGCTGAAACTGGGGCAAATTCCGTTCGAAGGCAGCCTCGACCTGCACGGCATGACCGTGGAAAAGGCCCGCGAAACCCTGTGGGACTTCATCGCCGAAGCCACCAAGCTGGAAGTGCGCTGCGTGCGGGTGACCCACGGCAAGGCTGCCCGCCTGGACGGCAAGCGTCCGATGATCAAGAGCCACGTCAACACCTGGCTGCGCCAGCACCCGCAGGTGCTCGGTTTTGCCTCGTGCAGCGCCCGCCACGGCGGTACCGGCGCGGTGTATGTGATGCTCAAGCGAACCATGCTCGAAGGCCGCGACGAGTAACGCCGCGCTTGCAGCGCCGCCCTCACCGCCGTACCCTTCGTTTTTGCGATTTTTTCCCACAGGTAGATCCATGTCCCTGGAACAGAACTACACCGAGATCCTCAGCCAGATTGGCGAGGACGTCTCCCGTGAGGGCCTGCTCGACACGCCCAAGCGGGCTGCAAAGGCGATGAAGTACCTTTGCCGCGGTTATGAGCAAACACTGGAAGAAGTCACCAACAACGCTTTGTTCAGCTCTGACAACAGCGAAATGGTGCTGGTCCGGGACATCGAGCTGTATTCGATGTGCGAACACCACATGCTGCCGTTCATCGGCAAGGCACACGTTGCCTACCTGCCCAAGGGCAAGGTACTGGGCCTGTCCAAGGTTGCGCGTATCGTCGACATGTACGCCCGCCGCCTGCAGATCCAGGAAAACCTCAGCCGCCAGATCGCCGAGGCCGTGCAGCAGGTAACCGGTGCCGCCGGTGTGGCCGTGGTGGTCGAAGCCAAGCACATGTGCATGATGATGCGCGGTGTCGAGAAGCAGAACTCGACCATGATCACTTCGGTGATGCTGGGTGAGTTCCGCGAGAACGCCGCCACCCGCAGCGAGTTCCTCAGCCTGATCAAGTGATTGGCTGCTGACCCCAAGCCGACCCTGCCGGGTCGGCTTTTTCATTTCAGGAGTTGCCCATGATCGTCAAAGCCCTGCGGGTTGGCCTCGGCCAGCTCATCGTGTTCGGCGACTGGATCAGCCGCCCGGCCAAGCGCAAACGCGACGCCGCCGCCCAGGCCCGCGTCGAGCAAGCGGCCAAGGGCCTGGCGCTGTACCAGTTCCACGCCTGCCCGTTCTGCGTCAAGACCCGCCGCACCCTGCACCGGCTGAACGTGCCGGTGGCACTGCGCGATGCCAAGAACGACCCGGTGCACCGTCAGGCCCTGCAAGAGGGTGGCGGCCGGGTGAAAGTGCCGTGCCTGCGCATCGAAGAAGGCGACAAGGTAACCTGGATGTATGAATCCAAGGCCATCATTGCTTATCTGGATGAGCGCTTTGCGTCGGCCTAAAAGCGCTGCAAGGCTCTGTGGGAGCGTGTCAGCTTTTAGCCCACCATCGGCACATGCCGCGGGTGGCTGCTGACGCGTTCCAGCCAGGCCCTTACTGCCGGGTAATCGGCCAGATCGAACCCGCCCTGATGCGCCACATGGGTATAGGCATACAGCGCCACATCGGCAATCGAATACTGCTCACCCACAAGATACGGCGTCATCTGCAACTGCCGCTCCATCACCTTCAGCGCCTTGTAACCGCCCTTGTGCAGCTTGCGGTACTCCTCCAGGCGCTCATCCGGCAGCCCCAGGTAGAACTGGATAAACCGGGCCACGGCAATGTACGGCTCATGGCTGTACTGCTCGAAGAACTGCCACTGCAGCACCTGGGTACGTAGACGCGGCTCGCTGGGCAGGAACTCGCTGCCATCGGCCAGGAAGTTGAGAATGGCATTGGACTCCCACAAGTAACTGCCATCTTCCAGCTCCAGCACTGGCACCTTGCCATTAGGGTTCATCGCCAGAAACTCGGGCGTTTCGGTCTCGCCCTTGAGGATATCCACCGGGTGCCATTCATACGGCCGGCCCAGCAGGCTCAACATCAGCTTGACCTTGTAGCAGTTGCCCGACTGGTAGTCGCCATAGACCTTGTACATTGCCCCTCCCCTTCCAAGCAGTTTCGCATTTGTGCCCAATAGTTGGCGACTGTACGGCTAAAAGCAATGGCCGCTGTATGGCAAGGATCAACCTTGCGCGCTGTAGTCTGAAAAAACTGCTTACACCTTTACAAGGACTTTGTTCATGACCGATGCCACCTCCGCACGCCTGCGGCCCCTGGCAGACAGCTCCCCGTCGGCGGTCGTCGCCGGCTTTATCGCCATGCTCACCGGCTATACCAGTTCGCTGGTGCTGATGTTCCAGGCTGGCCAGGCAGCCGGGCTTACCACTGCACAGATTTCGTCCTGGATCTGGGCGCTTTCAATCGGCATGGCGGTGTGCAGCATCGGCCTGTCACTGCGTTACCGCACACCGATCACCGTCGCCTGGTCCACCCCCGGTGCCGCCTTGCTGATTACCAGCCTGGGCGGCGTGAGCTATGGCGAGGCCATTGGCGCCTACATCACCTGCGCCGTGCTGGTGCTCATCTGCGGCCTGACCGGCAGCTTCGAGCGCCTGGTCAAACGCATCCCGGCTTCGCTGGCCTCGGCGCTGCTGGCGGGTATTCTGTTCAAGATCGGCAGCGAAATTTTCGTTGCCGCGCAGCACCGCACGTTGCTGGTGCTGGGCATGTTCTTCAGCTACCTGCTGGTCAAGCGCCTGTCGCCGCGCTACTGCGTGCTGGCCGCGCTGCTGGTGGGCACTGCGTTATCCGGGGCCCTGGGCCTGCTCGACTTCAGCGGCTTCCAGCTGGAAGTGGCCAAACCGGTATGGACCACGCCGAGCTTCTCGCTGGCAGCCACCATCAGCATTGGCATTCCGCTGTTCGTGGTAGCGATGACCTCGCAAAACATGCCCGGCGTGGCTGTGCTGCGCGCCGACGGCTACCAAGTGCCGGCCTCACCACTGATCTCGGCCACCGGCTTTGCCTCGCTGCTACTGGCACCCTTCGGTTCGCATGGGGTCAACCTGGCGGCGATCAGCGCGGCGATCTGCACGGGGCCGCATGCCCATGAAGACCCGGCCAAGCGCTACACAGCAGCAGTGTGGTGCGGGATTTTCTACGGTATTGCCGGGGTGTTCGGCGCAACCCTGGCGGCGTTATTTGCGGCACTGCCGAAGGAACTGGTGCTGTCGATCGCCGCCTTGGCGCTGTTTGGTTCGATCATGAACGGGCTGACCGTGGCCATGAGCGAGGCGCGTGAGCGGGAGGCGGCGTTGATCACCTTTATGGTCACGGCTTCGGGGCTGACACTGTTTTCGATTGGCTCGGCGTTCTGGGGGATTGTAGCGGGGGTGGTGACCTTGATGATCCTCAACCCGCGTCGGGTATGACGGTAGATTGGCGCTAGGGTTGAGATCGAGCGCCGCGTGGGCGGCGCTCGATTTCAGAACCAACAAAAATCCCAAGACCAACACTACAACCTGAAATGCCCCACCATCCCTTTCAAATCCTTACCCAACTGCGCCAGCTCCACACTGGACCTGGCATTGTCCTGCATCGCCAACGCCGCCTGGTCCGCGCTACCGCGAATCTGCGTCACGCTACGGCTGATTTCTTCCGCCACCGAACTCTGCTGCTCGGCCGCTGCGGCGATCTGCTGGTTCATCTGCTGAATCAACGAAACCGCCGACGCAATGCTGCCCAGCGCGCTCTCGGTCTGTAGCGCATCTGCCACCGCCAGGCGCACCAGTTCGGTACTGCCGCGAATCTGCGCCACCGACTGCTGGGCGTTGCCACGCAGGCTGGCGACCAGTGTCTCGATCTGCTCGGTAGACTGCCGGGTACGCCGCGCCAACGCGCGCACTTCATCGGCCACCACGGCAAAACCACGCCCCTGCTCACCCGCACGGGCGGCCTCGATGGCAGCATTGAGCGCCAGCAGGTTGGTCTGCTCGGCCACACTCTTGATCACTTCCAGCACATCGCCAATGGTGTGGATTTCGGCACTGAGGCTGTCGATACCGGCACTGGCCGTTTCTGCCGCAGACGCCAGCTGCTCGATGCGCTGCATGCTCTGGCGCACCACTTGTTGCCCCGACTCGACCTTGTCGTCCGCAGCCTGTGCCGCCTGTGCCGCTTCCTCGGCATTGCGCGCCACATCGTGCACGGTGGCGGTCATCTGCTGCATGGCGGTGGCCACCTGTTCGGTTTCCTCTTTCTGGGTGCCCACCTCGCGGTTGGTCTGTTCGGTCACTGCCGACAACGCCTGGGCATTGCCCGCCAGTTGTTCGATACCTTGCTGCAAGCCACTGACAATACCCGACAGGCCCGCCGCCATCTGCTGCATGGCCTGCATCAGTTGCCCCACTTCGTCACGACGTGGCACCTGAACGTCGAACGACAACTCGCCAGCGGCAATGCGCTGGGCGCGGGCGATCACATGCTTGAGCGGGCCGACGACCGCACGGGTAATCAGCCAGGCTGCCAGCAAGCCGACAACCAGCGCCAACGCCGTGGCCAGGCCAATAGCTATGGCATTGCGCTGCAGCTCACCCTGCAGCACCTGCTCCTGGCCCAGATAAGCCTGGTCGACCCGGCCGGTGACTTGCTCGGCGCTGGCTTGCAACTGGGCTTTGAGCCCCTGCTCACGGGCCAGCTGGTCGGTGTATTCGTTGAGTTTTTCCGAGAAGCTGCCAATGTGCCCTGCCACCTCGCCCAATACACTCTGGTAGCCGGCATCACTGACCGTACCCTGCAACTGGCCTACCAGGCTGGCGGCTTCCACCGTCTGGGCAATACGTTCCTGGCTTACGCCATCTTCACCCTTACGGCTTTTTTCCAGGCGTACCCGCGCTTCGTCCATGGCCTGCAACATCAGCCGTGACACCTGCGCCACCTGCGCAGCCTGCTCCAGAAACTCGCCGCCCTGCTGGCCCTGGGACTGTTTGAGGGTGTAGACACCGTCATCGGCCAGGCCGGCCTGCAGCACATCGAGGTTATTGGCCACGCTGGACACCGACCAGCTGGCCATGTCCAGTGCCAGCTCCTTGGCCTGCACGGCCTCCACAAAGGCCTCGAAAGCCTGGCCGTAGGCTGTCAGGTCGCTTTGCGCCGCCGCCAGCGACGGCAAGCCACGGGCGCGCTCGGCAAGGCCCTGGAGGCCGTTGCGCAAAGCCTCGGCCTGCTGGATGTCGGAGCGCAAGGCAAACGCCTGCTCGTGCTGGCGCAAGCGCAGCAGGTCGGTATTGAACTGCGCCAACTGGCGCAAACTGTCGAAGCGCTGGCCAACGCTGTGCAAGGCAGCAATGCCGATGGCCGCCACTGCCAGGGTAAGTACCAGCACCAGGGCAAAGCCCAAGCCGAGTTTGCGGGCCATGCCCAGGTTGGCCAGCACACCGTGCTTGCTCGCGCCCATCGCCGACTCCCCTTCTGCGTGTAAGGTTATCCCGAGGGCCAAGGGTGGCAACGTTGCCAACCGATGAACAAGGGCCTGGCGTCAGAATAGTGTCAAATAGCTATGAGCGTGTCGTTTTCAGCTTGGCAGAGGTCGCCCTGCATGCCAGAGGAAAGCCTGAACGCGGGAATCCTGCCCGTAAGCGACATTGATACGCAGCCAGGTTGCTGGCCTCGCCATGGTAATCAACGGCGCTGCCAGGCACAGTATCGGCTCAGATCGCCGTCGCCCCACCATCCACTGTCAGGCAATGTCCGGTGGTAAACGCCGCGCCGTCGCTGCACAGGTACAACACGGCGCTGGCAATTTCCTCGACCTTGCCGATCCGCCCCACCGGGTGCATGGCGGCGGCGAACTCGGCCTTGCGCGGGTCAGCCTCGTAGGCACGGCGGAACATGTCGGTGTCGATCACTGCCGGGCAAACGGCGTTCACGCGGATGCCCTTCTTCGCGTACTCGATGGCCGCCGACTTGGTCAGGCCAATCACCGCATGCTTGCTGGCACTGTAAATGCTCATCTTCGGCGCCGCCCCCAATCCCGCCACCGAAGCGGTATTGACGATTACCCCACCGCCCTGGGCCAGCAACAAGGGCAGCTGGTATTTCATGCACAACCACACGCCCTTCACATTCACGCCCATGATGGCATCGAACTCGGCCTCGCTACCCTCGGCCAGGCGGTTTTGCTCTATCTCGATGCCGGCATTGTTGTAGGCGTAGTCCAGCCGGCCGTAAGCGGCTATCAGCCGCTCATGCAACTGACGCACCTCGGCGTCGCGGGTAACGTCGCAGGCAATGAACAGCCCGTCGCCGCCCGCCGCGTGGATCAGCGCCACGGTGGCTTCGCCGCCAACCGGGTCGAGGTCGGCTACCACCACTTTCAGGCCCTCACGGGCGAAAGCCAGGGCAGTTGCCCGGCCGATACCGGCGGCGGCGCCGGTAACCAGGGCCACCTGGCCAGAAAAGGTCATGCTCATCGCGTGCTCCTGTGAGGGTTGGCTGGGGTGCAGAGCATAGTCAGCCACGTCAGGGCCGGGCAGCATCATCACACCAACGGTTGGGCTACCATGCTTGTCAGTGATGTTACGGACCTACCTACATCAACAAGGTAGATTGAACGCCTGACTCCCTCCACAGCCCACAAGGACCCGCCATGACCCAGACCAACCGCCGTTTCCTGCTCGCCAAACGCCCGGTCGGCGCTGTGCGCCGTGATGACTTCAACTTCGAGAGCGTACCCACCGAACAACCCGGCGAAGGCCAGGTGCTGGTGCGCAACCTGTACCTCTCCCTGGACCCGGCCATGCGCGGCTGGATGAACGAAGGCAAGTCTTACATCCCGCCGGTGGCCCTGGGCCAGGTGATGCGTGCCCTGGGCGTGGGTGAGGTGGTCGCCTCCAACCACCCCGCCTTCAAGCCGGGCGACCATGTAAGCGGCGCCCTTGGCGTGCAGGACTACTTCACCGGCGAACCCCAGGGCCTGCACAAGATCGACCCCAACCTGGCGCCCCTGCCCCGCTACCTGTCGGCACTGGGCATGACCGGCATGACCGCCTATTTCGCCCTGCTGGACGTAGGCCAGCCCAAGGCCGGCGACACCGTGGTCATTTCCGGCGCGGCCGGTGCGGTGGGCAGCATTGTCGGGCAGATCGCCAAGGTCAAAGGCTGCCGTGTGGTCGGTATTGCCGGCGGCGCCCAGAAATGCCAGTACCTGAAGGACGAACTGGGCTTCGACGGGGTGATCGACTACAAAGCCGAAGACGTGCTGGCCGGCCTGAAACGTGAATGCCCCAAAGGTGTGGACGTGTACTTCGACAACGTGGGCGGCGACATCCTCGATGCCGTGCTGACCCGCATCAACTACAAGGCCCGTATCGTGATTTGCGGCGCCATCAGCCAGTACAACAACAAAGAGGCCGTCAAAGGCCCGGCCAACTACCTGTCGCTGCTGGTGAACCGTGCGCGCATGGAAGGCTTTGTTGTGATGGATTACAGCAAGGATTACGGCAAGGCCGCGCTGGAAATTGCCGGGTGGCTGGCCAGCGGGCAGGTGAAGAGCAAGGAGGATGTGGTGGAGGGGCTGGAGACGTTCCCCGAGACACTGCTGAAGCTGTTCAGTGGGGAGAACTTTGGCAAGTTGGTGCTGAAGGTCTAACGCTGGAAAGCCTGCGCCGCCCCCTGCAGGAGCGGCGCAGGCTCTGAAACCGGGTGTCAGCCCCCGGTTGTGGCACTTTCGCCGCTTGCAGTTTCCCCCGCCCGCCCTACATTCAGGCATCCACAGACACCCATTACGCAGGGCAGCGATAAGGTGGGCAACCCATGCAGCATCCCTTGAATGCCGGACTCGACTTTTGCAGGATCGCCGCCTGTTTCATGGTGATACTGCTTCACATCGCATCAGCCGGGGCAATGCAACTGGATGACAACTGGATGTCCTCCAACATCTACAACTCCCTGGTCAGGTCTTGCGTCCCCCTGTTCCTGATGCTGTCTGGCGCCCTGCTGCTTGACCGGGCAGAGGGTGCAATCACGTTCTACCAGAAACGCTTTGTGCGCATACTGCCGCCGCTGCTCTTCTGGTCGGTGTTCTATGCGCTGTGGCGGACTACTCTGGGCACCGGGTACGGCAGCATGTGGCAAGCGGCAGTGGCCATGCTCCACGGCCCTGTCTACTACCACCTCTGGTACCTGTACGCGATCATCGGCATCTACCTGTTCATGCCGTTCATGGCCAAGGTCTACCAACATTGCGGGCTGCAGGAAAAGCGGGTGTTCCTGAGCCTGTGGCTGGTGATCAGTTGCCTGCTGCCCACCGCCGCACAGTTCAGCCCGGCGCTGGCCAACATGGTGCATACCTATGAGCTGTTTTCGTTCATGGGGTATGCGGGCTACGCGTTTCTGGGGGCTTATGTGTTTGAACAGATTCGCCAGCACGGCCCAGGCAACAACTGGGTAAATCTGGGCGGATTCGCCATCAGCGGCCTTCTGACCGCCGCCGCCACGCATGCCATGTCCATGCTGCAAGGCGAGCCCAACCAGATTTTCTATTCCTACGTATCTCCGTTGGTGGTGCTGGCCGCCATCTTTGCTTTTCGCCTGCTGCTTGCGCTGGGTGGCCAACTGGTACAGCACAGCAAGCTGCTGGCCGAGCTGTCAGGTTGCACGTTGGGGCTGTACTGCTTGCACGTGTTCATCATGAACCGGGCCAGCCTCCTTTATGGTCCGCTGATCGAGGGGCATTCGCTGGCGTGGTTGATACCGTTGCTGGCAGTGGCTGTGTTTCTGCTGACATGGGTACCGATCTACTTGCTCAGGCTGTTCAAGCCAGTGCGCGTCGTAATCTGACCGCGGCTGCCGATGAGGGGGGCAAACCCTGTCGGCGGCCAATAAAAAAGGCCAGCACACAGGTGCGGGCCTTTCTGTGACACACAGGCTACTTACCCGCGAATCTCCGCCACCACCGCAGCCAGCGCTTGCGCCGGGTCTGCCGCTTGGCTGATCGGCCGGCCGATCACCAGGTAATCAGACCCTGCATCCAGCGCCTGACGCGGGGTGAGGATACGGCGCTGGTCATCCTGCGCACTGCCTGCTGGGCGAATACCCGGGGTCACCAGTTGCAACGACGGGTGCGCAGCCTTCAGCGCCGGGGCCTCCAGCGCCGAGCACACCAAACCGTCCATGCCAGCCTTCTGCGCCAATGCCGCCAGGCGCAGCACCTGCTCTTGCGGGTCGATATCCAGGCCGATACCGGCCAGGTCTTCACGCTCCATGCTGGTCAGCACGGTCACGCCAATCAGCAATGGCTGTGGGCCGCTGCGCTTGGCCAGTTCTTCACGGCAGGCGGCCATCATGCGCAGGCCACCGGAGCAATGCACGTTCACCATCCATACACCCATCTCGGCGGCTGCCTTGACCGCCATGGCGGTGGTGTTGGGAATGTCGTGGAACTTGAGGTCCAGGAACACTTCGAAGCCCTTGTCGCACAGGGTTTCGACAATGCCCGAAGCGCTGCTGGTGAACAGCTCCTTGCCAACCTTCACCCGGCACAGCGCAGGGTCAAGCTGGTCAGCCAGCTTCAGGGCGGCCTCACGGGTAGGGAAATCCAGGGCGACGATCAGGGGCGTCTGGCAGGCGGACATGGGCAGGGTCTCTTGGCAAGTCGAAAACGGCGCGCATTGTAAACGAAGTGACGCAGGCTTTGGGGCCCACGGGTCACGGAATTGGCCCGGCGGCGGCTGGCTCCTATAATTGAACCAATGGAACGGGCTACTGCTCAAATTTCGTACAAGCAATGCTCCCCCCGTTTAAGGAGAACGACAATGCCCTGGTATGCCTGGCTGATCCTCATCATAGCCCTCGGCTCCATCGTCGGTGGCCTGATGATGCTGCGCGACACGGCAAAAAAACTGCCCCTCACCGAAGAACAATTGCGCAAGGTGCATGAGCGCAATGCCGAAGCGGATGCGAAGGATGCGCAGGACCGGTAAAAGGTTAAAGCAACGGGTTAAAAACCATGATGACGGGCATTTTTTTGACGCCCGCAAAAGCAATGGCTAAATCATTGTTTTATTGCATTTTTATTACCATTAGCCTTGCCCTCTCGATATAAAAAGCCGCCCCTGCATAAATCACCCACTCGAATATGAAAGTGGTGATCGCAGGAGCGGCCTTATGCCGCCACGGGCTGCAAAGCAGCGCTTGCCGCCCCCCTTACTCCACCATCACCTTATCCCGGTTGCGCTCCAGCAACGCATTCCCGATCCCTTTTATCTCCAGCAGCTCATCCACCGAAGCGAATGGCCCATTGGCCTCACGGTAGGCCACGATGGCCTCGGCCTTGGCCTTCCCGATGCCGTTCAGCTCCTTCTGCAAGGTCAGTGCATCAGCCTTGTTCAGGTCCAGCCGTGGCGCCTCTTGCGCCTGCATCTGGGCCACAACCGGCACCGGCTCTGGCACCGCCGTGGCACTGGCAGGTGCCGCGCTAAGGGAGAACGACAGGGTGGCGAACAGCGGCAGCAGCAGGTACGACAGAACGTTGTTACGCATGAGTAAACACTCCTTGGGTTGGTCATTTTCCAGCAGCCGTTTTCCTTCGGCTGCGCAAACAACCCTAGCGGTTCTGCCACTTTGCAGACAGGCTCTTGGCGAGGTTAATCGTTACCGAATCAAACATTAAAAAAACCAACTTCGACCACCCAAAAATGATGGCGTTAAGCCATGTTTCGAGTTAACTTCATGAAAAAAAAGCGATGGCAAATCGCCGCTAGGTAAATTCCCGTTTAACCTGGCTTTCATTCAGACCAAAAGCGGTTGTTTTTCCTACAAGCCTTGCCGGACAAGGCTCCCACCCGTTCGTCGCATACGATAGTTATATTGACTTCGTTGGCATGATGCCTGTATGGGATCAAACAATCGTTTTATCCGATATATATAATCGAAATCGGATCCAATCGCTCGATAGTTAGAGGCAAATGCCCTTGATCAGGGGAAAAAAACGTGCCAGACGGGATGCCATATTGATGACAAAATGATAAATTCGCGGCCATAGGACAACCGCTTCGCTTGAAGGATCCGAGCAGAATGAATTTTTTTTCACCTCTCCCCCACTGGCCCTGCCCGATTTCTGTCGTGCCGCGCCAGCCAGGCCCCCCTCGGCCGACCTGAGCAACACCCGGATCCTCGCGTTTAGCAGTCGTTCCAACCGCCTTCACTCAATACACAGAAGACCGTCGCCGTGTCCCTCAAGACCCTCATCGTATTTGGCACCCGCCCAGAAGCCATCAAAATGGCACCACTGGCCCTCAACCTTGCCCAGGACGACCGTTTCGAGTCGCGCGTCTGCGTAACCGGCCAACACCGTCAGATGCTTGACCAGGTACTGGAGCTGTTCGAGATCACGCCCGACTACGACTTGAACATCATGAAGCCAGGCCAGGACCTGACCGACGTGACCACTGCCATTCTGCAGGGCTTGAAGCCTGTGCTGGCCGAGTTCAAGCCCGACGTGGTGCTGGTGCACGGCGACACCGCTACAACGCTGGCCACCAGCCTGGCCGCCTACTACCAGCAGATTCCGATCGCCCACGTGGAAGCAGGCCTGCGCACCGGCAACCTGTACTCGCCATGGCCGGAAGAAGGCAACCGCCGCCTGACCGGCGCCCTGGCCGCCCTGCACTTCGCGCCAACCTCCACCTCGCAGGACAACCTGCTGCGTGAAGGCACTGACGCCGCGACCATCTACACCACCGGCAACACGGTGATCGACGCGCTGCTGGAAGTCGTCCGCAAGCTGGAAAGCCCGGCCCTGAAAAACCAGTTCGAAGCCCAGTTCAGCTTCCTGAACCCTGAACGCCGCATGGTGCTGGTCACGGGCCACCGCCGCGAAAACTTTGGTGGCGGCTTCGAGCGTATCTGCCAGGCGCTGGTAGACACCGCGCGTCAATTCCCTGACGTGGATATCGTCTACCCGGTGCACCTCAACCCGAACGTGCGCGAACCGGTGAACCGCCTGCTGGCCGACGTCAACAACATCCACCTGATCGAACCGCTGGACTACCTGCCGTTCGTCTACCTGATGACCCGCTCGTACCTGATCCTCACCGACTCCGGCGGCATCCAGGAAGAAGCCCCTGCCCTGGGCAAGCCGGTACTGGTCATGCGTGACACCACCGAGCGCCCGGAAGCCGTGGCTGCCGGCACCGTCAAGCTGGTGGGTACCGATGTGGAATCGATCACCGAGAACCTGGCAAAACTGCTCACCGACGATGCGACCTACCGCGAGATGAGCTTCGCCCACAACCCCTACGGCGATGGAAAAGCGTGCGCGCGAATCCTCGACGCACTTTCCGCATTCTCTAACTCCAAGGACGCAGCATGAGCTTCAACAAGATTTCCGTCGTAGGCCTGGGCTACATCGGCCTGCCAACCGCCGCCGTTTTCGCCGCCCGCAAAAAGCACGTGATCGGTATCGATGTGAACCAGCACGCGGTCGACACCATCAACCGTGGCGAAATCCACATCGTCGAGCCTGAGCTGGACATGGTGGTTCACGCAGCCGTAACCGAAGGCTACCTGCGCGCCTCCACCGTGCCAGAAGCTGCCGACGCCTTCCTGATCGCCGTGCCGACCCCGTTCATGGATGACCACCAGCCGGACCTGAGCTACATCGAGTCCGCCAGCAAGGCCATCGCGCCCGTGCTGAAAAAAGGCGACCTGGTCATCCTGGAGTCCACCTCCCCGGTCGGCGCCACCGAGCAGATGGCCTTCTGGCTGGCACAAGCCCGCCCGGACCTGAGCTTCCCGCAAACCCACGGCGAAGCCTCCGACATCCGCATTGCCCACTGCCCTGAGCGCGTACTGCCAGGCCACGTGCTGCGCGAGCTGGTAGAAAACGACCGCATCATCGGCGGCATGACCAAGAAGTGCTCGGAAGCGGCCGTACGCCTGTACCGCACCTTCGTTGAAGGCGAGTGCATCGTCACCAATGCCCGCACTGCCGAAATGTGCAAGCTGACCGAAAACAGCTTCCGTGACGTGAACATTGCCTTCGCCAACGAGCTGTCGATCATCTGCGACAAGCTGGACATCGACGTGTGGGAGCTGATTCGCCTGGCCAACCACCACCCACGCGTCAACATTCTGCAGCCTGGCCCGGGTGTTGGCGGCCACTGCATCGCGGTAGACCCATGGTTCATCGTCAGCCAGACCCCAGAGCAGGCTCGCCTGATCCGCACTGCCCGTGTGGTCAACGACAGCAAACCTGAGTGGGTGATCGACAAGGTCAAAATGGCCCTGGCCAACTTCCTGATCAAAAACCCGGGCAAGTCGGCCCAGCAAGTGAAAATCGCCTGCTACGGCCTGGCCTTCAAGGCCGACATCGACGACCTGCGCGAAAGCCCGGCCCTGAGCATCGCCGAGCGCCTGGGCAACGAGCTGGAAGCCACCCTGCAACTGGTCGAGCCGAACATCGAAGCCCTGCCGCAGCGCCTGGCGCGCCACGAGCATGTGGAATTCGACTTTGCCCAGGACAGCGCCGACATCCACGTGCTGCTGGTGAAGCACCGCGAATTCCGCGGCACCTTCAACGTACGCGACGCGGCCTTTGTGATCGACGCCGCTGGCGTTACCCAGGCCTGATGGACCCAACCGCATGAACAACCCCACGCTTGAGAAACCTACCGTGAACACAGAGCTGCCTTCACCTTTGGCCGATATTCATGACCGCGTGATGGAAGCCTACTACGGCAAGCTGGGGGATCAGTTCATGCGCGAAACGCAGTCCCGTATCCACTGGATCTGCGCCCAGGTCAAAGGGCGCCGGATCCTGGATGTGGGCTGCTCACAGGGCATCGTGCCCCTGCTGCTGGCGCGTGAGGGTTGCCAGGTCACCGGTGTGGACACCAGCCCGCAGGCCATCGAAGAGGCCAAGGGTTACCTGTCTGCGGAGCCTGCCCACATCCAGCAAAACGTCACGTATATCAATTCAGACTTCCTCGCGCTGGATACGCTCGAGGTTGAACCGGACACCGTTGTCATCAGCGAAGTGCTCGAACACCTGGTACGCCCGGAGCTGTTCGTCGAAAAGGCCTACGACCTGCTCAAGCAGGGTGGCCGGCTGGTGATCACCGTACCGTTCGGGGTCAATGACTTCATTGACCACAAGCACACGTTCTACCTGATGGAACCGTTCCGGCTGCTGGCCGAGCATTTGCAGATCATCGAAGTGAAGATGCTGGGCAAGTGGCTGGGGATTGTGGCCGTCAAGAACGAAGCGCATAAGCCGGGGACCATCGACTCGCTTACTGTTGATCGAGTACGCGAGCTCGAAAAGGCATTTGAGTCTATTGAGCGCACCTTGCGCGAGAATTTGGGGTCGATAGGCGCCCGGCTGGCAGATGCAAACAAGAAGTACCGCAGCGCCACTGAGCAGATTGCTCAACTGAGGCCTGAAGCGCAGAAAGCTGAAGCGCTCGCCAAGCAACTGCAAACGCGTGACACGGATATTGCGACGTTGCAGCAGGCCAACCGCGAAATTCTCGATGCCAAGGCAAAGCGGGTGCAAGAACTTGAGGAAATCAAGGAGCGCCTGGACGACGCCAACAGAAAGTATCGTCTGGCCACTGAACAGCTCTCCCTGCTGAAGCCTGAAGCTCAGAAGGTCGAGGCTCTGACTCGCCAGCTTCAAGATCGCGACGCGCATATCGTCTCTCTAGAGCAAACGAACCAGGAAGCTCTCGAAGCCAGCGCCCGTAGCATCCAGGAACTGAACGCAGAGCTGGATTCGCTCAAGTTCCAACTGGGTGAGGCCAATGAAAAATGCCTCGCGACTGCAGAACAGTATGCCCAGCTGCAACAACAGATCGCAGTGCTTGAAGAAGCTCAGGGACAACGGGATCAAGAACTGGACTCGCTGCAGCAGTCACTGCTTTCTCTGGAAGAGCAATTGTTGGCCACAGACCAGCAACGGGCGGCCGCAGAAGCGCTGGCAGCCAACGAGTCGACAAAGATTGAAGCATTGCAGGCTCAACACGACGCACTGGAAAGCCAGCTTCTGCAGGTGACCGAGCTTCAAGCCAAAGGCCAGGCTGACAATGCGGCACTGAACGAAACCGTATCAAGCCTTCAAAAGCAGCGTAACGAGCTGGAAAGCCAGCTTGAAGTGCTATCTGAACAGCTTGTCCAGGCTCAGCAGCTCAACGATGGTCACATAGAAACCATTACGATGCTCCGAGCGCAGCAGGCTGCCTTGCAAGCCAAACTGGAAAATCAGCGACAAGCTGCAGATGAACTGCAGTCGCAGGCCGAACAGACCAATGCAGGCCATGTAGACACCATCACTGCTCTGCGCGCGCAGCAGGCCGCGCTGCAGGCTGCCCTCGAAAACCAGCAGCAGGCTTTAGCCAGTACCCAGGCCAAAGCAGATGAGTCGAATGCAGCACATGAGAGCACTATTGCAGCCCTGCAGGCACAACAAGTAGAGCTGCAAGCCGAATTAGAACGTCGGGCTGAACTGCAGACTCACGCTGAACAGACGAACACCGGCCATATAGAAACAATCACTGCCCTGCGCGCGCACCAAGCAGCTTTGGAAGCTGAACTGGAAGGCCAGGCACAGGCAATGACTGAACTGCGCGAACAAGCCGGGCTAGCCGATGCAGCCCGCCTGGAAACCATTTCGTCACTGCAATCCCGTGTCGAAGAACTGGATGCGTTGTTAGGCACCGCTGTCGAGTCAAGAGACAAGACGCTCGAAGCCAACACGGATCACATCAATACCATTGCAAGCTTGCGCGAACTCCAAACGGCGATGGAGACCGCGCTAGAGAATCAGAAACAGGCATTGAGCATCCTGCAATCCGAGAGCAGCCAGGATATTGCCGAGAAAGACGAATGCATCGCCACGCTACGCAAGCGCCAAGCGGAACTGGAAGCCGAACTTGAAAGCGAGTTGGAGTATATGAACGAATTGCAGGCCCAAACCCAGCGGGCCGACGCTGCGCAGGCCGAAACCATTGCCCTGTTGAAAGCACGTCAAGCTGAACTGGAAGCCGATCTGGGTAATCAGCGCCAAGCGATGAAGCAGGCTTATGCAGCCCAGGCGGAAACAGTAACTGCTCTGCAAAACCGCCAGACTGAACTGGAAAGTCAGTTGCTGGAAATGAGCGAAATACAAGCACGTGGCGAGCGCGAGCATGCCGCCCAGGCGAACACCATCAATACACTGGTGGAACTGCGCAATGGCTTTGAAGAGCAAGTGCATGCACTGACCCTGGCCAACAAGCAGGCGCAAGAAGCGCAGGCTGAACAAGCTGAAACGATCGCCTCGCTGAATCAGGCCAAGGACGCACTGGTCGAACAATTGATGCTCGAAACCGCCAGCCGTCAGGCAGCTGAAGCGAGCCTGGCAGCCACCAATGAGCAGTGGCAAGGCCTGCGGATGCAACTGGAGAACGAGCTCAACTCCTCGAAAGCAGGCCTGGGCGCGGCCAACTTGAAGTACCGCACAGTCAGCACAGAGCAGATCCCTCAACTGAAAGCCAATCTCAATCAGTTGTTGGAGCGTAGCGCCGCGCAGCAGCGCAAGATCGACGAGCTCAATGCCAATCTGGAGCGAGCCAATACGCAGCGCCATCTGGCAGAGCAACGCCTGGTCAAAACCCGCACCAGCATGACCTACCAGTTGGGCTATCAGATCAAGAACAGCGCCAACTCGCTGGGCGGGCTGGTCAGACTGCCTGTGCGCCTGCTGCGCCTGTACCGCAAGGCCAACCAGCAACGCCAGCAGAATGAACAGAAGCGCATCGCCAACGAACCAATGAAGGCCCTGCTGCCTCCTGCGCCGGTCATTCAGGATGAGAACTACCTGAAATTGCCTGAAGCCCTGCCGACCAGCGAGCAGAGCCGCTCTATCCTGCTGCGCCAAGCCGACCAACCTGCAAGCCGCCTGAAAGTGGCATGTGTAATGGATGAGTTCACCTTCGGCTCCTACCGCTACGAATGTGACCTGATGCAACTCACACCTGCCAACTGGAAAGCAGAGCTGGAAGGTTTCCGTCCTGAGCTGCTGTTCATCGAGTCTGCCTGGCGTGGCAAGGATGAGCTGTGGGGGAGCAAAGTTGGCCACAACAGCCAAGAGCTGCAGGACATCCTGAACTGGTGCCGTCAGAACAAGGTACCCACCGTATTCTGGAACAAGGAAGACCCGGTTCACTTCGAAACCTTCCTGACCACCGCCAAGCAGTTCGACCACGTGTTCACCACTGACATCGACTGCATTCACCGCTATAAAGGTGCGCTCGGTCACGACCGTGTTTACCTGCTGCCCTTCGCTTGTCAGCCAGCGCTGCACAACCCGATCGAGCTGTACGAGCGCAAAGACGCATTCTGCTTTGCCGGCGCCTACTACGCCCGCTACCCAGAGCGTACCCGCGACCTGGGCAACTTCGTGTGCGAGCTGCCTAAGTTCCGCCCGCTGGAAATTTTCGACCGCAACTTCGGCAAGAACGACGCCAACTACCAGTTCCCCGAGGAATACCAGCCGTACATCGTTGGCACTCTGCCCTTCGAAAAAATCGACACGGCTTACAAAGGCTATCGCTACGCGATCAACCTGAACTCGATCAAGCAGTCGCAATCGATGTTCGCGCGTCGAGTGTTCGAGCTGCTGGGCTGCAACACCATCACCGTCAGCAACTTCTCCCGAGGTGTACGCCTGTTGTTCGGTGACCTGGTCGTCACCACCGACAATGGCGAAGAAATGCTGCGCCGCCTGCAGCTGCTGGCCGAAGACCCACTCAACAGTGACAAGTTGAAGCTCGCCGCCCTGCGTAAAGTGATGCAAGAGCACACCTACACCCAGCGCCTGGAATACGTGCTCAGCAAAGTCGCTGGCACCGTGAAGGCTCAGCGCCTGCCGGAAATCGTGGTCGTTGGCGAAGCACAAGATCGTCAGCAGTTCGACATGCTGCGTGCCCACCTGAACCGTCAGACCTACAGCCAAGTGCGCATGGTCATCATCACCGATGCTTACCAGAGCAGCATCGTGAGTGACGACCCACGCATTCTGGTGCTCAAGCCTGCCCAGCTGAAGAAAACCAGCCTTGGCGAGCTGGTCGGCAATACACCTTGGGTTGCCGGCTTTGTACCAGGAGACTACTACGGCCCTAATTACCTGCTGGACCTGGCGCTGGCTACCCGCTACAGCCAGGCGCAGGTTATTGGTAAAGCAGCCCACTTCACCTGCAATGGGCAAAATGCACAATTGCAATCGAATGGATTGGCGTACCGCCCGGCTCAATCGTTAAGCGCACGCCGCTCGCTGGTAGCCACCGAGATCGTTGCCGGCCAACCGCTGCGCAGCTGGTTGAAGAGCCTGCCGTCGCTGCAATACACCCACGAGCAAGGCTTGGCCATCGACCCGTTCAACTACTGCGAAAATGGGGCAGCACAGCACGAAGCTATCAGCGCCAAGGTGGACGACCTGGAGCTGAACCTTGGCATGACCATTGACCAGCTCCAGGCTCGCGCACAGGCCATCGCTCCCTTGGAAGACAAGCATGACTCTCCGGAGATCAGTGGTCGCGAGCTGGCTGATATGTTCGGTGCCAAGCACAGCAAGTTCCTGAACCTGTCGGTCGACGTAGATAACTGGCGTGTCAGTTCCACGCTGGCAGACGGTAAGCATGAATATGTGTATGCCCTCAAAGAGGTCAGCCTGGACCAACTGAATCTCGAGGACCGCCAGCTCAAGCTGTACCTCGACTGCACGCCCGGCCTGAACCTGCAATTGGTCGTGCTGTTCCTTGATGCTGAAAAGCAGCGGATCAGCCATGTGATGCAGCATGCCAACCGCAACCAAACCTCCGAGGTACCACCAGAAGCCGCCTTCGTGCGCTTTGGTCTGCGGGCCTACGCGGCTGGCAGTAGCGAGATCAAGGCGCTGGTGCTTGGCCACCGCGACCTGCAACCTTCGGAGATGCTGGGCCGCTCGAAACACCTGGTCGTTACCAACCACTACCCGGCTTATGCTGACCTGTATCGCAACGGCTTTGTACACAGCCGAGTGATGGCTTATCAGGAACAAAACCTGAATGTGGACATCTTCCGCCTGCGCAAGAACGAGGCTGTCAGCTACCACGAGTTCCAGAACGTAGACGTGGTAACCGGTTGCCAGTCCACCCTGAACAAGATGCTCGAGAGTGGTCAGTACAAGAGCGTACTGGTGCACTTCCTGGACCCGGAAATGTGGGAAGTGCTCAAGCGCTTCACGCACATGGTCAAAGTAGTGGTTTGGGTACACGGTGCAGAAGTACAGCCTTGGTGGCGTCGCGAGTACAACTACTCGGATGAGAGCCAGTTGGCGGTGGCGAAAGTCGAAAGCGAAAAACGCATGGCGTTCTGGCGCGAGACGCTGAGCAACATGCCAGCCAATCTGAAGCTCGTCTTCGTATCCCGGTACTTTGCCGAAGAAGTGATGGAGGACGTGGGCTTCCGGATTCCGGAAGACCGCTACGAGATCATCCATAACCCGATTGATACGGAAACCTTCTCGTACCAGCAAAAGCCGGAAGAACAGCGCATGAAGCTACTGTCCATCCGCCCTTATGCATCAGCCAAATACGCTAACGACCTGAGTGTTCGGGCGATTGAGTTGCTGGCGGAGAAACCGTACTTCAAGAACCTTGAGTTCCGCATGATCGGTGATGGCGTACTGTTCGAGGAAACCCTCGCCCCGCTGCGCAAATACAGCAACGTGACAATTGAGCGCGGCTTCCTCAAGCATCAAGAAATTGCCGCACTGCACAAACAGTACGGCCTGTTCCTCTGCCCTACACGCATGGACGCCCAAGGCGTATCTCGTGACGAAGCGATGGCTTCCGGCCTGATCGCTGTGACAAACGCTGTTACAGCGATCCCAGAGTTTGTCGATGACGAGTGTGGGATTCTTGCTGCCGGCGATGACGCCCAAGGAATGGCTGACGGAATCGCGCGAGTGATCGAGTCACCGGAACTGTTCAGCAAGATGTCCGCTGCTGCGCGTGTGCGTGTTGAAAAACAGACCGCCAAGCATTCAATCATTACCCGTGAAATCGAGCTGATTCGATAAGGATGACCCCGCAGCCAAATTAACAGCTGGCACCTCTGACTGCGCGGCAGCACGCCTGCCGCTGCGGATCATTGATCATCTTTCGACAGCTTTTTTTGAGCGCTTTCAGCGCCATTGGGGCTGAGCTTTTTTCACTTTTTAGAATATTTACTAAGACATGCTCAAGATAATCCGCGATCGCTTCTTCAAAGAAGACGAAATCGAGGCCACACCGGTACCCATGGTTGACAAGCCGGCGTTGGACTTTCTCTCAGACCGGGACATTCTCGACTACAGGTCGTTCTGCAACCACGGCAGCGAAGCCGATGAGCCTCTGACCCTTCAGGGCTTCAGTGGCAACGCGCGTGCCGCAATGGAAAACGACAACCCGGTATTTACCTTCAGCGGTAATGCCAGCGTCTATCAGGTTCGCTTCAAGCTGCCACGTTCTTTCCATGGCAACGGACTGCATCTGCGCTTCCGCCTTTCGGACTGGGAAAAACTGAACTACATCGGGGTTGGTTACACCTTCGAGGGTAGCTATCGCCACGTAAAGATCGTCAATGCGGCACGTGGGCAGTGGGTTGACTTCACCATCGGCCACAATGACCTGGCGTTCGGTATTCAGAATAACTGGGAAACTCCAGCGGCCTGCGAGCTGGAAGAAATCAAGCTGTACTTCAAAGGGCAACCCAAGGCAGAAGGCTCCTCTCTGGAGATCGAACGCCTGACCTGCTGGCATGAAAACGAAGCACCCACTGGTTGGCTGACAGAAGACTTTGCCAAGGAGCCGCTTTCCGAAGCGCTCTGCGACTCCCTGTATGCGTACATGGAGAAGTGCTTCAAGGATGTGCCGACCCAGGCCAATGACTATTTGCGGAAAGGTGTCTGTCCGCTTTACGGGAACATCGGCCTGGCGTGGGACTGGCAACAGACGCTGCCCGATGAGCTGGACGCTGTTGGCACCTACCGCTTCTCGTGGCACTCGCTGCATCCCGCGATCATTCTGATGCTGCACGCACGGCAGGAAGGCAGCGTAGCGCCGCTGTTCCCGGCGCGGGAGTTCATCAGTAACTGGCTGGAGCGCAGCTACTTCAATGCCGACGAAGACCGCAAGTTCGCCTGGTATGACCACGGTACCGCCGAGCGGCTGCTGGCGTTCCTGATGATCTGGGATATCGGTGTGCGGCAGCAGTTTGAGCAGCGCTTCATGGTGCGCCTGCGTTCGGCCATCTTCAAGCACGCCCAGTTGCTGGCATCGGAGATGTTCTACGCCTCCCACCAAGCCTCGCGTTACCACAACCATGCATGGTTTCAGGATATGGCTTTGCTGGCGACCAGCCTGGCCATGCCAGACTTCCCGTGCTCCGAGCGTTGGCAAGCGCTGGCATTGTCACGCCTGACCGACCAGCTTGATACCTTGATTGTTCGCGACAACGGCTATGCCGTGTTCGTTGAAAACTCCATTGGCTATCACCAGGGTGTACAGCGCCTGATCGCTTTCGCCGGTGAACTGGCCCAGCAGAGTTCGCACGTCACGACCATTCCGACGGTTGCCGAAGAACTGTTAAAGTTCTCGGACTTCCTGCGCTACCCGGACAACCGCTCTCCAGCCCAGGGCGACACCTTCCGCCGCGCCAACCCGGACCCGGAAACGGTACGCAACAGCAAGAACTATCCGACACCATCGGCAACGATCCTGCCGACGGCCGGCTACGCCATCATCAAGGGTAATCACGCACAAACTGCATACATGCTGACCATGTTTGCAACGTCGCTGTGCAAAACCCACAAGCACCAGGACAACTTGTCCTTCACGTTGTTCATGGACGGTATCGAGTGGCTCATCGACCCGAGCTTCTACTCGCACGAGTATCTCAAACCTGTCCAGAACTTCCTGAGGGGGGCCTACTCGCACAACAACCCGGTTATCGGCGATGTGCCTTACAGCATCGAACCTGGCCACGCCCAGTTGTCCGGGGAAGTCAGTGAAAATGGCTTTAGCCTCAATGGCTCGCATGACGCGTTTGAAGACACACTCATCAAACGTGGTATCACCGGTTACCTCGACCGCCTGCAGCTCGAGATCAGCGATGAGATCCATGCAACGCTGCGAGACAAGCCTATGTTCAGCCTGTTCCACTGCGGCGACGGCACCCAGGTAACCAAGACCGAAGAGGGCGTAGAAATTCGTCACCCTGCGTCCAGCTATCGAATCACCATCGCTTCGAACTGCCCCTGCACGATCGTCACAGGCTGGAACGATGATCAACTTGTGAAAGGCATCAGCGGCGTTGGATTCATGCAACAAATTGACACGTCGATGGTTGCATTTGAAATGAAGAACGCTACAGAAGCGCAATTCATCATTACTGCTCACCACAACTGAAAATTACGGATTAAACATGAAAAAGATTGCCCTGTACTCGATTCTTGCCCTATTCCTGACTGCTTGTGATGCGCCTGACGTGGCCAACATCAATCTCAAAGAAGGCAACAAGATCTCTTTGAATAACGTCAAAAGCACCAAAAGCTATATGGCGACCAAAGATGACAAGGACCGCCAATACCATTACTTCGAAACCACCGCAGACCTGAACACCGTCTACCAAAATTTCAGTCAACAATTCGAAAAAAATGGCTACAAGCCAACTATTAAAACCCAAGAAGAATCGGTCATTCAAGTCTACTTCAAGAAGCCAAACTCCGCGATGATCGTCGCCAACTTCAAGCAAGCTAACCCGAATCAGGCGACCACCCAAGCTGTACTGTCCTGGGCAGTAAATTAAAGTAATGCCCCGGAATACTCAGATGCATCTGATACAAGGCCAGTTATCATGAGCGAAGTTGTAAGCACAAACCCAACCTCAGGACGATGGATTTATTCCGTTGCATCCAAGATAACTCGCAACATTCCGGGGCTAACTTTAACCATCATAATCTTCACACTGGCGGCGCAGATCAGCTTATTGGCAGCCTCATACCTGCCATTGAAAGCCATCATCCTCATAGGCTCCCCTTCAATCCCCTCCTATTTCCCTGAATACTTCAAGGCGTTCGAGCGGAAAGATTTGTTCGTAGCTCTCTGCATTGCAGCCGTTGCATTTTACCTACTGTATTTGGCTTCCGAATCACTGACCAAAAAACTAACAATCCTTGGAAGTGAAAAACTAGTTAACAATAGCAGTAAATTAATCGTATTCGATGGACAAGATGATGTAGCTCGCAAAGCCTATCTGCGACTTACGCGCAGCCTTGCCGCCGTAGTCTTTTTGGCGCTGACTATAGGCGCACTTGGTTTCATTTATCTCGAACTTACAATAGCAGTCATTTCATTTTGGTTTTGCATGGGCATCGCGGCCAAAGCGAAGTCGACGTTACGGAAAGGCGCATCAACCTCTTCAAATGAAGGGACCCATGAACTGATTAACTCACTGGGATCTTTGGGGTTTCTTGCAGCCTTTTGTTACCTTGCGTATGACCTTCTCTCTGACACCCCGCCGAGCTTGCTCCCAGCAATTATCGGCGTGCTGCTAACACGACAGATCATGCAGCGTGCGACCCTGCTAATTCAAGACATCATTTTACTAAAAGAGCAGCGCCTGCAAATATCGGCACTATTTTTCAACGGACACAAATTAACAGGCGAAATAAAATCCAAAGCCACAAAGTTTTGGAGCATTTTTACCCATAACAATATCAATAACTGGGTCCCCGCCCTACTCAAGGATGTCAGTGATAAAAATTATACGAATCACTGTATAAATTGGCACCAAAGCGGCGTGCACGACATCTTTGCATTAGAGGTGAGATCTACGTGCGCACAGGGAACAGAAGATATCTACCTTCTGAAAGTATTCAACACTACCCGAAGCACATTAGCGATAAACGAAGCAACTCTGCTGTCCGAGCCTCAGGTCAGGAACCTTCCAAGCCTGCCGTTCGTGCATGCAACTATTCTAGAGGGCTTTCATTGCCACATTTTCCGTGCGGAGCATCTGAACAAGATACCTCCGGTCGAGTACGGCATTCACCAAGTCGAACTAAGCAAAGCGCTCATGAGAAGCATACCTTCTCAACCCTTGATACAGAAATACACTCGGTCGCGCCCGTTACTGTGGGATAGACTGAGCGACTCAGCGCTCGCTAATCTCGGTGAAGCGCTAGAAATCAGTACACACCAAAAAGCATTCACAGAATTTATTCAATGCATCGACAGCACTCGATACCTTCTACGCACACTCCCTCTGCACGTGTGCAATTCTCAGGTCGGCAAGGACCAGATTTTCATTTCCGATAACGGTGTACTGACAGCCAGTTACTGGGGTAATTGGAGCCTGGAACCTGTTGGCGCAAGCTTCCAGGTGTCAAAAAAGCTCGGACCTTTGCTCGTAGAATTGTTGGCTGATCTTAAGGAGCATCGCACAGACATGCAGGAGTTAACCGTGGTGCATCTGCGCATTTCTGCATTGTGCTTCCAATTGGATCAGTTGCTGGTGCGCCAAAACTACATATCAGCAGCAGAGCTCCTTCCCCAAATTACCGGGTTGACCGAAAAACTTAACCAACCAGTAATTGAGGAAAGCGCATGCAACGCGTAGCCATGGTGGTGTGGAACGAGTTCCTAAATGATGCCCGAGTACTGAAGGAAGCTCAAACCCTCCAGCGTGCAGGCTATCAAGTTAAAGTCTTTGCTTTGCACACACCTGGCGTTACACGGCAACAGGAGCAACTTGAAGGAGGCATTCAGGTACTCCGGGTTGCTCGCAGCCCCTTGTGGCGCTTGCGTAAGGGTAGCTCTGTGCCCACCCAGATCTCTGCCAGCAGCAAAGATAAAGGCCCAATTGGTAAGCTCTCTGTAAAACACCAGATTCTTCGCCTCATTGCAAGAACCTGGACCCATATGGCCCTTCTCTGGCAAATGGTTCGATATCGGGCAAATGTCGTTCATTCTCATGACGTGAACACTCTGCCTACAGCCTGGTTAGCAGCACGTTTCAGCCGAGCTCGGCTTGTTTATGATGCCCACGAAATAAGTACCAGCCGTGAGGGCTATAGCAGCTTTCGCCGCCTGGTTGGCTTTGTAGAGAAGCAGTTAATGCCCAGTGTAGACGGAAGCATTACGACCACAGACGCGAGAGCCAAATATTTCGCTCGCGCCTATGGTGTTCCAAGGCCAACCGTCCTGCAAAATCGACCTCGGCTCACGCACTGCGAGACTTCGAATCGCATTAGGGAAGAGCTAAAACTTAAAGCTCCTTGGCCGATTATCCTGTATCAAGGTGGCTTACAGCAGGGACGGGGCTTGGAAAAACTAATCCGCACGGCTGCGAATGTGCCAAATGCCTATTTTGTATTCATAGGCGGTGGCCGCTTAACGCTGGATCTAACTCATCTCCGTGATGAACTAGGGCTTCAAGAGCGTGTGCATTTTATCCCCACTGTCTCTTTATCACAGCTGCCAAACTATACTGCATCAGCAGACATCGGTGTACAGCCGATTGAGAACACTTGCCTCAATCATTACACCACTGATTCGAACAAGCTATTTGAGTATCTGATCGCAGGACTGCCTGTTGTTGCCACCGACTTTCCAGAAATACGCCGAATTGTGCGCAATAACAATGTCGGCTTGTTGGTTCCAGCCAATGACTCATCGTCACTGGCCGAAGCACTTAATCAACTGGTTACAGATTTCAAATTGCGGAGCACATTTGCCACCAATGCGCGTTCGACCGCGATAACCCTTAACTGGGAGGAACAGGAGAGCCGCTTGGTAGATCTCTACAAAACCATTCTGAAGTCGCCGCCCACGATCGAGCGTGTTAGACCATGACGACTCGAATCCTTCTGCTGAGTTTTTACTACCCTCCAGACCTTTCGGCGGGGTCATTTCGTGCAGAAGCACTAGTCAATGCACTGCGTGCCGAACTGGGTGAGCATGTAGATATCGATGTAATTACAACCCAACCGAATCGTTATCACTCCTACACAGCTAATGCTGTAAGCCTGGAATGCTCCCCTCTGCTTAAAATTCGGCGCATTGACATACCCGCGCATCGAAGCGGAATCAGAGACCAGGCCAGAGCCTTCGTCAGCTTCGCACTTAACGCCCTAAAAGTCACACGCAATCAGCAATATGACTTGGTTTTTGCGACGTCGTCACGCCTTATGACCGCTTCACTTGGTGCATTTATCGCCCAACGCAAAGGCTGCGGTTTATACTTGGATATTCGCGACATCCTTGTCGACACTTTACGAGATCTTTTGCCCGCACGCTGGGGCAAGTTCGCCGCCTCAATTTTTTCACCGATAGAACGCTGGACGATAAATCGCGCCACGCGAGTCAATTTGATATCGCCAGGCTTCCTGCCCTACTTCAATACCCGCTACCCCGGGCGAAAATTCACACTCTATACAAATGGCGTTGATGACTTATTCATAAACCAGAATTCAGCCATTCAGCCTTCGGCTCATGACAGCGTACCAAAGCGGCTTAAGGTAGTTTATGCAGGCAATATCGGCAGCGGACAAGGACTACATCAGATCCTTCCTGAGCTTGCAAAGCGGCTTGCCGAGAAAGTTGACTTCCATTTAATCGGAGCAGGTAGTGCCTTAAAAGAACTCAAGCTTGCTCTGACACAGGCAGAGGTCGATAACGTCACGATTTCGCCCCCCATGAAACGTGAAGACCTGCTACGCGTCTATCGTCACGCGGATGTGCTTTTTCTGCACCTTAATAACTTGAAGGCTTTTCGACGCGTACTACCCTCTAAAATTTTCGAATATGCTGCCACGAACAAACCCATTTGGGGCGGTCTTTCTGGATATGCCGGACGATTCGCAAAAAAACGAATCAAGAACACTGCATTGTTCAGTCCGTGCGATTTGGAGGGAGCAGTCAAGGCCTTCGACCAACTGCAACTTCAGCACACGCCTCGACTCGATTTTGTTCAGCAATTTTCACGCAACAACATCAAGAAAGAAATGGCCAAAGATATTTTACAAATCTCTCCAAAATACACAGCACGCATGACAGATCATAAATACAAAATCCTTAACTGACTTGCCCGTCCGATCCGCCTGCCGCCATACACATGATTATTCCCGCGAACGCACAGACACGTACATCTGACGCTCGATGTCCGATCCTGTTTGACTTGCATAAAACTGAGCTTTAGCACTTCCCCCTATCAGAGTGAACTCTCTGCATCTGTGGAGTGTCCTATCCTGAGGTCACACACAACGATCGCGGCAGTCGAAAGCTTAGCGAGCACGCCCGACCAGCGTCCTTGCGTCCTCACCCCGTCCTAGGTGCAAAGCATGCCTCAGAACTGCCCTGCTTACGTTGCATTCGCTTTCCCTGCCCGCGATAATGCAATATAGCTACACGCTCAGGCACAAGAATTGGATCCCATATGTCGACCCCTACAAGCACCTGTGATTCCGCAGAAATGCGCCAGTACTGCACCCAAGTAGCCTGTTCGGTTGAGCTTCTGAGTTTTATGGGATTTGTAGTCGCGTCAATCGATGCACCAGAAAAGTGCATCAATCCAAAAGGCTAAAACAAAACAGTGACCAAGAATTTAATTATCTACGGCAGCTGCGTTTCGAGAGACATATTCAATCTCGAAGAAAGCCGCGACTTCAACTTGCTTGAGTACTACGCGAGATCATCAATGGCTTCACTCTGCAGTGAAGCCTACGAGAACTCAGAAGCATTAGAGAAAATCCCATCGGCTTTTCGACGCCGGATGGTCGCATATGATTTCTCAAAAGAGATCCTCTCGGACAAGAACCAATTCGATAACGCCGACGTTATCTTAATTGACTTGATCGATGAGCGCTTTGATCTGATAGTTCTGCCATCCGGACAGACTATAACTCATTCAAACGAGCTGACTGAAAGTGGAATACTTGAGGACCCATCGGTTGAAGGCTTCAAAGTTATTACCCAAGGCTCAATGGAGCGTCGTCGACTCTGGCTTGAAGGGATGCAAAAGTTTTTCGCATTCCTCAAACAACGGAACAAGCTTGATCGCGTATTGATCAACAAGGTTTTCTGGTCTTCTGCATTTGAAAAGCCGAGTACATCCCCCTTCCCCGTTGCATCGACCTTCATCGAAAAAGCCAACGCTGAACTGGCGTGGATGTACGAGGTACTAAGCCATGAGTTGGCAGCGCATCAATTCCTGGAGTTCTCTACATCACAGTTGACCGCAGACGAATTCCATCGCTGGGGAGTTTCCCCTTTCCATTATTCTGAGGGCTACTATCAAGAGGCCTTGTCTCAGATCAAACAAAAAACGGCAAACTCGGACGAAGCGGTATCTGAACCCGCCGTGGAGGCTCGTTCATATTCTCCATTTGTTTCGAAAGGTGCGAAACTCACTGTAGCGGCGATTAAAGCCGATGGGGAAATTTTCGCGCATTGCTCTCTTGTCACAGAAGGCAGAATTCACGACAGCGGAAGTTTCGCGTTTTACTTGGTTGTTGACGGTGTACGACGTGATGTGCGGTGGTACGACGTCTCTCAAAATGCGCGCTTTCTTGCACCAGAGACTTACAAGACGCTGGAAGTGATGGCTTTTTATAAAGACGTTCTCGAAGAACAGCTGTCAGCTAAGTGCACTGTAGAGTCAATGTAGAGCTTCCTATAGAAGCTAAATAGACGGATGAAGAAGCATGGGCGGACATCTTCAAACCCGCCCATGCTTTAATCGCTGAACTGCACCTCATCCGTCTCACAAGAGACCAGCAATTAAATCCCTGGTCACTCGCTCAACCACCTTATTCGTTGCTAATTTTAGCAATCGGTTCACCTGAACGTGATAGGATCTCCAGCAAACCTAAAGGCAGCACTTTGGTTCGCAGAGCTTCAGCACCAAGCATTTCAGAGCCAGGAATGCTGAGATGCCCTTCATCATAATACAACGGACTTCCATTTAGATAAGCCGAACAGGTGCCATTCCTACAAATCAAATCACGCAATCCAAATATGCTGGTGCGCGGGTATTCCAAAGCAATTTTACCAACCAACTTATTTGCTGCATAGTCGCCCTTATCTGCATAAGACGTTTGCTTCTCGCACGACATTAAGGGAATTTTGATCGACTTTTTACTGCACTCACGATCATATCCCATAAAGCCTGGCGCTCTCAGTGCGATAACCACAGTTTTTCCTGCTTCGGTCAGCTGGCGCAGGGTTTGCCGGAAATCTGACTCGAAGCTCGGATCTCGTACGTATGCATGCCAACTCGCACCCAAGACAACCGTGTCATACTTGGAAAGCTCCCCGCGAACCATCTGATTAAATTTCACGCAGCTATCTTTATATGCAGGCGGAGCGTACTTTCTACTTAGCTCATCTGGAAACGGCGGACATGATGAGTGTTCTATATTCCTGAGTGCGAACCCATAGTGCTCAGACAGCACTTTGAAATAACCCATAAAGTGCGCCGCATTTGAGTCACCAAACAACATCGCACGCGGTACTTTATGATGATCACCAACCACGCATTTTTGAGATGTCATAAATTCTGGCTTTGCGCCTACCTGACAAACATAGCTGTAGCTAAAAGCAGGACCCGTGTTATTACTTAATTTCGCCAATCTCTCAGCGTAGTTTTCCGGAGAAAATAGTTTAATCAAGCCATTCGAGCTTATCGCAATAATTGATAGCACCCCAGTTGCAAGCAAGAGCCCTGAAAGGGCATAGGCTTTAGCAGGCGCCCCCGAATGCCTGAATGGCTTTTCAATCCCAAAATACGAGACCAATGTCATGACAACCATAATGACCAGGCACATCAACCCGCCCATCAGATCAGGCTCGCCCATCGCGTATCGATAGAACGCCAGCACGGGCCAATGCCAAAGGTAGAGGGAAAAAGAGATTAAACCGACAGCAACCAGGGGCCTCAATGAGAAAAGACTATTTACTGCCGTGGAACTGAAATTACCTGCTGCGATAAGTAATGCAACGCCAACTGTAGGTACAGCCGAAATCAAACCAGGGAAGCCATCCGTTTCACGAATCGTCAATAGCGACCAAACAACGATCGCCAACCCCACTGCAGCTATGATTTCCGCATACGCCCGCTGAACCCTGAAAGTGACCATCTGACATATGAAATATGTGACGGCACCGATCAGCAACTCACCCGCCCGCGAGGGGAGCATGTAATAAGCAAACTTCTGGTCGCTTGCTAAATTTAGCTGCCCCCAAGCGAATGATGCGGCAGCCAGCAGAAGAGCGATGATTACAAGCCCGCGTTTTTGCATGCATGCAAATGCAAAAAAGAGGAAGGCAGGCCAGAGCAAATAAAACTGCTCTTCAACACCTAAAGACCACATATGCAACAGCGGAACCATATCTGAAGAAGCTGCAAAGTAGCTTATATCCAGATACTTCCAGAAATATATATTTGCGACCGACAGCAGAGAGGCAAGCGCTGAACCTGACAAGTCACTGACATCAGATGGCAGCATAAGCGTCAAGCCGGCTAGCAAGGTGACAAATATCATGAATGCCGCAGCAGGGAAAATCCTTCTGATTCGTCGCAGGTAGAACTCCGTAAATCTGAATTGCCCTTGCGCAAGCTGCTTAGCTACGATCCCGGTTATGAGATACCCCGATATGACAAAAAATATGTCAACCCCTACAAATCCGCCTGGCAACCACTGCTTGTTGAAGTGAAATATGACAACCGCCAATACGGCAAGCGCCCGCAACCCGTCGATATCTGGGCGGTAGGCAAGCATCTTGTTACTCATGAAGTCCCTTTCGCAGGGCCGCGCCCTGATATGGTAGGTAAGAAAATAGCATTGAAAACTCTGCTCATTCGATCTAAAACGGATAGGGCGTGCATTTTTTACAAATACTCTTTGGAGGGGGGAGCCTTCGCCCGCCCCGGATTGCCTATATCTATTTTTGCGAGATCAAACCTGGCATATCGTGTTCGGCCACTGATATTCTGCCGATCTGTTCCGACCCGGCCATACTCAGGTGCCCTAGATCAAAATAAATCGGTTTACCCCCCAAATAGGCGGAGCATGTGCCATCAGCACATACGTAACTCCTGAGCGTAAAGGTCTTGACGTTACTATACTTCCCGGCAATCGCGATAATTTTATTATTTATCTCGGTTTCGCCAGCATCTTGGTAGACACCACGCGAGGCACAATCAATACCCGGAATCTTCAAGGACTTCAAATCACAGGAGCGATCATAGTCCTTGAAGATAGGCACTTTCAGGCCAATTATAATATTTTTACCTGTCGCAGACAGCTCTCTCACCAGATCATCAATGTCGGCCAGGTAGTTTTTGGTTCTGTATTTGTAGCCTTCCCAGTCCGCACTGACAATGATCGTATCAAAATCATCAAAGTGCTTTCTGATTTCAGTGTTAAACATCTGACAAGAATTGCGGCTAGCCTCTTTCACATAAGGCCGACTCTTATCACCAGCGAATGGAACGCAAGAGTTATGCGAAATATTCCGCATCGTCACCTTACGATCTTCTGCGATAACTTTCCAATAGCCAACATAGTGCGCCGAGTTTGAGTCACCAAAAATCAGGACACGCGGCTGCGCATCGGGACCAATAATGCATCTTTTTAAACCCATGAACTTTGGATCATAGCTCGCCATCTGGCAATTATAATCGTATCGATACGCGGCTTTAGTCTGATTGAAGTGCTCAGTAACCTTGGCATGGTAACCTTGAGGAGAGAGCTCCTTTACCAATCCTTTAACGCCGATGGTATAGTAAGAACCCGAAACAGTTACAATAGCTAACGCGGCTACCGCTACGCTTTTGAAGGTGATAGCTTGCTCTGTTGGACGTCGGAAGGGAACCTCTACCAGATAATAAGAAATTAGCGTAGCCAAGACCAGCAAGGCACCGCATATCAAATAACCAGTTCCTGTTGGCTGACCATAAGCATAGCGATAAAACGCAAGAATAGGCCAATGCCAAAGATAAAGCGAGAACGACACCAAACCGACAAAGACCAAAGGTCGGAAAGAAAGCAGAGAACTGACAATATTGTTACCTACGGCGCCGGCGTAGATCACAAGCGCTACGCCAACTGCTGGCAGTAGAGAGATCAGCCCTGGAAAGTCTCCTGTCTCGCTTATAGAGGCAATTGAATATCCCACTGCAGTAATCCCGACAACAGCTAATGCCTGGGCAATAGCCCGGCTGGTACGATCCTTCCAGGCTTCGCTTGCAAAATACGCAAGCGCGCCAACCAGTAACTCACCCGCACGGGAGGGAAGCATGTAGTAGGCGAACTTCGGATCCGCAACCAACTTGCTTTCGCCGTACAAAAATGAGGCTGCGGCAATCAATACTGCTGCGGACACTATCGCCTTGCGCCCTCCCACCTTGTACAAAACAATTAACAAAGCGGGCCACACTAGGTAAAACTGCTCTTCCACCCCCAGCGACCACATATGCAGTAGTGGAACCAAGTCAGAGGAAGCAGCAAAATATCCTACATCTAGGTATTTCCAGAAATAAATATTTGCGACTGAGAAAGTGGATGCTATAGCCGAGGACGCCAAGTCTCGAGCATCCATCGGCACCATAAAGGCAACACCGAACAATGTAGTAATAAATATCAGAAAGAATGCAGCCGGAAGAATTCGTCGAACCCTTCGCATGTAGAACTCTACAAAGGAAAACTCACCTTTTGAAACTTCTTTTGCAATAATCCCTGTAATCAGATAGCCTGAAATCACAAAGAATATATCTACACCGACAAAACCGCCTGGTAGCCAATGCTTGTTAAAATGGAAAATCACCACGGCTAATACAGCCAGAGCCCTCAGCCCGTCGATATCGGGACGATAGGACATTTTTTTGACATGCATCTCTGAATTCCCTGTCATGAGGCCCATGAATAAACCGCAAATCATACCGTTTTAGTGCCCCCAACGGTTTTTTTTTTGAAGTCCCTCGTGGTATCACACCGCCGGCTACACCTCGCCCACTCCGATAGTCCACCACATGCTCACCCGGTAGTAGCCGATATGCTGATAGCCAATTCAAGTATTTTGCAGGTGTTTGGCACCCTCACACTGACAACAGGGATAACTCCTGAAGGACGACCTCATGGTTCAAATTCGCTAGGTAGAGGTTCCGCCAAGCTAATGAGGGGTCTCCCATGGTTCGCTGTCGATGAGGAACGCACGCGTTAGCGGCGGAACTATCCGACTCACAGGCTGAAGCTGAATGGGTAGAAAAACGCGCTATAGCTACCAACGCTCACGACTCTGAGTCGGAATTGAATTCTTGGGCCCGCCCCGTTGACGACGGACAGGCCAGATCACTCAATAAACTCTATCCCCCACCAACCGCTTCAAATACTGCCCATACCCATTCTTGGCCAACGGCTCAGCCAGCTTCAACAGCTGCTCTGCCCCAATCCACCCCTGCCTGTACGCCACCTCTTCCGGGCAAGCCACCTTCAGCCCCTGCCGCCGCTCAATCGTGGCGATGTACCCGCTAGCCTCCAGCAACGAATCGTGCGTCCCGGTATCCAGCCAGGCATACCCGCGCCCCATGATCTCCACCGACAGCCGGTTCTGCTCCAGGTACACCCGGTTCAGATCGGTAATCTCCAGTTCACCCCGCGCAGACGGCTTGATGCCTTTGGCAATCTCGACCACGTCCTTGTCGTAGAAATACAACCCGGTCACGGCATAGCTGGACTTCGGCTTGGCAGGTTTTTCTTCCAGGCTGATCGCCTTGCCCTTGTCATCGAACTCAACCACGCCGTAACGCTCGGGGTCATGCACATGGTAGGCAAATACGCTGGCGCCTTCGTCGCGGCCCATGGCATTGCGCAGCAACTGCTGGAAGTCGTGGCCGTAATAGATGTTGTCGCCCAACACCAGCGCCGACAGGTCGTTGCCGATGAAGTCTTCACCAATCAGGAAGGCTTGTGCCAAACCGTCTGGCGAGGCCTGCACGGCGTAGGTGATGTTGATGCCCCACTGATGGCCGTCGCCCAGCAGTTGCTCGAAGCGGGGGGTGTCTTGCGGGGTGGAGATGATCAGAATGTCCTGAATGCCCGCCAGCATCAATGTGGTCAGCGGGTAGTAGATCATCGGTTTGTCGTACACCGGCAACAGCTGCTTGGAAATTGCCAGGGTCGCTGGGTGCAGGCGGGTACCCGACCCGCCCGCCAGAATGATGCCTTTACGCTTCATAGTGGTCATTTCTCGTGAATTTCCTTGAGCATGCGGGCCACTCCCTGGCGCCAGTCTGGCAGAGTCAGGGCAAAAGCCTTCTGCAGTTTGTTGGTATCGAGACGCGAGTTAGCCGGTCGCTTGGCCGGGGTCGGATAGGCATCCGTGGTCAACGGGTTGACCTGTTCGGCGTGGGCTTTCAATGCCACGCCTTGGGCTGCTGACTGTTCCAGCACGTAGCGGGCGTAGCCGCACCAGGTGGTCTCGCCACCGGCCGCCAGGTGATACAGGCCAGCCAAAGCCGGATTGGCTCGGGTGGCGGTGATGGCGTGTGCGGTAATGTCGGCGATCAGTTCGGCGCCAGTGGGGGCGCCGAACTGATCGTCGATCACACCCAGGCTGTCGCGTTCGGCAGCCAGGCGTAGCATGGTTTTGGCAAAGTTGTTGCCGCGGGCGGCATACACCCAGCAGGTACGGAAGATCAGGTGCTGGCAGGCGGCAGCCTGGATGGCTTGCTCGCCCGCCAGCTTGCTTGCGCCGTAGGTATTCAGCGGGCCGACAGTGTCGTCTTCGCGCCAGGCCTGGGCGCCCTCCCCCGGGAAGACGTAGTCGGTGGAGTAATGCACCAGCAGTGCGCCGCAGTCGGCGGCAGCACGGGCGAGCACACCCACGGCCTCGGCGTTTACCTTGAAGGCCAGCTCGCGCTCGCTTTCTGCCTTGTCGACGGCGGTGTAGGCAGCGGCGTTAACGATCACATTGGGGGCATAGGCGCGTACCGTTTCGGCCAAGCCTGGCAGGTTGGCCAGGTCGCCGCAGTGCGACTGGCTGCGGCTGTTCAGCGCCAGCACCTGGCCCAGCGGGGCCAGGCTGCGTTGCAGCTCCCAACCTACCTGGCCGTCCTTGCCCAGTAGCAGAATTTTCATGCCGAGCGTCCTGCGTAGTTCTTTTCAACCCACTCGCGGTAGCTGCCAGACTGTACGTTCTGCACCCATTCCTGGTTGTCGAGGTACCAAGCAACGGTTTTGCGAATACCGGTTTCGAAGGTTTCAGCGGGTTTCCAGCCCAGTTCGCGTTCCAGCTTGCGGGCGTCGATGGCATAACGGCGGTCATGCCCGGGGCGATCGGTCACGTAGGTGATCTGTTCGGCGTAAGGCTTGCCGTCGGCGCGCGGGCGCAGTTCGTCCAGCAAGGCGCACACGCGGTTGACGATTTCCAGGTTGGGCTTTTCGTTCCAGCCGCCTACGTTGTACACCTCACCGGTGGTGCCGGCTTCCAGCACACGGCGGATGGCGCTGCAGTGGTCCTTGACGTACAGCCAGTCGCGAATTTGCTGGCCGTCACCGTACACCGGCAGTGGCTTGCCGGCCAGGGCGTTGACGATCATCAGCGGGATGAGCTTTTCCGGGAAGTGATACGGGCCGTAGTTGTTCGAGCAGTTGGTGGTCAGCACCGGCAGGCCGTAGGTGTGGTGGTAGGAACGCACCAAGTGGTCACTGGCGGCTTTGCTGGCCGAGTACGGGCTGTTGGGCTGGTACTGGTGGGTTTCGGTGAAGGCCGGTTCGTCGGCAGCCAGCGAGCCGTACACCTCGTCGGTGGAGACATGGAGGAAACGGAACGCCTGGCGCGACTGTTCATCCAGGCCGCCCCAGTAGGCACGTACGGCTTCCAGCAGGCGGAAGGTGCCGACGATGTTGGTTTCGATGAAGTCTTCGGGCCCATGGATCGAGCGGTCGACGTGGGACTCGGCGGCGAAGTTGACGATCGCGCGCGGCTGGTGCTCCTTCAGCAAGCGGGTTACCAGTTCGGAGTCGCCGATATCGCCATGCACGAAGATGTGGCGCTTGTCGCCCTGCAGGCTGCTGAGGGTTTGCAGGTTGCCTGCATAGGTGAGCTTGTCGAGGTTGACCACGGGCTCGTCGCTACCGGCCAGCCAGTCCAGCACGAAATTCGCACCAATGAAACCCGCACCACCCGTTACCAGAATAGTCATTGTTCAGTTCTTCCCAATTCCTGCTTTCAAACTTCACAGCGTTTGAAGTTCATGTGGGCGCTCCTGTGCCGGCAACGCCTGTTCTATTTGTCAGTACAGCGTTCAGGGCTCCAGCCGCCGGCGCTGGTACAGCCAGTCCACAATTTCCCCGCCGGGCACGTAGCCGCTCACGGTGTCGCGCAGCAACTGGCGCACAGTGGCAAAGTCATCCGTCGAAGTTGCGGTTTTCAATGCATCCAGGCGTTGCTTCAGCACATCCCAGGGCAGGTAGTCTTCGTTGGCGCTCATGATCATGGGGTGGCGTGTGGCAATCACGTTGTCGCCAATCAACAATTCTTCGTACAGTTTTTCGCCTGGGCGCAGGCCGGTAAAGTTGATGGCGATATCGCCCAGCGGGTTTCGCTCGGAGCGGATGCTGAAGCCCGACAGGTGAATCATTTTTTCGGCCAGTTCCACAATTTTCACCGGCTCGCCCATGTCCAGCACGAACACATCGCCGCCCTGCCCCATGGAGCCGGCCTGGATCACCAACTGCGCAGCCTCGGGGATTGTCATGAAGTAGCGGGTGATTTTCGGGTGGGTCACGGTCAGTGGCCCACCGTTCTTGATCTGTTTGTGAAACAACGGGATGACCGAGCCCGACGAACCCAGCACATTGCCGAAGCGCACCATGGTGAAACGGGTTTTGTTCACCTGCGATACATTGCCGGTGTCCCCCATCAGCACCGGCGCCAGCTCGTTGCTGAGGGCCTGCAGCACCATTTCGGCCAGGCGCTTGGTGCTGCCCATGACGTTGGTGGGGCGCACGGCCTTGTCGGTGGAAATCAGCACGAAGTTGGACACGCCAGCCTGCAGCGCCGCCTGGGCGGTGTACAGCGTGCCGAACACGTTGTTCGACAGGCCCTCGGCAATGTTGTGCTCGACGATGGGCACGTGCTTGTAGGCGGCGGCGTGGTACACGGTATCTACCTGCCAGGCACGCATCACGTCCAGCATCTTGGCCTGGTCGCGGACCGAGCCCAGTATCGGGATCAGTTGCACGGCCAGGCCTTCGCGCAGGATACGTTGCTCCAGTTCGCCAGCAATGGTGTACAGGTTGAATTCACTGTGCTCGAACAGCAGCAGCGTACGCGGTGTTTGCCCCAGGATCTGGCGACACAGCTCGGAACCGATCGAGCCGCCGGCCCCCGTCACCATCACGGTCTGGTCGATGATGCAGTGCTGCAGCAGGTCATCTTGTGCCGGTACCGCGTCACGGCCCAGCAGGTCGGCGATGTCCACTTCCTGGATATCGTCCACCTTCACCCGGCCGCTGGCCAGGTCCATGAAGCCGGGCACACTGCGCACGTGCAGCGGGTAGCCTTCAAGCAGGTTGAGAATTTCGCGGCGGCGGCTGCGGCTGACCGAGGGCAGCGCCAGCAGGATTTCTTCGGCGCCGGTGTCATCGATCATGCGTTGCAGCTGTTCTGGCTGGTACACCTGCAGGCCGGCGATCACCCGGTCGGTGATGCTGGCATCGTCGTCGATGAACGCCACAGGACGCATGGCCTTGCCCATGCGCAGGGCCGCCACCAGTTGGTTGCCGGCAGAACCGGCGCCATAGACGGCAACCCGTGGCAGCCCGTCGTCGCGGTTGGCGAAAGGCACATGTTGCACGGCGGTGGCGAACCAGTCACCGAGGAAGTACTGGCGCATGGCCAGGCGCAGGCCGCCGACCATGATCAGGCTCAGCCACCAGTAGTTGAAGGTGATCGAGCGAGGCACCACGTTCTGGTGGTTGCTGGCCCAGTAAATGATGAAGCCGAGAATCAGCGCTGACAGGGTCACGGCCTTGATGATGGCGATCAGCGCATCATTGCCGAAATAGCGCATCACCGCCCGGTACAAGCCGAAGCGGATGAATAACGGGATGGAGATGATCGGCGCCGTGATGAACAGCCAAGTGTGGTCACGAACAGGATTGGCCAGGTCGTCGATACCCAGGCGCACGACAAACGCCAGCCACAGCGCGAACCAGACCAGAATCACATCAGTCGCTACCTGAATCAGCCGTTTGTGGCGCCGAGGTAGTCCAAGCAGTCTTGAGCGCAGCTTATCCATAGAACCTCTGAGGGCTTTCCAAAGTGACATGTCTACTGTCTTCGTCCTATCACTTTAGCTAGTGTTCGAGCTCACCGGCGCGCCAGCGCACGGCCAAATACGCCAATGGCAGGTAGGCGATAACAACGCCCCACACACCGTCCAGGCCCAGCAACAGCACGCACAAGGCCACTGGCAGCAGCCAGAACAGGTTGAGCGCGGCCACCGCCAAGGTCACTGGCAGGTGCTTGCCAAAGTGACGAGAGGCAAACTGGTAGGCGTGGCTGCGGTGCGCTTCGTACACCTTGTCACCGCGCAGCAAGCGGCGGATGAGGGTAAATGTGGCATCTACCACGAACACGCCCAGCAGAATCAGCCAGCACCAGAACAGTTGAGGTGAGGCCCAGGCAGCCTGCAGCGACAAACCCGCCAGCACGATGCCAAGGAAGCCGCTGCCGGCGTCGCCCATGAAGATCTTGGCGGGCGGGAAGTTCCAGAACAGAAAGCCCAGCGTCGCCGCCGCCAGCAACAGTGGCAGCACCATCAACTGCGGCGCACCGGCCAGGGCCGATAGCAGCACCATGCCCAGGCAGGCGGTGACCGCTTCGATGCTGGCAATGCCATCGATGCCGTCCATGAAATTATAGAGATTGAGCATCCATACGGTGTAGAACGCCGCCAGAATGTAGCCGAACCACTGCAGGTCGAGGGTAAAGCCAAACACCTGCAGCGGCGCCAGGCCACCCAGCCAGTACAGCATCCACACGGCTGCGGCGAAGTGGCCGAGCAGGCGCCAGCGAGCGGCGATGTGGCCGTGGTCGTCCATGAAGCCGATGACCGCAATCAGCGCCCCCGCACCACCAATCGCCACCAGCGCCGCCAACGGCACGGCATCGGCCATGCCCAGCACCGGCAAGCTGGCCAGAAAGCTCAGCACAATGGCCACGCCGCCACCCCGTGGGGTAGGCACAGTGTGCGAACTACGCGCATTGGGCACGTCGATGATCTGCTTGTTCAGTGCGTAGCGCCGCAGCGCTGCGGTCAGAAGCAGAGATGCCCCTGCGACCAGGGGAATAAGCCACCATGCCATCATTTGTCTTGCTCTTTCAAAAAGTTGAGTGCCGTGGCCCGCAGTGCCTGGTCCACATCCAGCGGGGGCTGCCAGCCCAGCAGCGTACGGGCTTTGCCGCTGTCCACCTGCAGCGACCCGCACAGCCGCTGCGCCAGGCCACCCTTGCCGGCTAGCGTTGCCGCCCCCTTCAACCAAGCGGCGGGCACCGGCAGCAACCTGGCGGGTTTGCCCAGTGCCTTGCCCAACCGTTGCAGCAACTCGGTGGTGGACAGGTCGTGGCCGTCGCTGGCCAGGAAGGTCTGGTTGGCCGCCGCCGGGTGGTCGATGCAGGTCACCAGCAGGTCCACCAGGTTGTCCAGTGCCACCAGGCTACGCTTGTTGTGTATGGCGCCAAACGGCAGCGGCACACCTTTACTCAGCCAGTTCATCATGCTGCGGAAGTTGGCTTTCACACCTGGGCCGTACACCAGCACCGGGCGCACGATCACCACTTCCAGGCCGGTTTGGGCCGCCAGTTGGCGCAGACCTTCTTCGGCTTCACGTTTGGAAATGCCGTAGGGGTCCGATGGCGCAGGGGTTTCGTCAGCGGTGAAAGGCAGGCGGCCGTCGGTGGTTTCGCCATTCACCTTCACCGAGCTGACAAAAATGAAGCGCCGAACACCGGCCTGGGCCGCAGCACGGGCAAGGCTAAGGGTGCCCTCCACGTTTACCCGGCGGAACTCGGCCAGGGGGTCGGCGGCGGTTTCGTGCATGACATGCACACGGGACGCCAGGTGGATGACGGTATCCACCTGCTCGAAGTGCCCGGATGCCACGTCCACCGCCGTCAGTTCGCTAAACGACCGGTAGTCGACACCTGCTAGCTGCCGGGCAGGCAATTGCCGCACCAGCGCGCGCGGTGCCCAGCGCGCACCTTCAGCGAGCCGCTGCAGCAACACCTTGCCGACAAAACCGCTACCGCCGGTGGTCAGGACGCCTGGGTGTTGGGCGTTGTCTTGCCCGGCCATCAAGCTCTCCCCTCCTGGCCCAGCAGGCGGGTGAACACGCTGCGGTACTGGTCTGCGACCACCGACCAGCGGTAACGGCGGTTGGCAATTTCATGCAGGCGCGCCGACAGTTGCGCCCGCGCGGGCTCATCACCCAGCAGTGCCTGCACATGCTTGCGTAGCGAGGCGCTGTCGGCAAAGTACAACGCTTGGTCCTCGGTGGTGGCGCGGTTGAACGACACATCGAAGGCCACCACCGGCAGGCCCAGCCACATGGCTTCGACCAGCGACGGGTTGGTGCCGCCAGCGCTGTGGCCATGCAGGTACACCGTGGCATTGCTGCGCAGCGGGCTTAACTGCTCCACATCGTAGATCGGGTCCAGCAGGTGAATGTTGCTCACCCCTTCATATTGCTTGCGCAGTTGTACGCCGTACTCGCTGTGGTTCCAGTTCCCGATGATCGCCAACGGCATGCCAGACCCGGCAAAAGCCTCGAGAATGACGTGGATGTTGTTCTCCGGTTCGATGCGACACACCGTGAAAGCGTATGGCGCCCCCAGGAACGGGTAAGCCTGCCGCGCTTGCTCGGTTGGCTCACCCGAACGAGCCTGATCACCACCATAGGCAATCAGTTCGCTGGGCTTGTTGTATTCGGCGGTCACGTACTCCTGCAGCACCTTGTTGTCGGTGATGACCGCATGGGCAAAGCGCACGGCCACGGCTTCAGAGAGCTTCAGGAACCAGCGAGCGAAGTTGGACCATTTGGCGCGTTTCCACTCATAGCCGTCGATGTTCACCACGATCGGCTTACGCGTAAGCAGACGCATGAATGGCAAGGCGATACAGCCGGAAACACCCAGGATCAGCATCAGATCGTGCTTGCGGTAAGCGTGCAGCATGCTCAGCACGTCGTACGGAATGCTTTGCACGCCATTGGCCTTGAGGTTCAGGTAAACCAGACGGGCACGCTCGAAAAACTGCGGGCGCTCGGGGTAATGCGGTGCGCTGCAATAGACGGTGAGCTCGCAGTCACCTGGCAGGTTGCGCACCAATTGTTCGGTCAACGTTTCCCAACCACCGTATTGGGCGGGCAAACCTACCGTACCAATTACTGCAATCTTATAGGTCATCAAACACCATCACGATATTTTTCTGGAAGTTGGCGGTAGAAAACTCACTCGCTTTCATGCGTGCGCGCTCGGACATTGCCTGGCACAGCTGTGGGTCCTGCGACAGGTGCGCAACCGTACGCACCAGTTGTTGATGGTTTTTCGAGTCGATCTGGTAGCCCTCTACCCCATCACTGACCAGCTCCACCGGGCCGCCTACCGGGGGCACGATAGTCGGAATGCCAAAAGCCATCGCCTCAAGTATGGTCAGGCCAAAGGTTTCTACCCACCCGTCCACATGGGACAGGTTCAGCACCAGGCTCGCCTCACGGTAAAACTTCGCCACGTCGGCACTGGCGGGGCTGAGCGTGAGATTTTTCGGCAGCGCCTTGCTGGCGAAATAGACGTCCACTTCCTCCGGGCTGGCATTGAGCACCAGCGTGAACGTCAGGGCCGGGTCCCCAGCCAATGCCGTGGCCAGCGCAACAAACTCGTCCACCCCCTTGTAGCCCTTCAGTGACGCCAGCATCAGTACATTGAAACGGCCACCATGCAGGTGCTGGTACGGCGTGGCCATTGCCTGCTGCTGAAACGCCTCGGCAAGGCCGTTGTAAACAGTCACCGCCGGCACCCCGGCTACACCTTCCTGTACCTGCAAGTACTTCGACACATAGACCACCTTGCTGGCGCAGTCGGCGATTACCCGGCGCAAAAACACCTTGAGCACCGCAGGCCGTATGGAGGTTTCATGCACGTGGTAAACCACCTTGGCACCACGCAAGCGGGCAGCGAGGGCAGCGCCAAACGGCAGCATGGTATTGACCAGCACAACCTGCCCCGGCCGCACTTTGTGTAGCAGGCTGAAGAACAGCGCCACTTGCGAACACGCGTAGGCCAGCAGGGTCACCCAGCGGTTGTCGAAGCGTTTGTAAGCGAACTTGCAAGTGCGCACCTGCAGTTCGTCAAGCACACCGCGGCCGCTGCTGCCCACATGCAGGGTGCAGTCAGCACCGCTTTGCTGCAGCGCATTGATGGTCTGGTTCAGTACCCGGGGGCTCCCGCTGTAGTCATTCAGCAGATGAACAAAGTGCAACGTTTTCATGCCACCCCTTCTTCAGCGACGCGCGCCTTGATGAACTTGGCCGGCACGCCACCGTAAATCGAGTTCTTGCGGTACACGCCCGCAGCTACCACCGCCCCTGCGGCAAACACGCAACCCTCCTCGATCACCGCGCCATCGAGCACGGTCACCTTGGCGCCGATCCAGCAGTTGCGGCCAACCTTGATGCCTTGGCGGGTTACGCCCTGCAGCCGAATGGGTTGCAGCGGGTCTTCGAAATTGTGGTTTTCCGAATGGAAGCTGACAAAGTTGCCGATGATGGTGTCGCTGCCAATCTCGATGCCACCGGCACAACCCAGGAAGCAACCGGCGCCCAGGCCGACGTTGTCACCTATCACCAGGCCCTTGCCGATGTTGGCCAGGCTGCCGGTGCATTCGATGATGATGTGCTTGTTCAACGACACGGCTGTGCCAAAGCGGATGCCGTCATTGGACAAGGCATCGACGAAGCAGCCCTGGTCGATCACCAGCCCCGGGCCATATTCGATCTTGCCCACTTCTTTCAGCGTCACCCCCGAGCCAATGAATGCCAGCCGCCCCCGGCGCAGGCGAATCACCCCGCGGCAGGCCATTATCAGCTTGCTCATCATCAGCCCCAGCAGATAGCCCGAAGAGATACGCCGGTCGATGACCATGGGGCGTTTCTTGATCAGCAACACCAGTTTTTCGAGCAAGGCATGCATCATTTCACAGCCCTCCCCTGGGTAAACAAGGCTTTGACAAAGGCCGGGCTGCGGTAGGCCACGGCCTTGCGGATGGCGGCATAGACCAGGTACAGGTCAAGCAGGCCGCGCTGCAGCAAGCTGTGGGAATGGAAGCTGATACGCAGGCCGTGGATCATTTCCTCGAAGCGGAACAAGGCCCGCGCTGGGGTATCGGCACTGTGCTCGGACAGGTCGTGGTCTATTTCCACATCCAGCACGCAGGCTTTGGGGAAATACCCCTCGTAGCGAATGAAAAAGTCGGTATCGGTGGCGTAGAAGCGCAGCCGTTCGTCATAGAACGGTCTCATGCGCTGAAAGCACTCGCGGGTGAAGATCAGCCCGCTGTTGATGCCCAGCAGGTTTTTCGACGCCACAAGGCCGGGGGCCACATCGGGCGTAAGGCGGCCCATGAACAACCAGCGCTGGCCGGGGCTGACCAATTGCCCATGGCTGACCAGCCGGGGCATGAACACCCCCACCTGCTCGCCCTCCGGTGCGCTGCGCACCTGGCCAATCTGCGCCAGGCAACTGGACAGGCGTATGGTCGAGTAGTTGGTGTCGTCATCCGAGATCATGAACAGCTCGACCCCGGAGGCGAATGCCTCCTTGGCCACCTGGTTGTAGATCACCGAAAGCCGCTGGTTGTCCGCCTCGAACCAGCGTACGCCCGGGCACGGCTGCGCCACGCCGGGCGAGTTGTTCCAGACGTACAGTTGCAAGTCGATACCCTCATCATGCAGCAATGCCTGTTGTGCGAGCAGCGACTGCAGGGCAATCGAGTCCTGACTAGTTTTCCGATACAGAACGATCAGTACTGCCAAGCTCAACTTTTGTTCTTCTGTTTTCACCAATGATCACCATCACCACGATCGCGAAAATGTAAAGGACCACGCTGTTCGTATAGGACTGGAAAAAGAACGAGCTCAGGAAGAACGGGTAACTGGCAATCACGAAGTTGCCCAAACCGTTTTTCCACGCACTCACATGTCGCCTGTCCCGGACGATGATCACCACCAGCTTGTGATACCAAAGAATCAACCCCGCCATGATCAACGCACCGACCCATCCGCAGGTGGCCAACAGGTTGAGCCAGAACGAATCGAACCAGTAAGGCTGGCCTGGGCCCACCGAGCCGAAGCCGTAGCCCATGGGGTGCGCGTTCAGCACCTGGTACATGTGAAGCCACTGGCGTTCACGGTCCAACGCGGACAAATCCTGGGTGTAGCCCATCGACAGGTAGGCGAAGATGGCAACGGTCAGGCCAACGAACTGCAGGTAGCCCACCAGCGAAATCAGCCAGGCCGTACGCAGCACACGGGCTACCACCAACATCGCGCAAATGCACACCAGGCCGATCATGGCCGTGCGCACCGAACCGATCACAATCAACCCACACAGCAGCACAAACGCAGTGCCCAGCAACAGGCGCCGGGTAAGCGGCCAGTTTCGCCCGCTGAGCAGCACGGCGAGCGTCATGGCGGCGGTGTTGAGAATGACTGCGGAAAACTCCAGGGTGCCGGTGAAAAAGCCGGAAATCCGCGGCAATCCATCACGCATCGAGTTGTAGGGCTGCAACTCGTAGCCTTTGGCGGAAAGCAACGGCCAGTACCAGAACTGCTCGGCCGTAGAGATCGTCAGGTACTGGTACAACGCATACATGCCGGTCAGCACGCTCATGGCCAGCACCGACCAGTACACATGGCGCAGCTTTTTCTCGGTCGACACCGCCTGCGCCCAGATGGCCACTGCCATACCGACGAACACTGGCACTGCCAATGCCCGGAACATACGTACCGAACCTGCGCTCAAGTCGCCGAACAGCAGGTACAGGAAGGCGAAGAACAAGACGATCAGCAACGACCGCCCCACCTCGAGGTTGACCGTACCGCGCGCCGTGATGCTGGCCAAGGCACGCAGCAGCAGCCACATGACCAGCAACAGGCTGATCATTTCGCGCCAGCCGGCAAAGACGCTGCCCAGCCCCAATGTCAGCACGATGTAATCGCTCAAGAAAAGCAGGCAGAACAGCACGCCGATAAAGATCTTGATCACACTCACCCTCGCGCTCTGGCAAACCTGGCCAGCCGCAACAGCGTGACCTTGATCAAAATCTTGATGCGCGGCACCCAGGCGTAGGAAAGCAGCGCTCGCAACGCCAGGTTTGTGTCCGTACGGCACAGGGCGTCGAAGACATCCGCAGGGACCATGCTAGTCACCTTACCTGTCGGTTTCATGAAATCGAGGTTGCCCGACCACGGCAGCATGGTCGCCAGCTGGTTTTCGCTGTATTCACCCCGTTCGATGCAGGCCAGGTACCGCGCCTTCACCGCTTCTACCGAGTTCACCTGCTGCACGGCTTCGACCACCGATGCACTGGGCTGCGGCTGCTCGATGCTGGCCAGCAACTGATCGACGCTGGCCACCTTCAGGCTGTCGGCGGGAGAATAGCCCTGGATCGGCGCAACCAGCCCAACACAACGCCGGCCCTTGAGCAATTGCTCGGCGAACGCCGTGCCGCCGGGTATAGGGTAGCTGTCCAGGTAGAAGTCAGCTTTTTCGGCGAAAGCCAGGTAGTCCTTGTACGGCAGGTGCCGGCGGATGAAAAAGCGCGTGGGGTAACGCAGTTTCACTGTCCACCACCAGGTGTTGGTCAGCGGGTTGGCACCAATGATCCAGCATTCGGCGTTCGGAAACCTGTCGAGAATAGCCGTGATCGACGGGCGCATGTCCAGGCCGCCATGGGGCTTGTACTTGGCAGCAGAAGCTGCGCTGAACACCTTGATCCGCTCATGCGTGGGCATTGCATCCGGTACTTTTGCGCCGCTGGTCTCGATCGGGATCGCCAGGAAGCTCTTCTGGCAGGTGAGGTGCTTTTTCTTGTCCAGATGGTGGCCGTATGCGCTGATCTCGAAATACACATCGGCCACCGAAGCGCCGAAGCTGAAGACGTGGTCTGCGTGGTTGACGAAATACACCGTCACCGCAGCGCCACGCTGCAGTTTCAGCAGGCCACACGCCACAGTGGTGATGATGTCGTCCGGGTGGATGTGCAGCACCACCTTGTCGTATTGGGCAAGGGTGTCGACGATGGATTGCAGACGGGCACACGGGTCATCGCCACGCGCCTGTTCGATATGGGCAAAAAAGCCGGCCAGCCGTTCGAGCACCTGAGGTTTGGCGCTGCGTGTAACCAACAGGTCCACGGGCCCCTCGTGCATGTGCGCCAGGCGCTCCATCAACCGGGTGTGCCCGCCTTGCAGGTAGGGCTCGCTGACCACATGCAGGCAGCCCCGCGACAGGCCATTGGTGGCCGGCACCGTGACCAGGCTGGCGCACTGGGCGGTCAGGTGGCGCTCCAGTGACGCTGCCTCATAGATGTTCAAGTCCACGGCCCAGAGCAGCGCACCATAAATTTGCGCCTGAGCCAATGCCGGCCCGGGTGCTGCGTTCAGTATGCGTGCCTGCAGCTGCTCCACCACTTGTTTCATTGCTCAGCTCCGTGCCGAATCAGCGACAATCGACGGCAACCGGCGAAAGACCGCGAAATACATGACGATCGCGTACAACAGGTAATTGACGGCGTAGGCAAGTGTGACCTTGTCATAACCCCAGAGTTGCGTGAGGTACACCGTCAAGGCGTAAAGCGAGAGCGTAGCGAGGATTTCCGTCACCAGGTACAGCCGCGTCAAAGCCTTGCCCAGCATCAGGTAGGCCATCAGCCAACTGGCAATCTTCAGGCTGTCGCCCACCATCTGCCAGGCGAACAGTTCGCGCATTGGCAGAAACGAATCGGAAAACAGCACCTGGATGATGAAGTCGCGCAGCAGGTAGATAACCAGCCCGGCCAGGATGGTCATGGGCAGAATCAGTTTATAACCCTGCAAAATCTCCTTGCGCAGCTCGCCGGCATCCTTGATTTCGGACAACCGTGGCAGGTAATAAACCGCCAGGGTGGTGGTAATCAACATCAGGTATGCCGAGCTCAGTCGCCACATGGCTTCCCAATAGCCCGCTTGTGCCCAGCCGAAGGTGTTACCCAGGTAGTCGCGCAGGAACACATGGCACACCGGCAGGGAGCAGGCCGTGACCACCGCCATCAACGCAAACCTCGATAACCGCGCCAACGCCTGGCGATCCAGCCGTCCAAAGAAATCGGCAAACTGGAACCAGGGCGTACGCATGCAGATCAGCAAGGTAGCCACGAAACTCAGCGACTGGTACACCGCCAAGGCCACCAGCGCACCGTACAACCCAAGCTGAATGGTCAGTACACAGGTGACTACCAGCGAAATCAGGCTACCGAAGATATTGGCCAGCACATAACGCGGCACATCCTTCTTGCCGTTGAGCACGCCAAGCAACAACGAGTTGAAGGCAAAAAACACCAGCGTGGCGGCAAACCACAGCAGCACTGTCGCCAACGATTCATCGTTGAAGAACCAACCGGCCAGGGGCTTGCGCAGCACGATAATCAGCACCGCGAGCAGCAGCGAAACCAGTACCGACAGTGTACCGGCGGTTCTCCAGACCTTGCGTTGCTCTTCGGGCTGTTCGGCGAACTCCGCCGTGTACTTGGTTACGCCAGTGCTGACGGCACCGCTGGCCAAGGTGGTGAACATGGTCACCGCATTCTGCAGTTGGCCAATGGCCGCGTAACCGGCTGGCCCTACGTACAGGGCCAGCACTTTGTTCAGGCCAAGCAAGGTGGCCATCTTTACCGCAACCGCTATGGCATTGAGCAGGCTAGTTCTGATCAGGGTCATACCTGGCACTCAAGGACGCGGAAAGCTGTTGCAAGCGTCAATGACGTGCTGGATAGCGTCCACAGTCAGGGTCGGGTCCATGGGCAGGCTCAGTACTTGCTCATGCAAACGTTCGGTCAGCGGTAGCGAAAGGTCGGCCAACTGCGGGTAGGCCTGTTGCCGGTGCGGCGGTATCGGGTAATGCACCAGGGTTTGTACCCCCTGTTGTGCCAGGTGCTGCTGCAACTGGTCACGGCACTCGCTGCGCACCACGAACAGGTGCCAGGCGTGCTGGCCGGCAACGCCCGGGTCAGGCAACTGGATGGCCGGGTTGTCGATGCCGGCCAGGTACTGCTGTGCAACCTGCTGGCGCAGGCGGGTCTCGCTGTCCAGGTACGCAAGCTTCACGCTCAACAGCGCCGCCTGTAGCTCGTCCAGACGGCTGTTCACCCCCTGGTAAATGTTCATGTATTTCACATGCGAACCGTAGTTGCGCAGCGACTTCAAGGTCTCTGCCAACGCATCGTCGTTGGTGGTGACTGCGCCGGCGTCCCCGAGCGCCCCGAGGTTCTTGCCCGGGTAGAAGCTGAAGCCCGAGGCATCACCCCAGGCACCTGCCCGCCGCCCGTCCAGCTCGGCACCGTGCGATTGAGCAGAATCTTCCAGCACCAGCAGGCCATGTTGCTTCGCAAACGCGTTGATCGCCGGCATGTCGGCAAGCCGGCCATACAGATGCACCGGCATGATCACGCGGGTGCGTGGGGTCAGTGCTTGTGCAAGGTTGTGCGCCCCCAGGTTGAAGCTGCCTTCATCAGGCTCAACCAGCACGGGCACCAGCTTGTTCTCGGTGATAGCCAGAATGGTGGCAATGTAAGTATTGGCGGGTACCAGCACCTCGTCGCCTTCGGCGATACGCCCCAACTGCTTCCAGGCACGCAAGGTCAGAATCAGCGCGTCAAGGCCGTTGGCTACACCAATGCAGTGCTTTACCCCACAGTAGCTGGCGAACTGGGCTTCGAACTGCTTGAGCTTCTCACCCATGATGTACCAACCCGAGTCGATGACCTCGGTGCAGGCATCGATCAATGCCTGACGGTATTGTGCGTTCACACCTTGCAGATCGAGAAACTTAACCATTGCGGTCTATCACCCTGATAATTTTTGCTGGATTCCCTACGACAACGGCATAAGGCGGGACGTCTTTGGTCACCACTGCTCCTGCCCCCACCATGGCGTACTCGCCAATGACGATGCCTGGCAACAACGTTGCATTGGCGCCAATGCTGGCGCCACGCTCCAGGGTAATGCCATTGAACTGCTCCGGATAAACCTTGGAGCGCGGCATCGCGTCGTTGGTAAACGTGGCATTGGGGCCGATGAACACGTCATCGGCAATGCGGGTACCGTCCCACAGATAAACGCCGGACTTGACCGTCACGTTATCCCCAAGCACCACATCACCTTCAATCAGGGTATGGGCGCAGATGTTGCAATTACGCCCGATTTTCGCACCGTTCATGATCACCACGAATTGCCAGACCCGGGTGCCTTCGCCGATAGCGTCGCTTTTCACATCGGCCAGTTGATGAATGCTAGGCATTGCGCTTCAGCTCCGTGAACGTGGTGTAGTCACGAATGTAGTCGCCCTCGTCGTAATGTGCGTCGGCCAACACCAACAGCACGCAGTCGGGGCTGAAATCATGCATTTCGTGCCAGACCATGGGCGGAATCAGGATGCCCTTGTTGAAAGCGTCCAGCCAGTGGTCTGTGCGGGTGGTACCGTCATCCATGAGCATCCGGCAACGCCCGGACACGCAGATGGCCAGCTGGTTGAGAGCCTTGTGCGCGTGAAAGCCACGGGAAACCCCTGGCAGCGTTTCGGTAAGGTAATACACGCGCTGTATGGCGAATGGCACATTGTCCAGGGCTTGCAGGGCAACCAACTGGCCACGGTGATCACCCAGCACCTTGAACAGTTCGATCTGGGCCAGGGCCCCTTCTTCGGCGGAGTTCAGGTGGTGCCGGAATGACGGGGCCTGGTTGTCCTTTTCACTGACGATGAGGCCATCGCGCATTGGCCAGTCAATGGCCAGGTCAGGGTCATCCCAGTGAATACTGCCTTCGGCGTCCTTGTTGTACACATCCGTGGTTTTGTACAGAAAGTGCGTTTCGTCCTCCAGAGCGATAAAACCGTGCGCGAAACCCTCGGGAATCCACAGCATACGGTTGTTGCGCTCGGTCAACTCCACCCCCACCCACTGCCCGAATGTTGCCGAGCCTGGGCGGATGTCGACGGCGACGTCATAGGCCGCACCGCGCACTACCCTGACCAGCTTGCCCTGCGCATGCGGTGCGCGCTGAAAATGCAGCCCGCGCAACACGCCACGATGGGACATCGAGTGGTTGTCCTGGACGAACGCACGGGGCTTGCTCAAGCCAAGCTCCAGCAGTGCGCCATGAAAGCGGGTTTCATTGAAGGTTTCCGTGAACCACCCGCGATCATCCTCGTACACGGCGGGTTCCACTATGACAACATCGGGAATGTTCGTTTGAACAAGCTTCATCGGTAAACCTTTGGCATGATTTTTTGTGAGGGCCCGTCGCGCCGCCCCCTTTATTCCTGCAGTTTCACCGTTTACACGGCAAATGTCTCTCGCTAAATGCGACCTGCGCGTTGCTATTCATTTTTGGGGCAGGCCCGGCGCCTTTGCAAATTTTGCATGGCGTATTTCAGGGTTGCGATCAGGCAACCGAGGGCCAACCCAGCAATTACACCCAGGGCAATGATCAAGTTCCGTTTTGGTTTAATCGGTACATCAGGCTGCTCTATGGTGCCGTCAAGCTGATAAACACTCACATGACGCTGCGCCCCTACCATCCCTTGATAAAACTGCTGTTTGGTTTGTACTTCCCTGAGTTCAGGAATGAATGCATCCTCACTTTTACGCTGCTGCAAACTGGCAATCTCGGCGGCCAGCGCCTTGCTGCCGCGCATGTAAGTCAGCTCGCCGTCCATTTTGCCAGACAGCGCCCTGGAAACTTCACCGCTTATCAGCGGCGGGTTTTGCAGGCCAATGGCCGTTGCAATCTGCAGCGCCTCTTGTAAACGGATGATCTTGTCCTCACGTTGCTGCAGGCCGCTTTCACGCAGGTTGTCGAGTTCCAGTTGCAGTGCATTGGCACGGACCTGAGCCTCCCTGGTGGCATCGTGCAGGACTTCGGCCTTGGCGGCTGCGCCGGCCTTCTCGACATAAGCGGTTGCCCACCGGGACACCACGGCAGGGTCACGCCCACGGAAGGCAACATAGGCGCGCGGCGGCTCACCCGCCAGTTGCACGACATCAAAGGAGCCATTGAACGCAGCATACAATGCCCCTTGCGCCCCTTGCCCCGCCACTACCGAGGGCATGTAAAATTCTTTAAAGAACTGACGTCGCAGTGTTTCACCGTTCAGATGTTCAACGAAGATGTCAAAAACCTTACGCGACGTGAATGGCTCCAACCCAGTCTGCTGGGTGCGGCCATAGTTGAGATCTGCTATATCACTTGTCGCCGGTGCCGCCAAAAATATTTTGGCCTCATAAACAGGCTTGGCCAACAGTGCATAAGCCAGTGCAACTGCCGTGACGGCTACCGTGACCAGAAAGATGAGTAGTTTTTGCCGCCACACCCCTTCCAGAAACTCCAACAGGTCAACTTCTTCACTATCGCTACTGCGGCGCTCAAGGTCATTGCGCATTTCTTGTGTTTTTCCTTGGGTCTGACTGCGTACACGGTTTCTGGCATACCAAAACATCACGAGCGACTGCATCGAACTCGGCAAGGCGCACGCCCTCATGAGGGTAGCGGCATTATGCCAACATCTTACACACCCAGCGCCAGGGTTAGTCGCAGTAGATGAACGCTGCCGGGATTAGTTCCCGCCTTGCGTCGGCCAGCTCACCGTTGTCAGACCAAGGGTTCAGGGGACGAAGACCTCCAGAGGTTCACCCGCCCGCTCTGCATGTTGCATCAAGGCCTTGTGCAAAGCGGCCTTTGCCCCCCTCTCACCATGCACCAACAGCACCTTGCCTGGCTGCGCCTGACCACCCAGCGCAAACTGCACCAAACCTGCCTGATCAGCATGTGCGGAATACCCCGATAGCGTCATGACTTTCGCCCGCACCTCGTACATTCTTCCGTCCAGATCAAGCTGCACGAATCCTTCCGCCCCCTCGCTAGCCTGAATCACCGCCCCCGGCGTGCCCTTGGCTTGATAGCCCACAAACATCACCTCGTGCCGAGGATCTTCCAACATGGCCTTGAGATAATTGACGATGCGCCCACCCGAGCACATGCCATTGCCGGCGATCACGATCGCCGGGCGCCCGGTGCTCTTGAGGTAGTTGACCACCTGCTGGTGGCGCGCATGGGTGTCTACATTGATCAGCTGGCTGAAACCCAGCGGGTCGCGCCCCTCGGCCAGGCGCGCCCTGGCTTCGGCATTCCAGTAGTCATGCAAGTTCCGATATACGCTGGTAATGCGCTGAGCCAAAGGCGAGTCGAGGATAATGGGCAGTTGCGACCAGTCAATCGGGTCGCCATCGGGGCCCGGGCCGGCGCTACCCAGCAATGCCTTGCGATGAAGTATGCCTTCCAGCTCGTACAGCAGTTCTTGGGTGCGACCCAGACTGAACGCCGGAATGAGGAGGGTGCCCTTGTCAGCCAAGGCCCGATCGATGGCATCTTCCAGCCGCTGCCTGCGGTCGCCGACATGCGGATGCAAGCGGTCACCATAGGTACTTTCCAGCACCAGCACGTCGGCGCGCTCTGGCGGCTGTAGCGGGCGCAACAAGGGATTGCCACACGCCCCCAGGTCACCAGAAAACACGTAGCGGCTATTGGACTGCCCATGCTGCATGTCGCACTCGATATACGCCGAGCCCAGCAGATGACCCGCGCGCTGCAAGCGAATGCGACAGCCAAGGCCTGGGCGCTCGACCAGCGTGTGCCACTGCTCGAACGGCAGGGGCACGATAAGGTCGCAGACGAATTCGAGGTACCGCGCCACCTGGGCAGGGTCACTGCTGACGCTAAGCTTGTAGGCGTCTTCCAGCACCAGCGGTAGCAGCTGTGCGGAAGGCTCACTGCAGAGGATGGGGCCGCGGTATCCGGCGGCCAGCAGCGCAGGGATACGGCCAACGTGATCCAGATGCACATGCGTGATGATCAGGGCCTCGATGCCCTGCACGTCAAAGCCGAGCGACGCAGCGCCTGCGCCTTGCGCTGCCTCGGCGCCCTGCTCCAGGCCGCAGTCGACCAGCAGGCTGGTGAATGGGGCGAGATGCAGTTGGTGACAAGACCCGGTAACGCTGCGGGCACCACCGTGATGGGAAAGGCTGGGATAGTCCATGCTGCGCACACTCACCTGGGCCGAAAATGAAGTGCGCTATTACTCCACGACGACCAGAGCATGCATAGGTGACGCTTTCCTAAGTGAGCGTAGGAAATTTCCCTAGTTACCGCTCAGTGCCGCCTGCCGGGCAGACGCCCTGATCTTGCGCTTGCTGCGCTGCACGCCGTAGGCACCCAACAATGGCCCGACTGCCAGGCCAATCACCAACGCGGCCAACACCAGCACGGCAACCGGCATTGCCGGAGCAGCCCAGCCGAACAGGACCAACGACACGTTTTGCTGGTTTTCCAGCACGAAGAACAGCACCACGGCCGCCAACAGCAGCACGAATACCGCCGCCAGGGCGCGCTTGAGGTTACGCATCAGATTGCTCCTTGAGGGATCAGGTATGAACCTCATCATGCTCGTCTTCATTGACCCGATCGCGCAACTCTTTGCCGGGCTTGAAGTGCGGCACGAACTTGCCTTCGAGGCTGACCGACTGACCGGTCTTCGGGTTACGGCCCACGCGGGGGGCACGATAGTGCAGCGAGAAGCTGCCAAAACCGCGGATCTCGATGCGATCGCCGGTAGCAAGGCATTGTGACATCTGCTCAAGCATGGTCTTGATGGCCAGCTCCACGTCCTTGGACGAGAGCAGCCCTTGATGGGTGACAATACGTTCGATCAGCTCCGACTTCGTCATATTTTTCCCTTCGTTATCAAGCAGCTAGATCATTGCTCAACCAGTTTGTAGCACGCCGGGAAGGATTTGAACAGGGTGGTTCTTGACTTAATAAAAAAATTCAAGATTGAAGTTTTGCAAGAATGGTCTAGCCGGCGGGAGCTTTTAGGTGTCCGGCGATACATTTGTGTTGGAGCGGCAATCGAGCGCCGCCCGCGCGGCGCATCGCGAGCTGCGCTCGCTCCTACGTTTGTTTCGGGCCAGTAACGCCTGTGACAGGCGCGCGCGGCCGCCTTGTTTGTACGACGTGATATCGAGCCATGCGCCAAGGCGTACGCGCGCCAATCCCCCAGGAATAATTGGCCCGAAACAAACGTAGGAGCGAGCGCAGCTCGCGATGCGCCGCGCGGGCGGCGCTCGATCTGCGCAACACCGCAAATCCCACGCCATCCATTTACATGCTGAAACCCTGATTAACGCCAGCCCCCATCCACCGCGACTACGCTGCCCCGGCACGCACACACTAAAGGATGAACACAATGACCAAACCCCATGGCTGCAGGCTTCGCCATGCCCGATGCTCGGTACCAGGCAGGCTATACATGCTGACGACTGTCACACACCTGCGTCAGCCCCTGTTCCACAACCTTTACCTTGCCCGCTTGACTATCCACAACCAACGCCATGCAGATCAGCAGCAACACTGTCGCTCGCTAGCCTGGGTACTGATGCCAGACCACTTGCACTGGTTGATCGAACTGAAAGGCACGACGCTTAGCAAACTGATGCAACGCTTCAAGTGCCAATCCAGCAATGCATTGCGCAAGGCCGGGGTGAAGATGTCTCCGATATGGCAGGCAGGTTATTACGACCGCGCTTTGCGCCGAGACGAAGATATTCTCAAGGCGGCAAGGTATATCGTGGCCAACCCGGTCAGGGCCGGGTTAGTCACCAGAGCCAGTGATTATCCGCATTGGGATGCGGTGTGGCTTTGAGGGTATGGAGTGGCCGTGCCTGGGAGATCGAGCGCCGCGCGAGCGGCGCTCGATCTGCGCAACACCACAAGACAACACCCAACTCCCAAAAAAAAGGGCGACCCGAGGGTCGCCCTTTTTTACCGATCAAACAGAACTCAGTTCTGCTTGGCCATTGCTTCGCGCAGCAGCGCAGCCATGGTGGTGTCGGCAGCCGCTTCCGGAGCGTTTTTCAGGCTCTGGATGGCTTCGCGCTCTTCAGCGTCGTCTTTCGATTTGATCGACAGGCTGATAACGCGGGACTTGCGGTCAACGCTGATGATCTTGGCTTCGATCTCTTCGCCTTCCTTCAGAACGTTACGCGCGTCTTCAACGCGGTCACGGCTGATTTCGGAAGCTTTCAGAGTGGCTTCGATGTCGTCGGCCAGAGTGACGATGGCGCCTTTGGCGTCAACTTCTTTCACGATGCCCTTGACGATAGCGCCCTTGTCATTGACAGCAACGAAGTTGGAGAACGGATCGTCTTCCAGCTGCTTGATGCCCAGGGAGATGCGCTCGCGCTCTGGGTCGACCGACAGGATGACGGTTTCCAGCTCGTCGCCCTTCTTGAAACGACGTACGGCTTCTTCGCCGGTTTCGTTCCAGGAGATGTCGGACAGGTGAACCAGGCCGTCAATGCCGCCGTCCAGGCCGATGAAGATACCGAAGTCGGTGATCGACTTGATGGTACCGGTGATCTTGTCACCCTTGTTGAACTGGCCGGAGAAGTCTTCCCATGGGTTGGACTTGCACTGCTTGATGCCCAGGGAGATACGACGACGCTCTTCGTCGATGTCCAGAACCATGACTTCCACTTCGTCGCCAACCTGAACGACTTTCGACGGGTGGATGTTCTTGTTGGTCCAGTCCATTTCGGAAACGTGTACCAGACCTTCAACGCCTTCTTCCAGCTCAGCGAAGCAGCCGTAGTCGGTCAGGTTGGTAACGCGAGCTTGTACGCGAGTACCTTCTGGGTAACGGGCAGTGATAGCTACCCACGGATCTTCGCCCATTTGCTTCAGACCCAGCGAAACGCGGTTGCGCTCGCGGTCGAACTTCAGAACGCGTACGTCGACTTCGTCGCCAACGTTAACGATTTCCGATGGGTGCTTGATGCGCTTCCAGGCCATGTCGGTGATGTGCAGCAGGCCGTCGATACCGCCCAGGTCCACGAATGCGCCGTAGTCGGTGAGGTTCTTGACGATACCTTTGACTTGCTGGCCTTCCTGCAGGGTTTCCAGCAGGGCTTCGCGCTCGGCGGAGTTCTCGGCTTCCAGCACGCTGCGACGGGAAACGACAACGTTGTTGCGCTTCTGGTCCAGCTTGATGACCTTGAATTCCAGCTCTTTGCCTTCCAGGTGGGTGGTGTCGCGCACTGGGCGGACATCAACCAGGGAGCCCGGCAGGAACGCACGGATGCCGTTAACGTCGACAGTGAAGCCGCCCTTAACCTTACCGTTGATAACGCCCTTGACCACTTCTTCGGCGGCGAAAGCTGCTTCCAGAACAATCCAGCACTCGGCGCGCTTGGCTTTTTCACGGGACAGTTTGGTTTCGCCAAAGCCGTCTTCGACCGCGTCCAGCGCAACGTGCACTTCGTCACCGACCTTGATGGTCAGCTCGCCAGCTTCGTTGTAGAACTGCTCGAGCGGGATGACGCCCTCGGACTTCAGGCCAGCGTGTACGGTAACCCAGTCGCCGTCGATGTCGACAACGATACCGGTGATGATCGCACCCGGCTGAAGATTGAGGGTTTTCAGGCTTTCTTCAAAGAGTTCTGCAAAGCTTTCGCTCATTTTAATTCCTGTAAATTCGGGCGAAACAAACGCCCTCGCCACATTCCAGACAATGTGGGTCTGTTTTAAGTAAAGGAAAGCCGGCAGGACGTTGACTGGTGCCCCTGCCTGCTCTCCTGGCTATCAGAGGAGGTCGCGCTGGGCGATCTCGCTCCTGATACGTTGCAACACCTGCTCGATGGACAACTCGGTAGAGTCCAACTGAATGGCATCGACCGCTGGTTTCAGCGGGGCCACTGCACGTTGGGTGTCGCGCTCATCACGCGCACGAATCTCATCCAGCAGACTCGACAGACTAACATCTTCACCCTTGCCCTTCAACTGCAGGTAGCGACGACGTGCGCGCTCCTCCGCGCTGGCGGTAAGGAAGACCTTCAACGGCGCGTCGGGGAACACCACGGTGCCCATGTCGCGACCGTCGGCGATCAGGCCCGGCGCCTCGCGGAACTCACGCTGACGCACCAGCAGGGCATCACGCACCGCCGGCAGCGAAGCCACCATCGACGCACCCGCACCTACCGTTTCGGTACGGATGACGTTACTGACGTCTTCACCCTCAAGGATGATCTGTTGCAGCTTACCGGGCTCGGCGGCGATGAACTGCACATCCAGATGGGCGGCAAGCTTGGTAAGCAGCTCTTCGTTGGTGAGGTCGACACCGTGATTACTGGCGTTGAACGCCAGCAAGCGGTACAGCGCACCCGAATCCAGCAGCTTCCAGCCCAGCTCGCGAGCCAGCAGGCCGGCGACCGTGCCCTTGCCCGAGCCGCTAGGCCCGTCGATGGTGATAACCGGCGCCAGCGAATTCACGACTTGCCCTCTTCCGCCACGCGGATACCCACTTCGGCACACAGCGCCAGGAAGTTGGGGAACGAGGTGGCGACGTTGGCGCAGTCATGGATGCGAATGGGCGCGCTGGCGCGCAGCGAGGCCACGCTGAAAGCCATGGCAATGCGGTGGTCACCGTGGCCATGCACTTCGCCACCGCCCAACTGGCCACCGTCGATGATGATGCCATCCGGGGTCGGTTCACACTGGATGCCCAGGGTGATCAGGCCGTCAGCCATCACCTGGATACGGTCGGATTCCTTCACCCGCAGCTCTTCGGCGCCACGCAGCACGGTACGCCCTTCGGCGCAGGCGGCGGCCACGAACAGCACCGGGAACTCGTCGATGGCCAGCGGTACCAGTTCTTCCGGGATATCAATGCCCTTGAGCTTGGCACCACGCACACGCAGATCAGCCACCGGCTCGCCGCCGACTTCACGCTGGTTTTCCAGGGTAATGTCGCCGCCCATCAGGCGCAGGATGTCGATCACGCCGGTACGGGTCGGGTTGATGCCTACGTGCTCCAGCACCAGCTCGGAGCCTTCAGCGATCGAAGCTGCCACCAGGAAGAACGCTGCCGAGGAAATGTCGGCCGGCACTTCGATGCGGGTCGCGGTGAGTTTGCCACCGGACTGCAGCGAGGCAACCGGGCCGTTCGACTCGACCGCATAGCCAAAGCCGCGCAGCATGCGCTCAGTGTGGTCACGGGTTGGCGCAGGCTCGGTGACGGTGGTCTTGCCTTCGGCGTACAGGCCGGCCAGCAACAGGCACGATTTGACCTGGGCGCTGGCCATCGGCAGCGTGTAGGTCAATGCCTTGAGCTTGCTACCGCCGCGAATGGTCAGCGGTGGGCGGCCTTCCGGACCTGTCTCGACCACGGCGCCCATTTCGCGTAGCGGGTTGGCCACACGGTTCATCGGGCGCTTGGACAGCGAAGCGTCGCCTGTCATGGTGACGTCGAACGGCTGGCCGGCCAGCAGGCCCGACAGCAGGCGCATCGAGGTGCCGGAGTTACCTACATACAGCGGCCCGGGTGGTGGCTTGAGGCCGTGCAGGCCAACGCCGTGAATGGTCACGCGACCGTGGTTGGGGCCCTCGATGACCACACCCATGTCACGGAATGCCTGCAGGGTCGCCAGCGCGTCTTCACCTTCGAGGAAGCCTTCGACTTCGGTGGTGCCTTCGGCCAGCGAGCCGAGCATGATCGAGCGATGGGAAATCGACTTGTCGCCCGGTACACGAATACGCCCGTTCAGGCGGCCACCCGGTTGGGCCAGGAAAATCAGATCGTTGGCGTTCATAGCGTCCACATAGGCCCGGCGGGCCAGGATTTTACTGAAATGCTCGCGGGCAACCCGTGCGCGGGTGAATACACCCAGCAGCTGGTGCCCGTCCCCTTCAGCGATCGCGTCGCGCAAGGCGTCGAGATCGCTGCGATATGTATCTAGCGTGCGCAAGACAGCGTCGCGGTTGGCGAGGAAGATGTCGTGCCACATGGTCGGGTCGCTGCCAGCGATTCTTGTGAAATCGCGGAAACCTCCCGCAGCGTACCGGAAGATCTCGAGGTTTTCATTGCGTTTGGCCAACGAGTCGACCAAGCCAAAGGCCAGCAAGTGCGGCAAGTGACTGGTGGCTGCCAGCACTTCATCATGGCGCTCGACCGACATGTGCTCCACATCAGCATCCAGCGCACGCCACAGGCGGTCGACCAGCGCTAGCGCGGCAGGATCGGTTTCGGCCAGCGGCGTGAGGATGACCTTGTGACGGCGGAACAGGGCAGCGTTGGAGGCCTCTACCCCGCTCTGCTCGGAACCGGCGATGGGGTGGCCGGGGACGAAGCGCGGCAAGCGCTGCCCGAAGACGACGCGCGCCTCACGGACGACATTGCCCTTGGCGCTACCGACATCGGTGATGATCGCGTCACCCAGGTCGAGCCGGGCCAGGCGGGCCAGCACTTTTTCCATGGCCAGGATCGGCACGGCCAGCTGGATCACATCGGCACCCACGCAAGCGGCAGCGAGGTCTTCTTCGCAGCGATCGACCACGCCCAGGGCCACAGCCTGCTTGCGCGAAGGGGCATCCAGGTCGACACCGACCACTTCGCGGCACAGGCCGCTTTCACGCAGGCCCTTGGCGAAAGAGCCGCCGATCAGGCCGAGACCGACCACGACCAGGCGGTTGATGATGGGTGCGGGTTTGGTTTTTGCTGCATTTACCACTGGTGCGAACCCTGTTCAGAAATCAAGACAGCCTGCTGGACCCTATGGGACCTTGAATCAAAGCACCGCCTTCGGATAAGAGCCCAGCACCTTCAGCGCCACAGCCTCCTGGCTGATCTGCTCCAGCACCGCTTTGATCAGCGGGTCGCGGTGGTGGCCAACGAAGTCGATGAAGAACACGTAGGTCCACTTGCCACTGCGCGACGGGCGGGTCTCGATGCGGGTCAGGTCGATGCCGTTCTGATGGAACGGCACCAGCAGCTCGTGCAAGGCACCGGGCTTGTTGCTCATCGAAACGATGATCGAAGTCTTGTCGTCGCCCGTCGGCGGCACTTCCTGGTTGCCGATCATCAGGAAGCGCGTGGAGTTGTCCGGGCGGTCTTCGATCTTCTCGGCCAGGCGAGTCAGACCATACAGGTTGGCTGCCATATCACCGGCGATCGCCGCCGAATTCCACTCACCCTTGACGCGCTTGGCGGCCTCGGCATTGCTCGATACAGCGACGCGCTCCACGTTCGGGTAGTGCGCGTCCAGCCACTTGCGGCACTGGGCCAGCGACTGAGCGTGGGAGTAGATACGGGTGATGCTGTCGGTCTTGGTATTTTCGCCCACCAGCAGGTGGTGGTGGATACGCAGCTCGACCTCGCCGCAAATCACCATGTCGTGCTCAAGGAAGCTGTCCAGGGTATGGCTGACAGCGCCTTCGGTGGAGTTTTCCACCGGCACCACGCCGAAATTGACAGCACCGGCCGCCACTTCACGGAACACTTCGTCGATGGCTGCCATCGGGCGGCTGATCACCGCGTGACCAAAGTGCTTCATGGCCGCCGCCTGGGTGAAAGTACCCTCAGGGCCGAGATAGGCGATTTTCAGCGGTTCTTCCAGGGCCAGGCACGAGGACATGATTTCGCGGAACAGCCGCGCCATCTCTTCGTTGCCCAGCGGGCCTTTGTTGCGCTCCATCACGCGCTTGAGCACCGCAGCCTCACGCTCAGGGCGGTAGAACACCGGCTTCTCGCCTTCTTTCAGCGAGGCGGTCTTGACCCGGGCCACTTCTTCGGCGCAACGGGCGCGGTCGCTGATCAGCTCGAGGATTTTCTCGTCGAGGCTGTCGATGCGTACGCGCAGCGCCTTGAGCTCCTGTTCGGACATCAGCCGTGCTCCTTCTCGAATTCAGCCATGTAGCCCACCAGCGCTTCCACTGCTTCCAGGCCCAGGGCGTTGTAGATGGAAGCGCGCATGCCGCCCACCGAGCGGTGGCCCTTGAGGTTGAGCAGGCCACGGGCATCGGCACCGGCAAGGAAGGCCTTGTCCAGGCGCTCGTCAGCCAGGCGGAACGGCACGTTCATCCACGAACGGGCGTTGTGGCTGATCGGGTTGGTGTAGAAATCGCTGTTGTCGATGAAGCCATAAAGACGCTCTTTCTTGGCGCGGTTGCGCTGCTCCATGGCGTCGACGCCACCCTGCTCTTTCAGCCACTCGAAGACCAGGCCCGAGAGGTACCAGGAGTAAGTGGCCGGGGTGTTGTACATCGAGCCGTTGTCAGCTGAAACCTTGTAGTCGAGCATGGTCGGGCAGCTGCTGCGGGCATGCCCCAGCAGGTCTTCACGCACGATCACCACCACCAGGCCACTCGGGCCGATGTTCTTCTGCGCACCGGCGTAGATCAGGCCGTACTGGGACACGTCGATGGGGCGCGAGAGGATGTCGGACGACATATCGACCACCAGCGGGACGTCACCGGTTTCCGGCACCCAGTCAAACTGCAGGCCACCGATGGTCTCGTTGGATGCATAGTGCACGTAGGCGGCGTTTTTGGTCAGGTTCCACTCGTTCTGGCCCGGGATCGCCAGGTAGTCGTAAGGCTTGGCGCTGGCGGCGACGTTGACATTGCCGAAGCGGCGCGCTTCTTCGATGGCTTTTTTCGACCAGATGCCGGTTTCGATGTAGTCGGCAGTGCCGTTTTCCGGCAACAGGTTCAGCGGGATTTCAGCGAACTGCTGGCTGGCGCCGCCCTGCAGGAACAGCACCTTGTAGTTGGAGGGGACGGACAGCAGGTCACGCAGGTCCTGCTCGGCCTTTTCGGCGATGGCCACGTAGTCGTCGCTGCGATGGCTCATTTCCATCACCGACAAGCCCTTGCCGTTCCAGTCCAGCATTTCGGCCTGGGCGCGCTGCAAAACAGCGTCAGGAAGCGCGGCAGGGCCTGCGCAGAAGTTAAAGGCTCGTTTGCTCACATCCACTCTCGCTCTAATAGATCTAAACAGCTAGTTCTGCGGGAACCCTGTGGGAGCGGGCTTGCCCGCGAACACCGGCGAAGCCGGTGCCATACACCGCGGCGCCTCATTCGCGGGCAAGCCCGCTCCCACAGGGCCAGGCAATGCCCGGCCTATTCAGTCAAACGGGGCGACCTTGGTCGCCCCGCTCGGGTTTACGCTTGCTTACTCCTGCGGGGCCTCTTCGGCGCCAGCAGCTTCTTCGTTGTCTGGCGCCTCAGCCTCGACGCCCTCTTCGTCCGTCTCGATCACATCATCGAGTTCGTCCTCGGAAGGCTCCTGGATACGCTCCAGGCCCACCAACGTCTCGTCGGTAGCCAGCTTGATCAAGGTCACGCCCTGGGTGTTACGGCCCAGGCTGGACACCTCACCTACCCGTGTACGCACCAGCGTACCCTGGTCGGAGATCAGCATGATCTCTTCGCCTTCCTGCACCTGGATGGCGCCGATCAGCAGACCGTTGCGCCCTTTGGTACCCATGGCGATCACGCCCTGGCCACCGCGGCCGCGACGCGGGAACTTGGACAGCGGGGTGCGTTTGCCGAAGCCACGCTCGGAGGCAGTCAGGATCTGCGCACCCGATTCCGGGATCAGCATGGAAATGATCTGCTGCCCCTTGCCCAGCTTCATGCCGCGTACGCCACGGGCGTTACGGCCCATTTCGCGCACCACGCTTTCAGCGAAGCGGATCACCTTGCCGGCGTCGGAGAACATCATGACTTCCTTGGCGCCGTCAGTAATGGCGGCAGCGATCAGGGTGTCACCTTCTTTCAGCTTGAGGGCAATCAGGCCGTTGGAGCGCGGACGGGCGAACTGCACCAGTGGGGTCTTCTTCACGGTACCCGAAGCGGTGGCCATGAAGATGTAGGCGCCAGTCGGCTCGGCCACCCACTCAGGGGTATCGCCGTCTTCTTCGTCGACTTCCTCGGCCTCGATCACTTCGCCTTCGAGTACGGCATCTTCCGCCTCGTCCAGCTCTTCTTCGGCGCCAGCGCTCTGCTGCAGGGCCTCGAGGTCGATCTGCAGCATGGCGGTGATGCGCTCACCCTCCTCCAGCGGCAGCAGGTTGACGAGCGGGCGACCACGGGCAGCGCGGGACGCTTCAGGGATGTCGTAGGTTTTCAGCCAGTACACCTTGCCCTTGCTGGAGAACAGCAACAAGGTAGCGTGGCTGTTGGCGACCAGCAGGTGCTCGATATAGTCCTCGTCCTTCACCCCGGTAGCCGACTTGCCTTTGCCGCCACGGCGCTGGGCCTGGTAGGCGGACAGCGGCTGGGTCTTGGCGTAGCCGCCGTGGGAGATGGTGACCACACGCTCTTCTTCCGGGATCATGTCGCCGTAGCTGAGGTCGTGGCGCGCATCGAGAATTTCGGTACGCCGGGCATCGCCGTATTCGGCACGGATGGCTTCCAGCTCTTCGCGGATCACTTCCATCAGGCGCTCGGCGCTGCTGAGGATGCGGATCAGCTCGCCGATCTGCTCGAGGATTTCCTGGTACTCGGCCAGCAGCTTCTCGTGCTCAAGGCCGGTCAGGCGGTGCAGGCGCAGGTCGAGAATGGCCTGGGCCTGCTCTGGCGACAGGAAGTACTTGCCGTCATGCAGGCCGTATTGCTCTGGCAGGTCTTCAGGGCGGCAGGAATCGGCGCCGGCGCGCTCGACCATGACCTGCACGGCACTGGATTCCCACGGCGTGGAAACCAGGGCTTCCTTGGCTTCGGACGGCGTCGGCGAGGCCTTGATCAGGGCGATGACCGGGTCGATGTTGGACAGCGCGACCGCCTGGCCTTCAAGGATGTGGCCGCGTTCGCGGGCCTTGCGCAGCTCGAACACGGTACGCCGGGTCACCACTTCACGGCGGTGACGGACGAACGCTTCGAGCAGGTCCTTGAGGTTGAGCAGGCGCGGACGGCCGTCGACCAGGGCCACCACGTTGATACCGAACACACTCTGCAGCTGGGTTTGCTGATAGAGGTTGTTGAGCACCACCTCCGGCACCTCGCCGCGACGCAGCTCGATGACGATGCGCATGCCGTCCTTGTCGGACTCGTCGCGCAGCTCGGTGATGCCTTCGATCTTCTTCTCTTTTACCAGCTCGGCGATCTTTTCGATCAGGCGCGCCTTGTTCAGCTGGTACGGCAACTCGGTCACGACGATCTGCTGGCGGCCGCCGACCTTGTCGATGTCTTCGATTTCGGAACGGGCACGCATGTAGATGCGGCCACGGCCGGTACGATAGGCCTCGATGATGCCTTGGCGACCATTGATGATGCCGGCAGTCGGGAAATCCGGGCCCGGGATGTGCTGCATCAGCTCATCGATGGTGACTTCCGGGTTGTCGATCAGCGCCAGGCAGCCGTCGATGACTTCACCGAGGTTGTGCGGCGGGATGTTGGTCGCCATGCCCACGGCGATACCGCTGGAGCCGTTGACCAGCAGGTTGGGAATACGGGTCGGCATGACCGCCGGGATCTGCTCGGTGCCGTCGTAGTTGGGCACCCAGTCGACGGTTTCTTTGTGCAGGTCGGCCAGCAGCTCGTGGGCCAGCTTGGTCATGCGCACTTCGGTGTATCGCATGGCTGCGGCGTTGTCGCCGTCCACCGAACCGAAGTTGCCCTGGCCGTCGACCAGCAGGTAGCGCAGCGAGAACGGCTGGGCCATACGCACGATGGTGTCGTAGACCGCAGTGTCGCCGTGCGGGTGGTACTTACCGATCACGTCACCGACCACACGGGCGGATTTCTTGTACGGCTTGTTCCAGTCGTTGCCCAGTTCGCTCATCGCATAGAGAACGCGACGATGCACGGGCTTCAAGCCGTCACGCGCATCGGGCAGCGCTCGCCCGACAATCACGCTCATCGCGTAGTCGAGGTAAGACTGTCTCAGTTCGTCTTCGATATTGACCGGGAGGATTTCTTTGGCCAGTTCGCCCATGAGAAGCCTGATTCCTTTTTCTGGTGAAACTTCGCAGCTCCATCAAGGGCCGAACGAAGCTCGCCGCCGCAGCGCATAAGGGTGCGACGACTTACGACAAATCAATGAGTTGTGCCATGGATCTGCGCAATGAAGGCCGCCGTGATGGGCGGTCCTGGAAACTGCCGGATGTTATCACAAAGGCGGGGGCGGTGGGGAGATGTGGCACGGGGGTGCTTGCCTTTAGTTTTTCGGTGTTTGAGAGATCGAGCGCCGCCCGCGCGGCGCTCGATCTCCAGCTCAATGCAACCGCTTGCGGCACATCAACTGCGCCAGTTTGGCGGTATCAGGGCGTTCGACAATGCCTCGCTCGGTCACGATCACATCGATCAGGTCGGCCGGGGTCACGTCGAACACCGGATTGAACACCTCCACATCCGGCGCCACCCGGGTACCGGCAATGTCCAGCAGTTCGTCGGACGCGCGCTCTTCCAGCGGAATATCCTCGCCAGTGGCCAGGTTCAGGTCGATGCTGGTGCTCGGCGCCACCACCATGAAGCGCACACCGTGGTGCATGGCGCTGACCGCCAGCTGGTAGGTGCCGATCTTGCTGGCCACGTCGCCGTTGGCAGCGATGCAGTCCGCGCCCACCACCACCCAGGTGATGCCTTTGGTCTTCATCAGGTGCGCCAGCGCCGAGTCGGCGCACAGGGTGACCGGGATGCCTTCGTTGGCCAGCTCCCAGGCGGTCAGGCGCGAGCCTTGCAGCCAGGGGCGGGTTTCGCCGGCATACACCCGCTCGACCATGCCTTCGAGGTAGCCGGCGCGGATCACCCCCAACGCGGTACCAAAGCCGCCGCTGGCCAGCGCACCGGCATTGCCATAGGTGAGCAGGGTCTGGGCATTGCCCTGGTGACGGCGAATCAGTTCGATGCCTTGCTGAGCCATGGTCAGGTTGGCTTCACGGTCGCTTTCATGGATGGCCACGGCTTCGGCCTCCAGTGCTGCCAGCACATCTTCATACGGGCGCAGACGCTGCAGGCGCTCGCGCATGCGGTTCAGCGCCCAGAACAGGTTGGCGGCGGTGGGACGCGCCTCGGCGAGGCAGAGGAAGTCCTCTTCAAGGTCCATTTCCCAATCGCCACCTTCGGCCAGCCGCTCCTCAAGGGCCAGCACCAGGCCGTAAGCGGCGGCAATGCCGATGGCCGAAGCGCCGCGCACCGCCATGTCACGGATCGCCGCCGCCACCTGCGCGACATTGTCGCAGGCCAGCCAGCGTTCATCCGAGGGCAGCAGGCGCTGGTCGAGCAGGTGCAAGACGCCGCCCTGCCAGCGGATCCCGGTCACCTTCTCCGCCGCCAAAAGTCGCTCGCGCATCGCCTCTCCCCGTCGTTCGGATATCAAAAGCCGGCGATTATAGCGACCCTCGGGGCCGAGCGCTCGGGTATACTCCGGCGCAATTTTGCGAAGTTTCAGAGGACTGTTCAATGAGCAACGTCGACCGCGCCGAAATCGCCAAGTTCGAAGCGCTGGCCCACCGCTGGTGGGACCGCGAAAGCGAGTTCAAGCCGCTGCACGAAATCAACCCGCTGCGCGTCAACTGGATCGACGAACGCGCCAGCCTGGCCGGCAAGAAGGTGCTGGACGTCGGCTGCGGCGGCGGCATCCTCAGCGAAGCCATGGCCCTGCGCGGTGCCACGGTAACCGGTATCGACATGGGCGAAGCCCCCTTGGCCGTGGCCCAACTGCACCAGCTGGAGTCCGGCGTGCAGGTGGAATACCGGCAGATTACCGCCGAAGCCCTGGTCGAAGAAATGCCCGAACAGTTCGACGTGGTCACCTGCCTGGAAATGCTCGAGCACGTGCCCGACCCGTCTTCGGTGATTCGCGCCTGCTACCGCATGGTCAAGCCGGGTGGCCAGGTGTTCTTCTCCACCATCAACCGCAACCCCAAGGCCTACCTGCTGGCCATCGTCGGCGCCGAGTACATCCTTAAGATGCTGCCGCGCGGCACCCACGACTTCAAGAAGTTCATCCGCCCATCCGAACTGGGCGCGTGGAGCCGCGCTGCCGGCCTCGAAGTCAAAGACATCATCGGCCTGACCTACAACCCGCTGACCAAGCACTACAAGCTCAACAGCGACGTCGACGTCAACTACATGATCCAGACCCTGCGCGAGGAATGAGCATGCGTTTGCGAGCAGTACTCTTCGACATGGACGGCACCTTGCTGGACACGGCGCCAGACTTCATCGCCATCTGCCAGGCCATGCTCGCCGAGCGCGGCCTGCCGGCCGTTGACGACAACCTGATCCGTGGCGTGATCTCGGGCGGTGCCCGCGCCATGGTAGCCGCCACGTTTGCCATGGACCCGGATGCCGAAGGCTTCGAGGCCCTGCGCCTGGAGTTCCTGGAGCGCTACCAGCGCGACTGCGCGGTGCACAGCAAGCTGTTCGACGGCATGGCCGAGTTGCTGGCCGACATCGAGAAAGGCAACCTGGTGTGGGGCGTGGTCACCAACAAGCCGGTGCGTTTCGCCGAGCCGATCATGCAGCAGCTGGGCCTGGCCGAGCGTTCGGCCTTGCTGATCTGCCCGGACCATGTAAAAAACAGCAAGCCCGACCCCGAGCCGCTGATCCTGGCCTGCAAGACCCTGGACCTGGACCCGGCCAGCGTGCTGTTCGTCGGCGACGACCTGCGCGACATCGAGTCTGGCCGCGACGCCGGCACCCGCACGGCGGCGGTGCGTTACGGCTATATTCATCCAGAGGACAACCCTAACAACTGGGGTGCCGACGTGGTGGTGGACCACCCGCTGGAACTGCGCAAAGTGATCGACAGCGCGCTGTGCGGCTGCTGACCCCCGCCAACGAACACGAAGGACCTACCATGTTCGACTACACCGCCCGCCCCGACCTGCTGCAAGGCCGGGTCATCCTGGTTACCGGTGCCGGCCGCGGCATCGGTGCCGCGGCCGCCAAGGCTTACGCCGCACTGGGCGCCACCGTGCTGCTGCTGGGCAAGACCGAGGCCAACCTGAACGAGGTCTACGACCAGATCGAAGCCGCCGGGCACCCGCAACCGGTGGTCATCCCGTTCAACCTGGAAACCGCCCTGCCCCACCAGTACGACGAGCTGGCGGTGATGATCGAGGATCAGTTCGGCCGCCTGGACGGCCTGCTGAACAATGCCTCGATCATCGGCCCGCGCACGCCGCTGGAGCAGTTGTCGGGCGACAACTTCATGCGCGTGATGCACATCAACGTCGATGCCACCTTCATGCTCACCAGCACCCTGCTGCCGCTATTGAAACTGTCGCAAGACGCCTCGGTGGTGTTCACCAGCAGCAGCGTCGGGCGCAAGGGCCGGGCCTACTGGGGTGCCTATGGCGTGTCGAAGTTCGCCACAGAGGGCCTGATGCAGACCTTGGCCGACGAGCTGGAAGGCGTGGCGCCGGTACGCTCCAACAGCATCAACCCGGGCGCCACGCGCACGGCGATGCGCGCCCAGGCCTACCCCAGCGAGAACCCGCAGAACAACCCGCTGCCCGAAGAGATCATGCCGGTGTACCTGTACCTGATGGGGCCGGACAGCACCGGGGTGAATGGGCAGGCGTTCAACGCCCAATAAACCTGTACCGGCCTCTCGCGGGCTTGCCCGCGAAGAGGCCGGTACAGGAAAGCAGATCAGCCCGCTGCCAACGCCGGGCGCAGGCGGCCCTGCTGGCGCCCTTCCAGTTGCATGCACCTTTCCAGGAACAGGAACATGCAGTCGTAACTCTTGCAAATCGCCCTGCGCAGCTCGGTGCGCAGCCCCAGCGTCGGGTTCTCTCCCGCCAGGGTACAGATGATCTCCAGCGCCTCCCACGGGTGCGCATCGTCATACTGGGCATGCATCTTCAGCCACTTCATCGCCCGCTTGCGCTGGTCCTCCGGGAAGCCCAGTGCATAGGTGTCGGTCGAGCACACCACCGCCGACCACTCCCCGGTAGCCCCCTCGATGGCGTAGTTGGTCGCCGCCATGGAAATGGCCAGGTTCTCGGTAGCGCACACGCGCCAGCACCAGTCGTTCAACCCGTTCAGCTCGGGCGGCACTTCCTGGGCCTGCAACTCATGCAGGTGCACGCCATGCGCCTGACACCAGTTCACCCAGTAGTCGGCGTGGTTCAGCTCAACCCGGATATTGCGCATCAACCAGCGCCGCGCCATGTCTTCGCCCTGGTGCCGCCCATAACGGGTCTTGGTCAGGTTGTGGGCCATGTACAGCGAAAACTGCTCCACCACCGGCCAGCCACCGATCAGGTACTGGCGAATGGTCGACTGCTTGAGCTGGCCATCGCGCAGGCGCGCATAGAACTCGTGCTCGACCACCCGGCGCTTGCTTTCGCGACAGTCTTCAATCAGTTGCTGGGCCCACTGTGGGTAGCTGGCGGGGTCCATCAAAGGCCCGATACGAACGAATGCATCAATCACTTTCAGCTCCTTGATCCTTGTGATTTCTAGCTAGCGAAACGTGCCAGGTGCGCGCTGCAACAGAGGCCGGGCGGCGATCCGTTGGCGCTGCAGACTGTCACAGGTGAACACCTGCGGGCGTTCGATCAGGTAACCCTGGGCGTAATCCACGCCTATTTCCTGTAGGGCCTGCTCGATCAAGGGTGTTTCGACGAACTCGGCGATGGTGCGTTTCCCCATGACATGGCCGATATGGTTGATGACCTCGACCATGGCCCGGTTGACCGGGTCGTCGAGCATGTCCTTGACGAAACTGCCGTCAATTTTCAGGAAATCCACGGGTAAATGCTTGAGGTAGGCGAACGAAGACATGCCAGCGCAAAAATCATCGAGCGAGAAGCGGCAGCCCAGCCCCTTCAACTCGTTGATGAAGCGGATGGCGCTACCCAGGTTGGCAATGGCGCTGGTTTCGGTGATTTCGAAACAGATCATCCGTGGCGGGATGGCGTATTCGACAAAGAGCCGCTGCAGGTACTCGAGAAACTTGTCATCGCCGATGCTCGACCCTGACAGGTTGATCGCGCAGATCGACAGCGGCCCTTCACGCCGTTCGTCCAGGCATTGGCGGATGACCTGGAACACATTGCGCACCACCCAGCGGTCCAGCGCGGTCATCAGGCCATAGCGCTCGGCTGCCGGAATGAAGCTGCTGGGCAGAATGGTACGGCCACTTTCGTCGTGCAGGCGCAGCAGGATTTCGATATGGCCCGGGCCTTCGAACGTTTTCAGCGGGGCAATTTCCTGGGCGTACAGGCAGAAGCGGTTTTCTTCCAGGGCCACATGCAAGCGCTGGATCCAGGCCATTTCACCAAAGCGCATGGACAGCTCACTGTCATCGGCGTGGTACACCTGCACGCGGTTGCGCCCCTTTTCCTTGGCCATGTAGCAGGCCATGTCGGCAGCGCGCAGCGAGGTTTCGAGGGTACCGGGGGCCTGGGCCATGTGCACCAGGCCAACACTGACCGTGGTGACGAACGGCCGTCCCTTCCACACGAAATGCAGGCTCTGCACCATCTGGCGTAACTGTTCGGCAATGCGCTCGGCCTGGTCGGGCGGGCAGTTTTCCAGGAGCACGCCAAATTCGTCACCCCCCAGCCGCGCCAGGGTATCGCCTTCACGCAGGCCGGATTGCAGCACGGCGCAGATGTGCCGCAGCAGCTCGTCACCGGCGGCGTGGCCGCAGGTGTCGTTCACCAGCTTGAACTGGTCGAGGTCAAGGAACATCAGCGAATGCCGCCCAGCCTGGCGCGCCAGGTCATTGAGCGCCTGCTCCAGGCGGTACTCGAACTCGCGGCGGTTGGCCAGGCCGGTCAGGGCATCGTGGGTGGCCTGCCAGGACAGGTTGGCGATGTACTGGCGTTCCTGGGTCATGTCATGCAGTACCAGTACGATGCCGCTGACCTGGCCATCGCTGACGATGGGCGAGCCTACCAGGTTGATCGACACGGTGCTGCCATCCAGGCGCTGAATCAGCCGGGCATGCTCCGCGCCGCCCTTGAGGCTACCGCTAAGCACCTGCTCGACCAGGCTGCTGCCATCTTCTTCAGCCTGCTCGTCTACCAGGCTGAACAGCGCTGACAACGGCAGGCCATGGGCCTGACCAGACTGCCAGTGGGTCAGTTGCTCGGCGGCCGGGTTCATGTAGCCGATACTGCCCTCCACATCGGTGGTGATCACCGCATCACCAATGGCCTGCAGGGTGATCTGTGCCCGCTCCTTTTCCTCCTGCAGGGCACTGGCGAAGGCTTGGCGCTGGGCCAGCAGCTTGCTGGAGCGGCGCCACGCGATAGCAATGAGAAACATGGCCGTCAGCAGGTTGGTGATCAGCAGCACCCGCAACAGCATGCGCGAGCCTTCACCCAGCGCATCACTGAACGCCTTGGCGGCGGGTGTGACACCCTCGTTGATGGTGACGATACGGGCCTTCCAGGCACTCACTGCCTGGGCGTCTACCGGGCCGGTGGCAAAGCTCTGGCGCATCTCGCCAGCCAGCACATCGAGCTTGGCCAGGTAATCGTCGCCAATGTCCCAGTAGTCGATGGCTGTCTGCATATAGCTGATGTTGCGGAAATTGCGGTAGAACCAGATGATCCGCTCGACATCGTCGGGGTGGTTGCCACCCTGCAGCACCGCCCGGCGCGCCGCATCCAGATCAGGGCTGGGCTGGTCGAGCACCTCGCGCAACTGGTGGTCACCCTGCGGCACGGTAATGGCTTGGCGATAGCGCTGATAGGTGCTGTCGTCGCGGGTTTCGGCGTACAGGTTAAGGTAGTAAATGGCGTCTTTCTGGGCCTTGGACCACAGGCTTTCGCCCGCGACATAGGCGCGCACGGCCGACAGCGTATAAAGGCTGAGGCTGCCCAACGCTACCTGGAAGACCACAACGGCGATGAAGGGCCAGGTGATGCCGAGCAACTTTGGCGCTTCTAGAGTGCGATATCCCTTCATGGATTCCCTGTCACAGAGCAGATAAGGCGCAAATCAACCCAGACAAGCACAGCGTAGGCCATTTGCCATCGTTGTGGAGGGGATTTTTATGACAGGGAATCGGGGGATTTGTACAGTTTGAACGTCAGCTTTGCTGCAGGTGCCCATAAAGCTTGGCGTATAACCCACCCTCGGCAATCAGTTGCTGGTGGCCACCCTCTTCGGCGACATGCCCACCATCGAATACCAGCACCCGGTCGGCCTGTTTCACGGCCGACAGGCGGTGGGCGATGATCAGCGTGGTACGGCCGCTGAGGAAGCGCGCCAATGCCTGATGCAGGTTGTACTCGGTGGCAGCGTCCAGCGCCGAGGTGGCCTCGTCGAGGATCACCACCTTGGGCTCGGCCAACACCATGCGGGCGATGGCCAGGCGCTGACGCTGGCCGCCGGACAAGCGCACGCCGGAACGCCCCACCACACTGTCCAGGCCCTGCGGCAAGGCCGCAACGGTGGCATCCAGCTGAGCGATGCGCAGCGCTTGCCAGCAGGCGTCGTCGCTGCAGTCGCGGCCCATGTTCAGGTTGGCGCGTACGGTGTCGTTGAACAGTGACGGGTGCTGCAACACCACCGCCACGTTTTCACGCAGGGTTTCCAGGCCGATTTCCTGCAGGCTGGCACCCCCAAAGCGGATGGTACCGGCCTGGGCGCTATAGAGGCCCAGCAACAGTTGCACCAAGGTGCTTTTGCCGCCGCCACTGGCACCGACAATCGCTACCTTTTCACCCGGGGCGATGGACAGGTCCAGGTTATCCAGCACTGGCTCGTCGGCATAGGCAAAACGCAAGTCGCGCACCTCTATACCCACCGTGTCACGCCCGACGAACGGGTCGCAGGCGGCCGGGTACTGCGGCTCGTCAGCACGCGCCAACAGCTCGTTGAGGCGGCTCAGCGCACCGCCAGCGGCATAGTAGGCGTATTGCAGGTTGAGCAGCTGTTCGACCGGGCCGATCATGAACCACAGGTAGCTGAACACCGCCAGCATCTGGCCGATCGACAAGTCGGAGAACAGCACGGTGAGCATGGCGGCTGCCCGGAAAATGTCGATGCCGAACTGGAACAGCAGGCCACTGGCACGGCCACTGGCATCGCTTTTCCACTGCGAATCCACAGCGTAGTCGCGCACTTCGCGGGCACGCAGGCCAAGGCGGCCCAGGAAGTAGCCCTGGCGGTTGCCGGCACGGATTTCCTGGATGGCATCGAGCGTTTCCGCCAGCGCCTGGGTAAAACGCGCGGTGCTGTCGTTTTCGAGCTTTTTCAGGTGTTTGACGCGCTTGCCCAGCTGCACGGTGAAGTAGATCACCAGCGGGTTGAACAGCAAGATCAGCAACGCCAGCTGCCAGTGCATCCAGATCAGGATTGCCGCCGTGCCGGTCAACGTCAGCATGGCCACCAGGAAACGGCTGAGGGTTTCGCCCACGAACTTGTCGAGGGTGTCCAGGTCGGTGACCAGGTGAGTGGTTACCGTGCCGCTGCCCAGGCTTTCGTATTCTTTCAGCGAAATGCGCTTGAGCCGCTCTATAAGGCGAATTCGCAGGCGGTAGACGATGTCCTTGGCCAAGCCGGCAAACAGCTTGGCCTGGATCACGTTGAACGCCAGCGCCGCCAGGCGCAGGCACAGGGTGAGCACCAGCATCAGGCCGATGTAGCCGGCTGCCACCTGCCAGCTGGACGGCAGCAGGTGGTTCATCCACTTCAGCGCGGCATCGCCATGGCCCAGCAGCACTTCATCCACCAGCAGCGGCAGCAGCAGCGGAATGGGCACGCTGCAACACGCCGCCAGCACAGCGATGAGGTTGGCGGACCAGAGGTTTTGCTTGTGGTGCAGGGCCAGACGGCGGATTTCCGCCCAGCTCAGTCGATCGGCCGCAGTGTATGGCTTGCCCGGTACCGGGTCGGGTGACCCAGGCGCATCAAGCACAGGCGGCCTGCTGCAGCCAACGGCCGAGCAAGGGTTGCAGGCGCTCCAGCGGCTGGTAGCCGTTGGTCAGCAGGGCCAGTTGGCCGTTGCGCTCGGCCAGCAAGGTCGGGAAACCGGCGATACCCAGGTCCTGTGCCCAGCTGAAGTCGGCCGCAGTGGCCGCACGGGTATCGGCACGGGCGAAGGTTTCGGCGAACACGGCACGGTCGAAGCCCGCCTGCTCGGCCAGCTCGACCAGCTGCGGCGCGGTGGTCACATCCACGCCCTGCTCGTAGAACGAACGCTGAATCAGCGCCAGCAGCGGCCAGACGCGCTCGGCGTCCAGCTCGCGGGCCGTGACCAGGGCACGGCAGGCCGGTTCGGTGTCGTAGACGAAGCCGTCGGGCATGGCCCCCTCGAAGCGGAACGGCTGGCCGGTGGCGTCGGCCACCGCCTGCCAGTGTTCGAGGATGTACTTGCGGGTAGAGCTGTCCAGCGCACTGCCACCCGTGCGCAGCCCGCCCACCACCAGACGGGTGGCGATACCGGCCTCACGCGCCTGGGCGATCAGGGCCGCCGCCACTGGCGCGAAACCCCAGCACCAGGAGCACATCGGGTCCATCACATAGATCAGGCGTGCAGACATGCCTCAAGCCTCGGCTTTGTAGTTGTAACCGATCGGGTGCGGCAGGTTGCGGGCCTTGGCCAGCTCGATCTGCTTCTGCCGATCGATGGCACTGCGCCGGGTCTTTTCGCTCAAGGTGTCCCAGCAATGCGGGCAGCTGACCCCTGGCGAATAGTGCTCGGACGCGCGCTCCTCTGCATTGATCGGGTGGCGGCAGGCGTGGCACTGGTCGTACTCGCCTTCGCTCAGGTCATGGCGCACCGTGACGCGGTTGTCGAAGACGAAGCAGTCGCCGTCCCACAGGCTTTCTTCCTGAGGCACTTCCTCGAAGTATTTCAGGATACCGCCCTTAAGATGATAGACCGCCTCGAAGCCTTCACCGAGCATGTAGCTGGAGGCTTTTTCGCAACGGATGCCGCCGGTGCAGAACATGGCCACCTTCTTGTGCTTGCTCGGGTCGAAGTTGGCCTTGATGTACTCCGGGAACTCGCGGAAGGTCTCGGTCTTGGGGTCGATGGCACCTTTGAAGGTACCAATGGCCACTTCGTAGTCGTTGCGGGTGTCGATCAGCAGCACTTCCGGGTCGCTGATCAGGGCGTTCCAGTCCTTGGGCTCGACATAGGTGCCGACCGCCTGGTTGGGGTCTACGCCTGGCACGCCGAGGGTGACGATTTCTTTCTTGAGCTTGACCTTGGTGCGGTAGAACGGCTGTTCGTCGCAGTACGACTCTTTGTGGTCGACATCGACCAGGCGCGGGTCGTTGCGCAGCCAGGCCAGCAGGCCATCGATGCCTTCGCGGGTGGCCGACACGGTGCCGTTGATGCCCTCGTGGGCCAGCAGCAGGGTGCCTTTGACGTTGTTGTCGAGCATGGCCTTGAGCAGCGGCTCACGCAGCTCGACGTAGTCTTCCAGGGTGACGAACTTGTACAGCGCCGCGACGACGATGGCTTGAGACATGAAGCAGGTTCTCCAGGTGGTTGCCCTCGTAAGGGGCGGACCGGGTTGACAAATAAAAACGCGCCGACAAGCGGCGCGTTGCGAATTCTACCAGAACGACAGAAAGGTTTCAGTGCCCGCCGCCCGCACACACCGGCGAGGCCGGTGCAACGCCGACCTTGGCCCACTCTTCGGCGGTGTAGGTGTGGATGGCCAGGGCGTGAATTTCGCCCATCAGCTCACCCATGGTGGCGTACACCTTCTGGTGGCGCTTGACGCTGTTCAACCCGGCAAACTGCTCGCTGACGATCACTGCCTTGTAGTGGGTCTCCTGACCACGACTGTGCATGTGGCTTTCGTTGAGCACTTGCAGGTGTTCCGGCGCCAAGGCCGACAGTTGCTGTTCAATGCGCTGCTGCATGGTCATTGCGGCGTACTCACTTCTTCGCCGGCGCGGCGGCCTTGCCCGCGTTCGGGTCCAGCTCTTTGGTCATGTCTTCCAGCAGCTTGTTCACCACCGGTACTGCGGGCTCCAGGCTCTGCTGGGTCAGCTGGGCCGACTGCTGGGTGACCTTGGGCATTTCACGCAGCACTTTCTTGCCCAGCGGCGATTCGTAGAACTTGACCAGGTCTTTCAGTTCCTGCTCGGTGAACGTCTGGGTGTACAGGTCGACCATCTTCGGCTTCAGCTTGTTCCAGCCGATGGCGTTGTCCAGTGCGGCGTTGGCCTTGGCCTGATAGCTTTCCAGTACCGGCTGCTTGGCGGCCGGGGCCTTGGTCTGGGCGAAGCGCTGGGCGAACATCTGCTGCACTTGCATATAAACCGGGGTGCCCAGCTTGTCGGCGTTGGCCAGGGTCAGGAACTTCTCGGCAGCAGCGTTATGGCTGGCGGTGGCAGCGAGCACCTGGCCGCTGGCGCAAACCAGGGCAACGGCGGCACAAAGGACACGGAGACGGGTCATTGCATTTCCTTCAAAGAGAGGGAGGCGGGTACCTCAGAGTAGAGCATTCTGCGCCGTGGTGGCGATGTGCTCAAGTGGCACGACGAGCGACGGAACCGCTCTGTCGATTCAGGGCCTAAACTGCGAATTCGAACTACACAGGAGTGCGTACAGAATGAGCCGTATCGAGACAGACAGCCTGGGCCCGGTCGAAGTTCCGGAGGACGCCTATTGGGGTGCGCAGACCCAGCGTTCGCTGATCAACTTCGCCATTGGCAAGGAACGCATGCCCCTTGCGGTGCTGCACGCCCTGGCGCTGATCAAGAAGGCCGCTGCACGCGTCAACGACCGCAATGGCGCCCTGCCGGCCGACATCGCCCGGCTGATCGAACAGGCCGCCGACGAAGTGCTGGATGGCCAGCATGACGACCAGTTTCCGTTGGTCGTCTGGCAAACCGGCAGCGGCACCCAGAGCAACATGAACGTCAACGAAGTGATTGCCGGGCGCGCCAACGAACTGGCCGGCAAGGGCCGTGGCGGCAAGGCACCGGTGCACCCCAACGACCACGTCAACCGCTCGCAAAGCTCCAACGACTGCTTCCCCACCGCCATGCACATTGCTGCCGCCCAGGCAGTGCATGAAAAACTGCTGCCGGCCATCGCCGAACTGTCGTCGGGCCTGGCCGAGTTGTCGGCGCGCCACCAAAAGCTGGTGAAGACCGGCCGCACGCACATGATGGATGCCACGCCAATCACCTTCGGCCAGGAAGTCTCGGCCTTCGTTGCCCAGCTCGATTACGCCCAGCGAGCCATCCGCGCCACCCTGCCGGCGGTCTGTGAGCTGGCCCAGGGCGGCACCGCCGTGGGTACCGGCCTTAATGCACCGCATGGTTTTGCCGAGGCCATCGCTGCCGAACTGGCGGCGGAGTCCGGCCTGCCGTTCGTCACTGCGCCAAACAAGTTTGCCGCCCTCGCCGGCCACGAACCGCTGACCAGCCTGGCGGGCGCCCTGAAGACCCTGGCCGTGGCCCTGATGAAAATTGCCAACGACCTGCGCCTGCTCGGTTCCGGCCCTCGCGCCGGGCTGGCCGAAGTGCGACTGCCAGCCAACGAACCCGGCAGCTCGATCATGCCGGGCAAGGTCAACCCTACCCAGTGCGAGGCGCTGTCGATGCTGGCCTGCCAGGTGCTGGGCAACGACGCGGCCATCGGCTTTGCCGCCAGCCAAGGGCACTTGCAACTGAACGTGTTCAAGCCGGTGATCATCCATAACCTGTTGCAGTCGATCGAGTTGCTGGCGGATGGCTGTCGCAACTTTCAGGAGCACTGCGTGGCGGGTATCGAGCCGGATGCCGGGCAGATGGCTGAGCACCTGGAGCGCGGGTTGATGCTGGTGACGGCGCTTAACCCGCATATTGGCTATGACAAGTCGGCGGAGATTGCCAAGAAGGCTTATAGCGAGGGCAAGACCTTGCGCGAGGCGGCGCTGGAGTTGAAGTACCTGACCAATGAGCAGTTCGACCAGTGGGTAAGGCCGGAGAACATGCTGGCACCGGGTGGTAAAGGCTGAACCACCTATAACCTGTACCGGCCTCTTCGCGGGCTTGCCCGCTAAGAGGCCGGTACAGGCAGCCGAGCACTTCAGCTATTTTTTGTCCTTGGCAAACGCCGCCTCGAGCGCCTGGTTGATGGTGCGCAACACCTTAACCCGCGCCCAGCGCTTGTCGTTGGCCTCTACCAACGTCCACGGCGCAATCTCGCTGCTGGTGCGGTCGACCATGTCGCCTACGGCCTGGACGTAGTCGTCCCACTTGTCGCGGTTGCGCCAGTCGTCCTCGGTGATCTTGTAACGCTTGAACGGGATCTGCTCACGCTCCTCGAAACGTTCCAGCTGGGTCTGCTGATCAATCGCCAGCCAGAACTTGACCAACACCACGCCGGCATTCACCAACTGCTCTTCAAAGTCGTTGATCTCGCTGTAGGCGCGCATCCAGTCGGCCGGGCTGCAGAAGCCCTCCACCCGCTCGACCAGCACCCGGCCATACCAGGATCGGTCGAAAATGGTGAACTTGCCGCGTGCCGGGATATGCCGCCAGAATCGCCACAGGTAAGGCTGCGCGCGTTCTTCTTCGGTGGGTGCGGCAATCGGCACGATACGGTACTGGCGCGGGTCCAGCGCCGCCGCCACCCGGCGGATGGCGCCGCCCTTGCCGGCAGCGTCGTTGCCTTCGAACACCGCCACCAACGCGTGCCTGCGCATGTGCTTGTCGCGCAGCAGGCCGGCCAGGCGGGCCTGTTCGGTGACCAGCTGTTCCTGGTAGTCGGATTTGTCCAGCCGCAGGGTCATGTCCAGGGCGCCCAGCAGGCTGCGGCCGTCGATACTGCGGCCCAGCGGGGCCACGTTGCCCTGGTGCTTGCCCTTGGGGTTGTGGGCCAGCGCGGCTTGCAGGCTTTCCAGCAGGATGCGCCCTACCGCCAGGCTACGGTAGTTCGGGTCGACGCCCTCGATGATATGCCACGGCGCATAGTCGCGGCTGGTGCGGCGCAGCACGCGCTCGCCAAAGCGCACAAAACGGTCGTAGGTTTCGGACTGCTGCCAGTCCAGCGGGCTGATCTTCCAGCTGTGCAGCGGGTCGTCCTTGAGCGATTTCAACCGCGCCTTCATCTGCTTCTTGGACAGGTGGAACCAGAACTTGATGATCAGCGCACCTTCATCGCACAGCATCTGCTCCAGCCGCTCGGCGCCCATGATGGCCTGGTCGAGCACGGCATCCTTGAATACCCCGTGCACCCGCCCCTGCAGCATCTGGCTGTACCAGTTGCCGAAGAACACGCCCATCCGCCCCTTGGGGGGCAAGGCCCGCCAATAGCGCCAGGCCGGCGGGCGAGCCAGCTCTTCGTCGGTCTGCTGGTCGAAGGTGAGCACATCGATCATGCGCGGGTCCATCCACTCGTTGAGCAGTTTTACCGTCTCACCCTTGCCGGCACCTTCGATGCCGTTGATCAGCACGATCACCGGGAAACGCGCCTGCTGCTTGAGTTCGTACTGGGCTTCGAGCAGGGCCTCGCGTAAAGCGGGTACCTCGGCGTCGTAAGCCTCCTTGTCGATGCTGTGGCCGATTTCGGCGGATTCAAACATGCACTGGCTCCTTCAATGGATAAGCAAGACTAGCGGATTTGTGGGCCGCCTGTGCCTGTGCAAAATCACCAGATGGCATAAAATCCCGCCCATCTGCTGCAACCGAGCCAACCATGTCCACCCTCCTCCAGCACGCCCAGATCGACTGGGACGACCAGGGCCGCCCCCACTCGCGGCAATACGATGACGTCTACTTCGCGGTCAACGAAGGCATCGAAGAAACCAAGCATGTGTTCCTCGGCCAGACCCGCCTGGCCGAGCGTTTTGCCAACCTGGCCCCGCACGCCTGCCTGGTGATCGGCGAAACCGGCTTTGGCACTGGCATGAACTTTTTCTGCGCTTGGCAGCTGTTTGAAGAACATGCCCACAGCAACGCGCGGCTGCACTTCGTCAGCGTCGAGAAATACCCACTCAGCCTGGCCGACATGGCCCGCGCAGTGCACCTGTGGCCGGAGCTTGCCGCCTACACCGAGCCGCTGCTGGCGCAATACGTGGCGGTTCACCAGGGCTTCCAGCAATTCACCTTCGCCGAGGGCAGGGTCACCCTCACACTGCTGGTCGGTGATGTACTGGAACAGCTGCCGCAGCTCGATGCGCAGATCGATGTGTGGTTCCTCGATGGTTTCGCCCCGGCGAAGAACCCCGACATGTGGACCCCGGAGCTGTTTGCGCAACTGGCGCGGCTGTCGCACGCCGGCACCGTGCTGGGCACCTTCACCACCACGGGTTGGGTACGCCGCAGCCTGGTCGAAGCCGGCTTCGCCATGAAGAAGGTGCCGGGCATCGGCAAGAAGTGGGAAGTGATGAGCGGCGCTTACGTCGGCCCCCGGCCCGGCCCCAATGCGCCTTGGTATGCGCGCCCGCCGGCCATTCCAGGACCGCGTGAAGCGCTCGTGATCGGAGCCGGGCTCGCTGGCAGCACAACCGCTGCCAGCCTGGCCCGGCGTGGCTGGCAGGTGACCGTGCTGGAACGCCACGATGCACCGGCCCGGGAAGCCTCGGGCAACCCGCAGGGGGTGCTGTACCTCAAGCTGTCTGCGCATGGCACCGCGCTGTCGCAAATGATTCTGTCCGGCTTCGGCTACACCCGTCGCCAGCTCGAGCGCTTGCAGCGTGGCCAGGACTGGGATGCCTGCGGGGTGCTGCAACTGGCCTTCGACAGCAAAGAGGCCGAACGCCAAGGCAAGCTGGCTGCCGCTTTCGACCACGCCTTGCTGCACACCCTGGCGCGCACCGAGGCCGAAGCCATTGCCGGTGTGGCCCTGCCTGCCGGCGGCCTGTTCTACCCCGAGGGCGGTTGGGTGCACCCGCCTGCCCTGTGCCAGCAGCAGTTGCAGCACCCGGGGATTCAGCTGATGACACACCAGGAAGTGCTTGAGCTGCGCAAGGTGGATGACCAGTGGCAAGCCTGGGCGGGTGAGCGCCTGCTGGCCAGTGCGCCTGTGGTCATCCTGGCCGGTGCCGCCGACGTTCGGCGTTTCGAGCCTTGCGCACAGTTGCCGCTCAAACGTATTCGCGGGCAGATTACCCGGCTGCCGGCCACTGCCGGCAGCCGCATGCTCAGCACGGTGGTATGCGCAGAGGGCTATGTAGCGCCACCCCGCGGGGACGAGCATACCTTGGGCGCAAGCTTCGACTTCCACAGCGAAGACCTGGCGCCAACGGTTGCCGAACACCAGGGCAACCTGGCGCTGCTGGACGAGATTTCCGTCGACCTGGCCCAGCGCCTGGGCACAGCCGAGTTGGCCCCTGAGCAGTTGCAGGGGCGCGCAGCCTTCCGTTGCACCAGCCCGGATTACCTGCCGATCGTGGGGCCGGTAGCTGATGTGCAGGCGTTTGCCCAGGCCTATGCGGTGCTGAGTCGGGATGCGCGTCAGGTGCCGGATGTGGCCTGCCCTTGGCTGGAGGGGTTGTATGTGAACAGCGGGCACGGGTCGCGCGGGTTGATCACGGCGCCGCTAAGTGGCGAGCTGGTGGCGGCTTGGGTCTGCGGGGAACCGTTGCCGTTGCCGCGGGCAGTGGCGGAGGCTTGTCATCCGAACCGGTTTGCGTTGCGTAAGCTGATTCGGGGTAAGTGATTGCATCGGGGGCTTGCCGACGGATTTGCTGCGCCTGTGAGATCGAGCGCCGCCCGCGCGGCGCTCGATTCGCGCAACACCACAAAGCTCACGACAAGCAGCTACCCTCTCAACCTCATATAACAAATCGTTCTAAAACTCTCAAAAATCACATAGGTCAGTTCCTTAAGGTGCCCTAATCCGGGGCACCCCCTCCCCAACGGAAAAACCGGTAAGGACTTATGTGCGGATTAGCAGGAGAGTTGCGTTTCACCCCCATCGACCAAGCCCCTCGCCCAGCCGACCTGGCTGCGGTAGAGCGCATCACCCATCACCTGGCCCCGCGTGGCCCGGATGCCTGGGGCTTCCATAGCCAGGGCCCGATCGCCCTGGGCCACCGGCGCCTGAAAATCATGGACTTGTCCGACGGTTCGGCGCAGCCGATGGTCGACAACACCCTGGGCCTGTCACTGGCCTTCAACGGTGCCATCTACAACTTCCCCGAACTGCGCCAGGAGCTACAGGACCTGGGCTATACCTTCTGGTCCGACGGCGATACCGAGGTGCTGCTGAAGGGTTACCACGCCTGGGGCGCGGCGTTGCTGCCCAAGCTTAACGGCATGTTCGCGCTGGCCATCTGGGAGCGCGACAACCAGCGCCTGTTCCTGGCCCGCGACCGCCTGGGCGTCAAACCCCTGTACCTGTCGCGCAACGGCGAGCGCCTGCGCTTCGCCTCGACCCTGCCGGCCCTGCTCAAGGGTGGCGACATCGACCCTGTGCTCGACCCGGTGGCGCTTAACCATTACCTGAACTTCCACGCTGTGGTACCGGCACCGCGCACTTTGCTGGCCAATGTGCAGAAGCTGGAGCCCGGCACCTGGATGCGCATCGACTGCCATGGTGAAGTGGAACGCCAGACCTGGTGGCAGCTGAAATACGGCGCCAACCCGGACGAGCGCGAGCTGGACCTGGAAGGCTGGACCACCCGCGTGCTCGACGCCACACGCGACGCTGTGGCCATCCGTCAGCGTGCTGCAGTGGACGTGGGTGTGCTGCTGTCCGGCGGGGTCGACTCCAGCCTGCTGGTCGGCCTGCTGCGCGAAGTGGGCGTGGACGACCTGTCGACGTTCTCCATCGGCTTTGAAGACGCTGGCGGCGAACGTGGCGACGAGTTCCAGTATTCCGACCTGATCGCCAAACACTACGGCACACGCCACCACCAGCTGCGCATTGCCGAACACGAGATCATCGACCAACTGCCGGCCGCGTTCCGTGCCATGAGCGAGCCGATGGTCAGCCACGACTGCATCGCCTTCTACCTGCTGTCACGGGAAGTGGCCAAGCATTGCAAGGGCGTGCAAAGCGGCCAGGGCGCGGACGAGCTGTTCGCCGGCTACCACTGGTACCCGCAGGTGGACGGCGCCGAGGATGCCTATGCCGCCTATCGCGACGCGTTCTTCGACCGCAGCCACGCCGAGTACCGCAACACCGTGCAGGCGCCCTGGCTACTGGAAACCGACGCGGCCGGCGACTTCGTACGCGAACACTTCGCCCGCCCCGGTGCCCGGGATGCAGTGGACAAGGCCCTGCGCCTGGACAGCACGGTGATGCTGGTGGACGACCCGGTCAAGCGCGTGGACAACATGACCATGGCCTGGGGCCTGGAGGCACGCACACCGTTCCTCGACTACCGCCTGGTGGAACTGTCGGCGCGCATTCCGGCGCGCTTCAAATTGCCCGACGGCGGCAAGCAGGTGCTCAAGCAGGCAGCGCGACGGGTGATCCCGCATGAGGTGATCGACCGCAAGAAGGGCTACTTCCCGGTACCGGGCCTGAAGCACCTGGAAGGCGCCACCCTGGGTTGGGTACGCGAGCTGCTGACCGACCCCAGCCAGGACCGTGGGCTGTTCAACCCGGCCATGCTCGACCGCCTGCTCAGCAACCCGCATGGCCAGCTGACACCGCTGCGCGGATCCAAGCTATGGCAACTGGCGGCGCTTAACCTGTGGCTGAGCGAACAAGGAATCTGACCGATGAAAGCCCATGAAATCGCTTACGGTCAGCGCCTGCTGCGCGGCCAGGCGCCATCCTACGAGCGCCTGCAGGCACGCCTGGCCGGCGACGGCAGCCAGCCCCACGACCAGCCACGTGCCGTGCATTGTGGCTGGGGCCGGCTGCTGATCGGCCACACCTACCCCAACCCGGTCAGTCTGGCGAATGACCTGCTGGACGAACGCCCCGGCGAACGCGATATCGCCCTGTACGTGGCCGCGCCACAGCAGTTGCTGGCCCAGGCGCCGCAACAGCTGTTTCTCGACCCGTCCGACACCTTACGCCTGTGGTTCACCGACTACCGTCCGGCGCAGCGGGTGTTCCGCGGCTTTCGCGTACGCCGGGCACAGAACCCGGCCGACTGGCAGGCCATCAACACCCTGTATCAAGCACGCGGCATGTTGCCGGTGGACGCCACGCTGCTGACCCCCCGGCACCTGGGCGGCCCGGTGTTCTGGCTAGCCGAAGACGAAGACAGCGGCGCGGTGATCGGCAGCGTCATGGGCCTGAACCACGCCAAGGCCTTCGACGACCCGGAGCACGGCAGCAGCCTGTGGTGCCTGGCAGTGGACCCGCAGTGCACCCGCCCCGGCGTGGGTGAAGTGCTGGTGCGCCACCTGATCGAGCACTTCATGAGCCGGGGCCTGGCCTACCTCGACCTGTCGGTGCTGCATGACAACCGCCAGGCCAAGCGCCTGTACCAGAAACTGGGCTTTCGCAACCTGCCCACCTTTGCGGTCAAGCGCAAGAACGGCATCAATCAGCAGCTGTTTTTGGGCCCGGGCCCTGAAGCCGAGCTGAACCCCTACGCCCGCATCATCGTTGACGAAGCCCTGCGCCGGGGTATCGACGTGCAGGTAGACGATGCCGCTGGCGGCCTGTTCACCCTGAGCCTGGGCGGGCGGCGCATTCGCTGCCGCGAATCCCTCAGTGACCTGACCAGCGCCGTGACCATGACCCTGTGCCAGGACAAACGCCTGACCCGGCATGCGCTGCACAACGCCGGGCTGCAGGTGCCGGCGCAGCAGCTGGCGGGCAATGCTGACGACAACCTGGCGTTTCTCGATGAGCATGGCGCAGTGGTGGTCAAGCCGGTGGATGGCGAGCAAGGCCAGGGCGTGGCGGTAAACCTGACCTGCATCGACGACATCACCCGCGCCGTGGCGCACGCCCGCCAGTTCGACAGCCGCGTGCTGCTGGAGAGCTTTCATGCCGGGCTCGACCTGCGCATCGTGGTGATCGGCTACGAAGTGGTGGCCGCTGCCATCCGCCACCCGGCCCAGGTGCTGGGCGACGGCAGGCATAGCATCCGCCAGTTGATCGATGCCCAGAGCCGCCGTCGCCAGGCGGCAACCGCTGGTGAAAGCCGCATTCCGCTGGACGATGAAACCGAGCGCACGTTACGGGCGGCAGGCTTTGGCTATGACGACGTATTGCCCGCCGACCAGCGCCTGGCCGTGCGGCGCACCGCCAACCTGCACACCGGCGGCACCCTGGAAGACGTGACCGAACGCCTGCACCCGGTACTGGCAGACGCTGCCGTGCGCGCTGCGCGGGCACTGGAGATACCGGTGGTGGGGCTGGACTTCATGGTGCGCGATGCCGGGCAGCCGGAGTACGTGATCATCGAGGCCAACGAGCGTGCCGGGTTGGCCAACCATGAACCGCAGCCTACCGCCGAGCGTTTTATCGACCTGCTGTTTCCGCATAGCCGGCCTCTGGCGTAAAGGCTGCTGGCCTCTTCGTGGGCATGCCCGCGAAGAGGCCAGCACAGGATTAAAGGAGTCCCCGACCATGTCCGACCGACATCCCGAACCCGATCTCGAATACCTCAAACGCGTGCTGCTGGAGATGCTCGCCATCCCCAGCCCCACCGGTTTCACCGACACCATCGTGCGCTACGTGGCCGAGCGCCTGGACGAGCTGGGCATCCCCTTCGAGCTGACCCGGCGCGGCACCATCCGCGCCACGCTCAAGGGCCGGCAAACCTCCCCCGACCGTGCCGTATCCGCCCACCTGGACACCATCGGTGCCAGCGTGCGCCAGCTGCAGGACAACGGCCGCCTGGCCCTGGCACCGGTGGGTTGCTGGTCCAGCCGCTTCGCCGAAGGCAGTCGTGTCAGCGTATTCACCGATACTGGCGTATACCGTGGCAGCGTGCTGCCGCTGATGGCCAGCGGGCACGCCTTCAACACCGCCATCGACCAGATGCCGGTGAGCTGGGAGCATGTGGAAGTGCGCCTGGATGCCTATTGCGCCACCCGTGCCGATTGCGAGGCGCTGGGCGTGAGCATTGGTGACTTCGTGGCCTTCGACCCCTTGCCCGAGTTCACCGAAAGCGGCCACATCAGCGCCCGACACCTGGACGACAAGGCCGGCGTAGCCGCGCTGCTGGCGGCACTGAAGGCCGTGGTTGAAAGCGGTCAGCAACCACTGATCGACTGCCACCCACTGTTCACCATCACCGAAGAAACCGGCTCGGGAGCGGCGGGCGCCCTGCCCTGGGATGTCAGCGAGTTCGTCGGCATCGACATTGCCCCGGTAGCGCCCGGCCAAGCGTCTAGCGAGCACGCGGTGAGCGTGGCCATGCAGGATTCGTCGGGGCCTTACGACTACCACCTGTCCCGGCACCTGCTGAAACTGGCCGGCGACCACGACGTGCCGGTGCGGCGCGACCTGTTCCGCTATTACTTCAGCGACGCCCATTCAGCGGTGACCGCGGGGCACGATATTCGTACGGCGCTGGTGGCATTCGGTTGTGATGCCACCCATGGGTATGAGCGCACCCATATCGACAGCCTGGCAGCGCTGAGCCGGTTGTTGTCGGCTTACCTGCTGAGCCCACCGGTGTTCGCCAGCGACTCGCAGCCGGCCAATGCTTCGCTCGAGCGCTTCAGCCACCAGTTGGAGCATGATGCGCAAATGGAGAGCGACACGCGGGTGCCGGCGGTGGACAGCCTGGTTGGCAATAAAGGTTGAGGACGTTTGGGGCCGCTTTGCGTCCCCAAAATATCGAATGTTTCGCGTAGCATGCCCACACCTACTTCAGACAACACCTGCCATGCTGATCCCCTACGACCAACTGCAAGCCGAAACCCTGACCCGCCTGATCGAAGACTTCGTCACCCGCGACGGCACCGACAATGGCGACGATACCCCACTGGAAACCCGGGTGCTGCGGGTACGCCAGGCATTGGCCAAGGGGCAGGCGTTCATCCTGTTCGACCTTGAGAGCCAGCAGTGCCAGTTGCTGGCCAAGCATGACGTGCCCCGTGAGCTACTGGAATAGCGGGTCAGGCCTTGCCCTGCTTCGCCGCTTTGATGCGCTTGTACACCTCGGCCCGATGCACCGGCACCTCACGCGGGGCATCGACGCCAAAGCGCACGACCCCGTCCCGGGTCTCTACCACCATTATCCGGATGTCATCACCGATCACGATGATCTCGCCTACTTCGCGCCCTATTACCAGCATGTTCCGATCCTCCTGCCAACGGGAAAACCAGAGCCTGCCTCGTAGGCATTCGGCTACTCAATAGCTCCATCACTATTCAGAAGAGCCCTACATTGCCGGGTAGCTTCTCCTACAGACCATTCATCGCGATTGGGCTTTTGCGCGCATTTTCACCGCCATTTCGGCCATCTCGTCATACAGCCGCTCAGGGGCCTGGCGTTTCAGTTGCCAGGCTTGTCGCCCTGCCTCGTGCGGCAGGATGAGAAACTCGCCAGCGGCGACCTGTTGATGGATGTAGTCGGCAATGTCCGCCGCGCTGATCGGCGAGCCTTCCAGCAACTTGCCAACCTGCGCCTTCATCGCCGGGTTCGGGCCACGGAACGAGTCCAGCAGGTTGGTCTGGAAGAACGATGGGCACACCACATGCACCGCCACCTCCAGCTGGCGCAGTTCCACCAGCAGGCTTTCCGACAGGGCCAACACACCGGCCTTGGCCACGTTGTAGTTGCTCATGCCCGGCCCCTGCATCAGCGCGGCCATCGAGGCGACGTTGATGATGCGGCCCTTGCTGCGCTCCAGCAGCGGCAAAAAGGCCTTGCAGCCCTTGACCACGCCCATCAGGTTGACCGCGATCTGCCAGTCCCAGTCTTCCAGCGACAATTCGGCGAAGAACCCGCCCGAGGCAACACCGGCATTGTTGACGATCACGTCGATGCCGCCGAACTGCTCGGTGCAGGCCTGGGCCAGGGCTGTCAGCTGGCTATAGTCACGCACGTCACAGCGCTGAACGAAGCCATCGCCGCCCGCTTCGCGGGCCAGCGCCAGGGTTTCGCGCAGGCCGGTTTCATTGACATCGGCCAGCGCCAGGCGCCAGCCCTCACGCGCCCAGCGCAGGGCGATCTCGCGGCCGAGGCCGGACCCGGCGCCGGTGATCATGATGCGGTTTTGCATGGTGGCTGGCCTTGTTCCAAGTGGTTGTGCAGCGAGTCTAATCAAGACCAGGCGCACAGGCAGGGTTCATCAGGGTAGTGAATGGGTGGGCATGACTCCATGGTCAGTTACGCCCGCCCGGCTGCACACAAATGGAATCTTTCCCGCGCGGCGCCGGTCCTTACTTACAAGAGGCCAGCCGTTAGAGGCCCTTGACCCTCAACCATGCAAGGATTCCGTCATGACCACGATTCTCATCATCATCCTGATCCTTCTGCTGATTGGTGGCTTACCGGTCTTCCCACACTCGCGTAGCTGGGGCTACGGCCCTTCGGGCATCGTGGGCGTGGTACTGGTGATTCTGCTGGTGCTCCTGTTACTCGGCATGATTTGACCGCAGGGCGTGTGAGGCCAGTTGGCGATCCAGATACAGCATCGCTTGGCGAAGTGCCTCCACGTCCCTTTTCAGGTCGACGGGTGCGAGCGTCTTGTCGCTACATTGGCGTTCCAGACGCTCGCACTGGTAAACCACCTCCCTGGCGCGGGCGATGCGCGCAGCCCCTTTGATGCGATGGGCGAGTAGGCCCAAGGCCTCAACGTTCTCCTGTAACTCGCTCAGTTGCTGAAAGTCTTGAACGTTGCTGGAGCGCAACGCTTCCAGTAACGCGTGCAGTGCTGCCTTGTCATTACCCACAAGGCGCTGCACATGTTCAATGTCGAGCACTGCAGGGCAGATCGGGGCCAACGTTTGTACCAGGCGCTTCAGGCTCAGCGGCTTCAGCAGGCAGTCATCCATCCCGGCTGCGCGGCAACGCGCCCGAACCGCGGGTGTAAACGTAGCTGTCATGCCGATAACCCGGCACTGTGGCCGGCCACTGCGCCGCTCGTGCTCACGGATGGCGCGCGCCAGGGCATACCCGTCAAGCCGGGGCATGTTGCAGTCAGTGATCACCCCATCAAAATGACCACCGAGCCACAGGCGTAGCGCCTGTGCGCCGTCTTCGGCCAGTTGAACCTGATGCCCGAGATGATCGAGCTGTTGTGACAGCAACAAGCGGTTGATCAACGCATCATCTACCACCAGTACACGCAACGACATGGATCAACGCCACCGACATGGCTTCAGCGTCACGCAAAAGCACGTTCAGATCAGTTGATTGCGGCGTGCGAAATCCGCCAGGTCAACGACCGAAGTGAGCCTGAGCTTTTCCAGCAGGCGCGTTTTGTAGGTGCTGATGGTCTTGTTGCTCAACAGCATGGTTTCACCGATGGCCTTGTTGCCATAGCCACGGGCCAGGTACAGCAGCACCGTCAATTCACGGTCGGTGAGGCTGGCAATGCACTGGGCTTCACTGGTGCGCAGGTCGCGCCTGCAAACCGAGCTCATCGCCACTTCAGGGTAGTAGGTGAAGCCCGACAGCACGGCAGCGACGGCCTTGCCCAGTTCGTCCAGGTCATCGGTCTTGGCCACATAACCTGCGGCACCGGCCTGCAGGCAACGCAGTGAGTAAGCTTCGGCCAGTTGCGAGGTCAGCACCACGACCTTGCACGCAAGGCCGCAGGCTTTGATCCGGGCGATCACTTCCAACCCGTCCAGGCCTGGCATCGCAATGTCGAGGATCACCAGGTCCGGCGCCAACTCGCGTACCAGGCGCACGGCGTCTATGCCATTGTCCGCCTGGCCAACCACCTGCACACGCTGCTGGCGCAACAGCATGCAGACGGTAGCGCGGATAAAGGGGTGGTCATCGACCACCAGGGCTGTGTGCATGGTGCCTCTCTCGTTGGTGATGCCTACAGTTCAGCATCGAAGACGACGGTTACCTGCCCGGTGTAAGTACTGCCGGGATGCTTCAGCATGTTTTGCACCTGGCTCCTGTCAACGTCGAAATGCAGCTGGCCGCGACGGTTGAGGGTCGGTGTCACAGCGTCGAACTGCAGCGCCGCCTGAGCGCCACTTGGCAGGGCAAGGCGTTCAACCTGCCCCCCAGCGTGCTGGATACCCCCTGGGAGGGTGAGTGCGACCAGTACTGGCACCTGATCATTGTGCTCGTTGCGAATCCCGCACTCGGGACCCACATCGTACTGGCAGAGCTTGTAAACCTTGAACGGGCCTGTTGACCAGGCCCTGAATGGCAGGTCGCGATTGAGCCGTTGGGGTGGCTTGCCGCCGGCCAGCCAGGCTTGCCAGCCACCTGGCGGCTCCAGCACCGCACGCTCGGAGCCTGGCGGGAACTCGAAGAGGAAAGCGTGCTGTACATCGAGCACGAAGTTTACGGTCAGGCTGTTGCCGCTCAGGGCTGTGACATCGTTGCCAAAGTCAAAGTCGCCGCCAGGGCCAATACTGTAAGTCACGCTGCCCCGGTAGGTGCCACTTGGCATCCGAAAAGGGGGGGTGATGTTCATTGCATAAGCAACGCTGGTTTCCAGTACCGAAGCAATTTCCACCCGTCCGTTCGGTGCAGCCCGACCAAAGCCCCAGCAAGGTGAAGGGGCCGACGGCTGGGTGATATCCCATAGGTAGCTGACCTTGGCGGGCCGTTCCTGACTAACACTCCCCACCGCTCTGCACCCGCCACTAAGGGTCAGATTGTAAAGCGGGTGATTATAAAAATGACTGGCAATCTGCACTCGCTGACTGAGGGCCGTCCACTCGAACGTAAGGCGTCGCGATTCGCCGGTTGTATCGTGATAGATATCGACCTCACGCTTCGCCGGCAAGCCGACATAGAAAAGATCGCGTGGATCGGCAGCGCCCTTGGTGGTTTTCTTATCGTAGGTGATGGGTAACGTTACCGTCGTGCGGGTCCTGCATGTAGCGAACCAGCTGCTGCACAATCCACCTGGCGGCGTGGTGTTGTCGAACCGCCCCGTTCCCCCTCCCAGATACTGCGCCGTTATCGTCACATCGAGTGCCAAAGCAACGGGTGGGGCAAGCCACAGTACGCCTCCCAACCAGGAACCTGCCAGCAGCTTCATCAACACTTTCATCGCTTCAATACCATGGCCGTGCGCTGGTCACCTTCGTGAAGCTCGAACTGGTGAACGTGCGCAACATCCCCCTCAAACTGGCGGCTACGCCCAGGTAGCAAGTGATGCTTGGTGGCCGGCTCGCAAGCCTCCTGCGGTGCGCGGCACTGACGAAAATGGTCAAGCACCACGGTGGCATTGCCCTCGTTGACCACGGTCAACAACCCGCCCTCCCGCCGGACCGGCGTCTGGTAGTGCGCCTGCGCAGGCCTGACGAACAGCAGCGAACCAAAACCGGCCAGCAAATTCACTCCCGCCCTGAGGCTGTCTCGATACTGTTGGGCCTGTTGCTCGTCCACGGCAAATCCGTCACCCAACTCTGGCAACACGGGCATGAAGCGCAGGCGGAAATAGCGTTCCTCGGCCCGCGAGCCGCGATACAGCAGGCGCACCACCTGCATGCCCTTGGCCGGCACGATCAACCGGGCGGGGCTGGCGACCAGGCCTCGTTGCTCCAGCGGCAGGCCTTCGGTGTCGATCTCCCGCGCTACACCAGCTTCGTCATACACCAGCTCGACGACACTGACCTTGACGAACGCCGTGCTGTCGCCGCCATTGCGCACCTTCTTGAGCAGGGTACTTTTGTTGCCGTCAAGGTAGTCATACAAACCACCGATATTCAGCTCGGGTGCGGCCGCTGCAGCCAGCGGCATGGCCAACAGTGCGATGGCCAGTATCTGGGGCACTCTCATTGCAAAGCTCCCTGGGTCCATTGGGTTAGGTTATTGCTCAGCGCAGCTAGCGGCCACGAGGAAAGCAGTAGGACGTTTCTGAAAACGCCTTCGGAAAAGCGGCTGCCGGTATTCATTGGGCTGGCTCCCGCGCCATGCCCACCGACGTCGCGTACTCAGGCAGGCAGCGCTGGTCGCCGGCCAACAGCACGTCGCCTTCACGAGGCAAAGTGGCCAGGTCCAGACGCAGCAGGCACAACGCCTGGCCGCGCAGGCGAACGTCCAGGGTGGGTGTGGTGTGGCTCATTTCCACGGCGAAAAAACCATCGGCCTCGCTGACACTGCGGCTGGCGTGATTGACCACCTGGGCGCCGCGCAGAGGTTGCCCTTGGCCATCGAGCAAACGCCCCAGCACGGTCACCGTGCGCAACACACGCAACTGGCGGTATTCGATGCCTCCACGGTTAAGGTGATAATCCATGCTCGACGGCTGGATTACCGCCGCCGTGGTATCGCCATTGTCGAAATCGAATTGCACATGCCCGGCCTTGTAAGGCGTCACTGGGATGATGTTGCGCCCAGGGTGCAAGTTGGCGCCCAGCGCATCGTCGGCACGCAACTTCAGGCCGTCGATGTCGCTGTCTACATCGACGATCAGCGCCGCCTGATGCGGCAGGTACTGGCCACTGACGGCAGCTTTGCCAGCACCGATGGCAACCAGGCTCTCCAGGTTAAGGCCACCGCTGAATTCACCGTTATACGAGGAACGCTGCACGTAGGCATCGCCATGCAGCACTTGGCTCTCGAACTGGGTCTCGCCCTCCAGGCCTGCACCATAGCGATCGGCGCTGAGGGTGGCGCCAACGCTGCGCAGGGGCCCAAGTTCGACGTCCTGCTGATAGCCAAGCGACGTGTTGAGATCGCGGCCGCCATCGCGTGATGTGCGGCTGCCGACGCTGGCAGACACACGCCGCCCATTGCCACCCAGGCTCATGCTGAGGCTAAGGTTGACCCCTCGACTGCGTGCATCACCGGTGGCGCTGTTGCCGGGGCGGTCGAACAGCGTCAGGCGCCAGTTGGCATCGGAGCCCAGCAGCCGACCGTAGTAGGACCAACCCAGATCGACACCGGTACCGGCATCACCGCCGCTGCTGTGGGACAGGCGCACACTGGCGGTGTTGCGCGGGTCCAGCCGGTGGCTCAGCGACAAGGACGATTGCGTCTGGCGCGCCTGGAATGGCCGCGCGGCTTGGTCGTCCTGTCGATCCCGTTGCGACCGGGCCAGCCAACTGCGGCTGTGGCTGGCTACCAGCGAACCACCTTCATAGGCATGGATCAGCTGCAGATCATAGCCGTTGCCATGGCCTTGGGCCTGGAACAGGTTGCCATACAACTTGAAACGGTCACGCACGTCCCAGTCCAGCGACGTTCCATACTGCAGGGCATCGTCGATGCGTTGGGCAGACAAGCCGAGGATTGCGCGCGGGTGCAGCAGGTAATTGGCCAGCACTCCGGCGGCTAGGGTATCGTCCTTGTCATGCTGCCAGTTGCTGAACTGGCGGGTCTGCTGCCCGAGGTACAGGTTATAGCGCCAAGGGGCATCCGTGCTGCGCCAGTTGCCTGGCTTGTAGATGAATGCCTGGCTGCGCGAGCTTTCCTGGCCATCCTCGACCAGGCGCACCTCGACTTCATAGATGCCGCCTGGCAGCACTTTAGTGTCGAGTGTCTGCAAACCGGGCTGCACGGGCTGGCTGTTGATCAGCACGCCGTTGCGATAGATTTCGGCGATTGCCGGGCGGTTGGGGGTGACATAGATCGGCGTGGCACTGGGCGCGGCGCTGTCGATCAGCAAGCTGTCGCTGCTGCCGAACATCACCCCCACGGTGGTGTCTGGGCTGGCTCCCATCAGCCTGGGCTGGCGCGTCAGCCCTTGGGCGCCGGGGGTGAAGTACCCCAGGCGGTAGAAATGGTCCTCTACCAGGCGTTCACCATAGAGTTGGTCGACCCGGTAGCGGGTGCCCTGGCGGTTGTCACTGCCACGGTCGAGTTGGCCTTCGGCCAAGGCGGTCCATTGCCCGACACTGCCCTGCCCCTGCAAGGCGTATCGGCCACTGGTTGCCTGGCCATCATTCAGCAGGTTGAGCTGGTTGCGCAGCAGCAGGCCATGGCTGCCCTGTTCTGGCAGGCGGTGATAGCGCTCAGCGGTGCCGGACACTTCGGCCTGGTCGGTCAGCAAAGACAACTGCGAATTGACCAGGCTGTAATGCACGGCACGCAAGCCGTCAGGGCAGTCTCCCCGGCAATCCCCCAGGTATCGAGGATTGGCCAGCCGCTCCCGCCAGCGGCGGCGCAGGCTTTCGGGCTCGCGGCTTTCGAGGGTGTCGGTGAATTCAAGTAGCTGCACACGCTGATCGCGGTCGAGGACTACCATAGCGTCGCCCAAGTAGCGGCCATCCAAGTCGATCCGAACGGCCAATGGCACGTCGAAGAAATGCGCCTCGAATTCCTTCGGCAATCCTTCGGCCGCACCCAAGGTAGCACTCACTGCCGGGCCTGTTACGGACCATAGCGCAAGGGTGGCGGCCAGCGTCAGCCAGCAGCGTGTGGCAGCGATGAAAGAGTGATCGGTCATGGGCATCGCTTGCAGGCAAGACCTGCCCGCCCCTCGCTAGAAGCGAAGGCCGGTGCAGGAAACGTTGATGAACGCTGGGGGCGGAATCAGGGCGCAGCGGTTTCGAAGATCATGCTCACCAAGCCTTGGTAGTTGCCTGGCTCATACCCGGTCGAGGGGGCCGCCTGGGCCGCGACGTTGAAACCGACGGTGGCGCCCGAGGCCGCTTGCGCAGCGCTGACGACCTCAGCTGGCGTTGTCTTCAGGACGGTATCGCCCACTGTCACGTCCAGGCCGATGTTGTGGGTACCGCTGGCGATCACTGCCGGCGATACCAGGTAGGCAGTGATCGGGCCGACGGTGCTCTTGACCTGCAGTTCCTTGCGGATCGGGTCGAGTTTTTGCTGATAGGAGTTCCAGACCATTTCTTGCGGATCGTTCATCCAGTTGCCGCCGACTGGCTCGACGAAGAAGGCATCGGTCGGCACCTGCGCGACGATTTGCACTTGCTTCTCGATAGGGTCAACGGCAAAGGCGGCACCGGCAAACAGCAGGGTCAGGGGCAGGGCAAGCAGCGAACGTTTCACGGGGGGCTATCTCCTTGATAAGGTAATGCCTACCGGACTTTTCCGGTGAGCAAGGAGATTGTTCAACTTTGCAGCTCGCCGCTAACTAGGACCGTTCCGAACGGGCTTCGGAAATTTCCCAACGACTTGAAAGACGATCAGCCAGAAACGACAACGCCCCGACTGGCGGGGCGTTGTGTATCAGCGTTCAAGCGTTAGTGAGACACCGCCCCACTGGCACCCAGGCCCGTTTGCGAACGCACGAACTGCGGGTAGAACAGCGCACGTTCGTCGTCAGCCGCCTTGGACTTGTCGGTGACCGAAAAGAACCAGATGCTGACGAAGGCAATGGCCATCGAGAACAGCGCCGGGTACTCGTACGGGTAGATGGCTTTCTCGTGGCCGAGGATCTGCACCCAGATGGTCGGGCCGAGGATCATCAGCGTCACCGCACTCACCAGGCCCAGCCAGCCGCCAATCATGGCGCCGCGGGTGGTGAGCTTTTTCCAGTACATCGAAAGCAGCAGCACCGGGAAGTTGCAGCTGGCCGCGATGGAGAACGCCAGGCCCACCATGAAGGCGATGTTCTGCTTCTCGAACAGGATACCCAGGCCGATCGCCAGCACGCCCAGGGCGACGGTGGTGATCTTCGATACGCGGATCTCGTCCTTGTCGTTGGCCTTGCCCTTGCGCCATACGCTGGCGTACAGGTCGTGGGACACCGCCGAGGCACCGGCCAGGGTCAGGCCGGCAACCACCGCCAGGATGGTGGCGAAGGCGACCGCCGAAATGAAGCCCAGGAACACGCTGCCACCCACGGCATTGGCCAGGTGCACCGCCGCCATGTTGTTACCACCCAGCAGGGCGCCAGCGGCGTCCTTGAAGTCCGGGTTGGTGCTGACCAGCAGGATGGCGCCAAAGCCGATGATGAAGGTGAGGATGTAGAAGTAGCCGATGAAGCCAGTGGCGTACAGCACGCTCTTGCGGGCTTCCTTGGCGTCACTGACGGTGAAGAAGCGCATCAGGATGTGCGGCAGGCCTGCGGTACCGAACATCAGCGCCAGGCCCAGCGAGAACGCCGAGATCGGGTCTTTGACCAGGCCACCCGGGCTCATGATCGCTTCGCCCTTGGCGTGTACCTTGATGGCTTCGGAGAACAGGGTGTTGAAGTCGAAGCCCACGTGTTTCATGACCATCAGCGCCATGAAGCTGGCACCGGACAGCAGCAGCACGGCCTTGATGATCTGTACCCAGGTGGTGGCCAGCATGCCGCCGAACAGCACGTACAGGCACATCAGGATACCCACCAGGATAACCGCCACGTGGTAGTCCAGGCCGAACAGCAGCTCGATCAGCTTGCCGGCACCGACCATCTGGGCGATCAGGTAGAACGCCACCACCACCAGCGAACCGGACGCCGACAGGGTGCGGATTTCCTTTTGCCCGAGGCGGTACGAGGCCACGTCGGCGAAGGTGTACTTGCCCAGGTTGCGCAGGCGTTCGGCAATCAGGAAGAGGATGATCGGCCAGCCGACCAGGAAACCGATGGAGTAGATCAGGCCATCGTAGCCAGAGGTGAACACCAGCGCGGAAATACCCAGGAACGAGGCGGCCGACATGTAGTCGCCGGCAATTGCCAGGCCGTTCTGGAAGCCAGTGATCTTGCCGCCGGCAGCGTAGTAGTCCGACGCTGACTTGTTGCGCTTGGACGCCCAGTAGGTGATGCCGAGGGTGAAGGCGACAAAGGCCACGAACATGGCAATGGCGGAAACGTTCAGCGGTTGTTTCTGCACCTCGCCGGTCAGGGCATCGGCAGCCCACACGGCGGGTGCGAAGGCTCCGCAGGCCAGTACGGCCAGGGTTTTGGCGTGGCGAATCATTGTTGCGCCTCCTTCAGGATGGCCTTGTTCAGCTCATCGAATTCGCCGTTGGCGCGGCGTACGTAGATGGCGGTCAGGACGAATGCCGAAACGATCAGGCCGACGCCCAGGGGAATGCCCCAGGTAATCGACGACTCAGGGCTGAGCTTGGCGCCCAGTACTTGAGGACCGTAGGCAATCAGGAGGATGAAGGCGCAGTAAAGGCCGAGCATGATCGCCGAGAGAATCCAGGCGAACCGTTCGCGTTTGGTGACCAGCTCCTTGAAACGGGGGCTGTTTTGTATCGAGAGGTAAATGCTGTCGTTCATTGTTTTTGTCCTAGCAGCACAGGTAGGGGATGAAACCCACGCCCTTACTTTATGCGGCTGTTGGACGGCAACCAGACGACCTTAGTCTTAGATGCAACGGTGTTTTACCGGATTTGAAACAAAGAGCTGAATGGGTGAGGGCTGAAAGGTGCTTGCCGTTGCTCTTTCAGCGCCTGCAAGATCGAGCGCCGCCCGCGCGGCGCTCGATCTCACAGGCGCTGAAAGTACAACGCCAAGCGCATTTACTTGCCAGTCCACTCCTTCACGCGATCAGGGTGCTTGGCCACCCAATCCTTGGCCGCTGCTTCAGGCTTGGCCCCTTCCTGGATCGCCAGCATCACCTCGCCAATCTCGTCTTTGGACTGCCAGTTGAACTTCTTCAGGAACTCCGCCACTTCCGGCGCCTTGGTCGCCAGTTCCTTGCTGCCGATGCTGTTCACGGTTTCCGCCGCGCCATACACGCCTTTCGGGTCTTCGAGGAACTTCAGCTTCCACTTGGCGAACATCCAGTGCGGTACCCAGCCAGTGACCGCAATCGACTGCTGCTTGGCATAGGCACGGCCCAGCTCTGCGGTCATGGCCGCGCCGGAGCTTGCCTGCAGCTTGTAGCCAGTCAGGTCGTAGTCCTTGATGGCCTGGTCGGTCTTGAGCATTACGCCGGAGCCGGCGTCGATGCCGACAATCTTCTGCTTGAAGCTGCTGTCGGTCTTGAGGTCGGCAATGCTCAACGCCTTGACGTACTCGGGCACGATCAGGCCGATCTTGGCGTCCTTGAAGTTAGGGCCGTAGTCGACCACGTTGTCCTTGTTCTTGGCCCAGTACTCGCCATGGGTGACGGGCAACCAGGCCGACAACATGGCATCGAGCTTGCCGGTTGCCACACCCTGCCACATGATGCCCGTGGCCACGGCCTGCAACTTCACGTCGTAGCCGAGCTTCTGCTTGATCACTTCTGCAGCCACGTTGGTGGTGGCCACGCTGTCGGCCCACCCATCCACGTAACCGATGCTTACTTCTTTGGCCATTGCCTGTGCAGCGCTCATGGCCATTACCAGGGCGGTGCCCACACCCAGTAAACGTCGCATTCTTTTTATCGCAGCCATCAAAGCATCCCCTCGTCAGGTCTAGGAGATTGCATCATCTGCCTGCAACACCGGGCGACCTGATCCAGCTGCGACCTGTACCCGCCCCATATGCGACAGCACTGTGCCATTAGCGCCATCGGCTTACGCCGACCTGCGCGATCCTTGCATGCCAAAGCTTTGGCGCCGGGCTACTATCTACCCTTTTGCGCCTGACGATGGACCGCCCGATGCCCAGCTCTGCCCGCCTGCTGTTGCCGTTGTACCTGCTTGCCTGCCTGTTGGCCCTGCTCGGGCTTGCAGGGCTCTGGTACGGGCTTGGCAAGCCGGTTCACCTGCCGGATGCGGCCAGCCCGTCGCACAAGTTGCAATGCGCGTCCTACACGCCGTTCGACAAGGACCAATCGCCCTACGACCAGCCGTTTCGCCTGCGCCCGGCGCGGATGGACGCCGACCTTGCTTTGCTGGCTGAGCGATTCCAGTGCATCCGTACCTATTCCATGACCGGTCTTGAGGCAATCCCCGCGCTGGCGCGCAAGCATGGCCTGAAAGTGATGCTCGGTGCCTGGGTTAACGCCCACCCGGCCGATACCGACAGGGAAATCGACCTGCTGATTGCCACCGCCAACGCCAACCCGGATGTGGTCAGCGCGGTGATCGTCGGCAACGAAACCTTGCTGCGCAAAGAGGTGACCGGCGCACACCTGGCCACGCTGATCGCCCGTGTGAAGAGCCAGGTGAAGGTGCCGGTGACCTACGCGGATGTATGGGAGTTCTGGCTGCAGCACCCGCAGGTAGCGCCGCAGGTGGACTTCTTGACTATCCACCTCTTGCCCTACTGGGAAGACGACCCTCGCGGTATCGACGAAGCCTTGGCCCATGTGGCCGATGTGCGCAGGGTGTTCGGCACACGCTTCGCACCCAAAGACATCCTGATCGGCGAAACCGGCTGGCCCAGCGAAGGCCGCCAGCGCGAAACCGCAGTGCCCAGCCGGGTCAACGAGGCGCGTTTCATTCGCGGTTTTGTGGCCATGGCTGAGAGCAACGGCTGGCGCTACAACCTGATCGAAGCATTCGACCAACCCTGGAAACGTGCCAACGAGGGGGCCGTCGGCGGTTACTGGGGGCTTTACGATGCAGACCGGCAGGACAAGGGCGTGCTGGAGGGGCCGGTGAGCAACCTGCATTACTGGCCGCAGTGGTTGCTGGCCAGTGCATTGTCGATGCTGGCCATGCTGTTACTTGCCGGGCGCCCCGCAACGGTTCAGGCAGCCTTGCTGCTGCCATTGCTGGCAGCGTTTGGCACCGGATGCCTGGGGTTGTGGGGTGAGCTGATGCGCACCCATGCGCGCTTTGCCGGGGAGTGGGTATGGGCGGTGGCGCTGGCCGGGTTGAACCTGCTGGTGCTGGCCCACGCGCTGCTGGCCTTGGCGCAGCGGGCCGGTTGGCGCGAGCGCCTGTTCGCCTGGCTGCAGGCACGGGCAGGCTGGCTGTTGCTGGCGGCGGGCTTCGCCGCAGCGGTGAGCATGCTGGCGATGGTGTTCGACCCTCGCTACCGCAGCTTCCCCAGTGCGGCGCTGGCGTTGCCGGCGCTGGTGTATGTGCTGTGGCCGGTGCGGGCACGGCGGGCAGAGGTGGCGTTGCTGGCGTTCATTGTCGGGGCCGGGGTGGCGCCGCAGTTGTTCGTGGAAGGGCTGGAGAACCAGCAGGCTTGGGGTTGGGCGGTGGTGAGCGTGCTAATGACCGCGGCTTTGTGGCGCAGCTTGCGGCTGCGTCCGGCTTGATTGTTGAGGGGGCGCGCAGATCGAGCGCCGCCCCAACCCCAGTACCCAAGGCATGCACCTTTGAGCCCCACCGCAATTACCGAACCAACCGCAACCCCGCCAGGACCAGCGCAAACACCGCAATGCTGGCGGTATACAGCACCAGCGCTGGTACCGCAAAAACCAAGGCCAGCACCGCCAGCCACCCGCCGGTGCGGCCGGTCACCACCTGCGCCAACAGCGCAAGGCCCAGCCCAGACCAGGCCATCACCTGATGGTGAATGCCCAACCCCAACAACGACCGGACCTCACACTGCCAGTACGCCGCGGGTGTCGTGCACAACCCCACCCACTGCCCGTCCTCCATCAAGCCGTAACGCACGCCATAACTGGCTGCAAGCCACAGCCCAAGAAACAGCACAAGCAGCGCAGCCGGCAGCGTACGAGACATCCCGTTCTCCAATAGCGGTAATCGAAAGCATCCATGATCGCTTATGCCCCGATGTAAGGCAAAATCACAACCCTGCAGCTATGTTGCAGATAACAGGCACACCAAAGGCCACCGCGCCAGGCAACTTTGCCCGCGTTGATGTGGTCCTAGCCTGCACACCGCTCGACCTTGCGTTCTTTTGGGGGACTACATGCTTCGATCTTTGCGCCTCGCTGCCCTGCTCGGCAGCCTGCTCATGGCTGCGGCCGCTTCGGCGCGGGATATCGACGCCGCCAGCTACGGCTTCCCTTTGACCAACCCGTTCGAGGCCACCATCGCCACCACGCCGCCGGACCAGCGCCCTACCCTGCCCAGCGACGACGAAATCAACCAGTCCGACTACAGCCTCAACCTGCGCCCGGAGCGCGAGTTCACCCTGCCCGACAACTTCTGGGCAGTGAAAAAACTCAAGTACCGCCTGGCCCGCCAGGACCGCGAGGCGCCGCTGATCTTCATCATCGCGGGCACCGGCGCACCGTACACCAGCAGCATCAACGAATACCTGAAAAAGCTGTTCTACCAGGCCGGTTTCCACGTAGTGCAATTGTCGTCGCCCACCAGCTACGACTTCATGAGCGCCGCTTCGCGCTTTGCCACCCCCGGTGTCAGCAAGGACGACGCCGAAGACATGTACCGGGTGATGCAAGCCGTGCGCGCGCAGCACCCGCGCCTGCCAGTCAGTGACTTCTACCTCACCGGCTATAGCCTGGGTGCGCTGGATGCGGCCTTCGTCAGCCACCTGGACGAAACCCGCCGCAGCTTCAACTTCAAGCGCGTGCTGCTGTTGAACCCACCGGTCAACCTGTACACCTCGATCAACAACCTGGACAAGCTGGTGCAAACCCAGGTCAAGGGCATCGACCGCAGCACCACCTTCTACGAGCTGATGTTGCAGAAGCTCACGCGCTACTTCCAGGACAAGGGCTACATCGACCTCAATGACGCCCTGCTGTACGACTTCCAGCAGTCGCGCCAGCACTTGTCCAATGAACAGATGGCCATGCTGATCGGCACCTCGTTCCGCTTCTCGGCGGCCGACATTGCCTTTACCTCCGACCTGATCAACCGCCGCGGCCTGATCATTCCGCCGAAGTTCCCGATCACCGAGGGCAGTAGCCTCACGCCGTTCTTCAAACGTGCCCTGCAGTGCGACTTCGACTGCTACATGACCGAGCAGGTGATCCCCATGTGGCGCGCCCGCACCGACGGCAACAGCATCCTGCAACTGGTCAATCAGGTAAGCCTGTATGCCCTGGAAGACTACCTGCGCAGCAGCGACAAGATTGCCGTGATGCACAACGCTGACGACGTCATCCTTGGCCCCGGCGATATCGGCTTCCTGCGCAAGGTGTTTGGTGACCGGCTGACCCTTTATCCCCATGGCGGCCATTGCGGCAACCTCAATTACCGCGTCAACAGTGACGCCATGCTGGAGTTCTTCCGTGGTTAACAAACTCCTCTTCGCCACTGCCCTGCTTGCCGCCGGCCACGCGCTGGCCGCCGAAACCGCCCCACGGGCCAGCGTGGTCGAAGCCGACCCTCAGGTGACTGCCACACCGCTGGCGCCCGAAGCAGACGGCTTTCTCGACCCGCTGCGCGAGTTGAAATTCAACCCCGGGCTGGACCAGCGCGAGTTCGAGCGCTCTACCCTGGAGGCGCTGAACGTGTACGACCCGCTGGAGTCGATCAACCGGCGCATCTACCACTTCAACTACCGCCTGGACCAATGGGTGCTGCTGCCGCTGGTGAGTGGCTACCAGTACGTCACCCCGCGCTTCGTGCGTACCGGGGTGAGCAACTTCTTCAACAACATCGGTGATGTGCCGAACCTGTTCAACAGCGTACTGCAGCTGAAAGCCAAGCGTTCGGCGGAGATCACGGCGCGGCTGATGTTCAACACCATCATTGGTGTGGGTGGGCTATGGGACCCGGCGACCAGCATGGGCCTGCCGCGCCAGAGCGAAGACTTCGGCCAGACCCTGGGGTTCTATGGTGTGCAAGACGGGCCGTACCTGATGCTGCCGGTGCTGGGGCCATCGAACCTGCGCGATACCACCGGGCTGGTGGTTGACTATGCGGGCGAGCAGGCCATCAACTACCTGAATATGGCCGAAGCCAGCACCGACCACCCGGAAATCTTTGCCTTGCAGGTGGTGGACAAGCGCTATACCACCAAATTCCGCTATGGGCAGCTGAACTCGCCGTTCGAGTATGAAAAGGTGCGGTATGTGTATACCCAGGCGCGCAAGTTGCAGATAGCCGAGTGAACCTGTGCCGGCCCTTTCGCGGGTTCACTTGCGAAAGGGCCAGTGCAGGCAACATCAAACCCCCAGGAACTGACACAACTCCCGCTTCTTGGCCAGAGCATCCCGCCGCCCCAGCTCGATCAGCTCACTGCAATAGCTCGCCTCGAACAGCAAATAGCTCAACACCCCCGCCCCGCTGGTCCGCGTCGCCCCCGGCCCACGCAGGAACAAGCGCAACGCCGCCGGCAGCTCACGCCGGTGCCGCGCGGCAATCTCGTCCAGCGGCTGGCTGGGCGCCACCACCAGTACATCGATCGGCGCCAGCCCCAGGCGACGGGCGTCCAGGTGCGCCGGCAACAGCCGGCTGAGGTGGTTGAGCCGCTGCAGCAGTTCGATATCGTCTTCCAGGCTATCAATGAACGTGCTGTTGAGCATGTGCCCGCCAATCTGTGCCAGGCTCGGCTGCTGCCCGCTGAACACCCGCTGGGTCGGCAACGGTGGTGCCGGCCGCTGCGGGTTGCCGCTGACCCCGACCACCAGCACCCGGCTGGCGCCCAGGTGCAAGGCCGGGCTGATAGGCGCCGACTGGCGTACTGCGCCGTCGCCGTAAAACTCATCGCCCAGTTGCACCGGGGCAAACAGCAGCGGAATTGCCGCGCTGGCCAGCAGGTGGTCGATGGTCAGCTGCGTGGGTAGGCCGATGCGGCGATGGCGCAGCCAGGCCTCGATGCTGCCACGGCCCTGGTAGAAGGTGACCGCCTGACCAGACTCGTAGCCAAAGGCCGTGATTGCCACGGCGCGCAACTGCCCGGCGACCAGGGAATGGCCAATGCCGTCCAGGTTCAGGTGTGCTTCCAGCAAGCCTCGCAATGGACTGCTGTCCAGCAGCGCCACGGGTGCCGGGCCACCAATACCTAGCAGGTTGTGGCCAACGAAGCGACTGGCCTGGCGCACCACGCCGGGCCAGTCGCTGCGAATGACCTGGTGGCTGCGAAAGTTCTGCCAGAAGGTGGTAAGCCGTTGCACCGCATCGTTGAAGTGAGTGGCACCGCTGGCCAGGGTAACCGCGTTGATGGCCCCGGCAGACGTGCCGACGATGACCGGAAAGGGGTTGTGCGCACCGGCAGGCAGCAACTCGGCGACGCCGGCCAGTACGCCGACCTGATAGGCAGCGCGGGCGCCACCGCCAGAAAGGATAAGACCGGTTACCGGAGGTGGGGCCATGGCATCCTTCCTGGTTCAGCTGTTTTCAGCGCTTTTTCTTGTCATACAACCGCGGCGCACCCTCAGGCCGCGACTTGAACCGGCGGTGCGCCCACAAGTATTGCTCAGGGCACTCGCGCAACACACTTTCAACCCACTGGTTGATGCGCAGGCAATCAGCCTCTTCACTCTCGCCAGGGAAGTCTTCCAATGGCGGGTGGATCACCAGCCGATAGCCGCTGCCATCCTCCAGGCGCCTCTGGGTGAACGGAATCACCTGCGCCTTGCCCAGCCGGGCAAACTTGGTAGTGGCGGTTACCGTCGCTGCCGGGATACCGAACAGCGGCACGAAAATGCTTTGCTTGGCGCCGTAGTCCTGATCCGGTGCGTACCAGATCGCGCGGCCCGAACGCAGCAGCTTGAGCATGCCGCGCACGTCCTCGCGCTCCACCGCCAGCGAGTCGAGGTTATGCCGCTCACGCCCACTGCGCTGGATGAAGTCGAACAGCGCATTGCCATGTTCGCGGTACATACCGTCGATGGTGTGCTGCTGGCCCAGCAGCGCCGCGCCGATTTCCAGCGTGGTGAAGTGCACCGCCATCAGAATGGCGCCCTGCCCCGCCTGCTGGGCGGCCTGCAGATGCTCCAGCCCTTCGACATGGGCCAGGCGCGCCAGCCTGGCCTTGGGCCACCACCAGCTCATGGCCATTTCGAAGAAGGCGATACCGGTGGACGCAAAATTGGCCTTGAGCAAACGCTGCCGTTCGTCGACCGACAGCTCCGGGAAACACAGCTCCAGGTTGCGTGCGGCAATGCGCCGACGCTCACCGGCAAAGTGATACATCACGGCACCCAACCCGGCACCGATTTTCAACAGCACCCGGTACGGCAACTGGACCACCAGCCACAGCAGGCCCAGGCCCAGCCACAGGCCCCAGAACTTGGGGTGAAGGTAATAGGGACAAAAACGCGGGCGTTCCATTGAAGCATCCGGAAAGACAAAGGCCGCGCATTCTACAACGGATCAGTGCATGTTGCGGGCAACCGGTGTTCTCGTTATAAGTCAGGGCACTTTTTTCGCAACAAGCCGTCTATGCAGACCATGAGCCCAAACCACACACCCGACACCGCCTCCGTGTTCCAGCTCAAGGGCAGCATGCTCGCCATTACCGTACTGGAACTGGCGCGCAATGACCTTGAAGCCCTCGACCGCCAGCTGGCGGCCAAAGTCGCCCAGGCACCGAATTTCTTCAGCAACACGCCGCTGGTGCTGGCGCTGGACAAACTGCCAGCCGACGAAGGGGCAATCGACCTGCCCGGCTTGATGCGGATCTGCCGCCACCACGGCTTGCGTACCCTGGCCATCCGCGCCAACCGCATCGAGGACATCGCCGCCGCCATCGCCATCGACCTGCCGGTACTGCCGCCTTCCGGCGCCCGCGAGCGGCCACTGGAGCCAGAGCCCGAGGTGGTCAGGAAGCCCGAGCCGGCCCCGGCACCACCACCGGCACCGGAACCCGAAGTGCGCCCGACCCGCATCATTACCTCGCCGGTACGCGGCGGCCAGCAGATCTACGCCCAAGGTGGCGATCTGATCGTTACCGCTTCGGTCAGCCCGGGTGCGGAACTTCTGGCCGATGGCAACATCCATGTGTACGGCGCCATGCGCGGCCGCGCCCTGGCCGGCATCAAAGGTAACACCAAGGCGCGTATCTTCTGCCAGCAGATGACCGCCGAAATGGTCTCGATCGCCGGCCAGTACAAGGTCTGCGAAGACCTGCGCCGCGACCCGCTGTGGGGCACCGGCGTGCAAGTCAGCCTGTCTGGTGACGTGTTGAACATCACCCGTCTTTAACGGATACTTGCCAGCATTTTTAGAGCAACTTTTTTACCGTTGCCGTTATTTAAGCTATTTCAGTTATTTGCAGGGACCCGTGTCCCGACTATTTTAGGGGTGAAACACCTTGGCCAAGATTCTCGTGGTTACTTCCGGCAAGGGGGGTGTGGGCAAGACCACCACCAGCGCCGCCATTGGTACCGGCCTCGCACTGCGTGGCCACAAGACCGTCATCGTCGACTTCGACGTGGGCCTGCGTAACCTCGACCTGATCATGGGCTGCGAGCGCCGCGTGGTGTACGACTTCGTCAACGTGGTCAACGGCGAAGCCAACCTGCAACAGGCCCTGATCAAGGACAAGCGCCTCGAGAACCTGTACGTGCTGGCCGCCAGCCAGACCCGTGACAAGGACGCGCTGACCCAGGAAGGCGTTGAAAAGGTGCTGATGGAGCTGAAGAAAGACTTCGAATTCGTCATCTGCGACTCGCCAGCCGGTATCGAAAAAGGCGCGCACCTGGCCATGTACTTCGCCGACGAAGCCATCGTGGTCACCAACCCGGAAGTGTCCTCGGTACGTGACTCCGACCGCATGCTGGGCATCCTGTCGAGCAAGTCGCGCCGCTCCGAAAACGGCGAAGAGCCGATCAAGGAACACCTGCTGATCACCCGCTACCACCCCGAGCGTGTGGAAAAGGGCGAAATGCTGAGCATCGCCGACGTCGAAGAAATCCTGGCGATCAAGCTCAAGGGCGTGATCCCCGAGTCCCAGGCCGTGCTGAAGGCTTCCAACCAGGGTATCCCGGTCATCCTCGACGACCAGAGCGATGCCGGCCAGGCCTACAGCGATACCGTCGACCGTCTGCTGGGCAAAGAGAAGCCCCTGCGGTTCATCGAAGTGCCGAAGCAAGGATTCTTCGCGCGCCTGTTTGGAGGCAAGTAAACCATGAACCTTTTTGACTTCTTTCGTGGCAGACAGAAACAGACCAGCGCGTCGGTAGCGAAAGAGCGTCTACAGATCATCGTGGCGCACGAGCGCGGCCAACGCAGCGAACCGGATTACCTGCCGGCGCTGCAGAAAGAACTGCTGGAAGTCATCCGCAAGTATGTGAACATCGGCAACGATGATGTGCATATCGAGCTGGAAAACCAGGGCAGCTGCTCGATTCTGGAGCTGAACATCACCCTGCCGGATCGCTGATCTGGCTGAAAGCCGGGGCTGCTTCGCAGCCCATTCGCGGCACAAGGCCGCTCCTACAAGGGATCGCGTTCCCCTGTAGGAGCGGCCTTGTGCCGCGAATGGGCCGCAAAGCGGCCCCGCTTTTTTCTCCCGATTTAATAGAGACCAAGCAATGCCGCTGTCCAACATCCAGATCCTGCACGAAGACGCCGCCATCCTGGTCATCAACAAACCGACCCTGCTGCTGTCGGTGCCCGGCCGCGCCGAAGACAACAAGGACTGCCTGATCACCCGCCTGCAGGAAAACGGCTACCCCGATGCACTGATCGTGCACCGCCTGGACTGGGAAACCTCCGGCATCATCCTGCTGGCCCGCGATGCCGACAGCCACCGCGAGCTGTCCCGCCAGTTTCACGACCGCGAAACCGAAAAGGCCTACACCGCGTTGTGCTGGGGCCAACCGGCGCTGGACAGCGGCAGCATCGACCTGCCACTGCGCTACGACCCGCCAACCAAGCCACGGCATGTGGTGGACCACGAGCAGGGCAAGCATGCGCTGACTTTCTGGCGCATCGTCGAGCGCTGTGGTGATTACTGCCGGGTGGAATTGACGCCGATTACCGGGCGTTCGCACCAGTTGCGCGTGCACATGCTGTCGATCGGGCATCCGCTGCTGGGTGACCGGCTGTATGCCAACCCCGAAGCACTGGCGGCACATGAGCGGCTGTGCCTGCATGCCTCGATGCTGAGCTTCACCCACCCGGTGTCCGGGGAGCGGTTGAAGTTCGAGTGCCCTGCACCTTTCTGATTTCTGCGTGGCTGCACCTGCCTCTTCGCGGGCGAGCCCGCGAGGAGGCAGACACAATTTGTCGACTTAATACGCTAAACTCGCGCCACTGCTGTCTGGAGTGAGCTATGCGCGACGCACTGAATTCTGGCCTTATCGACTTCCTCAAGGCCTCCCCCACGCCCTTCCACGCCACCGCCAGCCTGGCCCAGCGCCTGGAAGCGGCCGGCTACCAGCGCCTGGACGAGCGTGACAGCTGGGCCACCGTGCCTGGCGGCCGCTATTACGTCACCCGTAACGACTCCTCGATCATCGCCATCAAGCTGGGCAAGCAAGCCCCCCTGCTGAACGGCATCCGTATGGTCGGCGCCCACACCGACAGCCCGTGCCTGCGGGTGAAACCGCAGCCCGAGCTTCAGCGCCAGGGCTTCCTGCAACTGGGTGTCGAGGTGTATGGCGGTGCCCTGCTGGCGCCGTGGTTCGACCGCGACCTGTCGCTGGCCGGGCGCGTTACCTACCGCCGTGACGGCAAGGTTGAAAGCCAGCTGATCGACTTCAAGCTGCCGATCGCGATCATCCCCAACCTGGCCATTCACCTGAACCGCACCGCCAATGAAGGCTGGGCGATCAACCCGCAGAACGAGCTACCGCCCATCCTCGCCCAGGTGGCCGGAGACGAGCGCATCGACTTCCGCGCCCTGCTCACCGAGCAACTGGCCCGCGAGCACGAGCTGATCGCCGACGTAGTGCTGGATTACGAGCTGAGCTTCTACGACACCCAGGATGCTGCACTGGTCGGCCTGAACGGCGACTTCATCGCCGGCGCCCGCCTGGACAACCTGCTGTCGTGCTACGCCGGCCTGCAAGCCTTGCTGGCCGCCGACAGTGATGAAACCTGCGTGCTGGTGTGCAACGACCACGAAGAAGTCGGCAGCTGCTCGGCCTGCGGCGCCGATGGCCCGATGCTGGAGCAGACCCTGCAGCGCCTGCTGCCGGATGGCGACGCCTACGTGCGCACCATTCAGCGCTCGCTGATGGTGTCGGCGGACAACGCCCACGGCGTGCACCCCAACTACGCCGACAAGCACGACGGCAACCACGGGCCCAAGCTGAACGCTGGGCCTGTGATCAAGGTGAACAACAACCAGCGCTACGCCACCAACAGCGAAACCGCCGGGTTCTTCCGCCACCTGTGCATGGCCGAGGAAGTGCCGGTGCAGAGCTTTGTGGTGCGCAGCGACATGGGCTGTGGTTCGACCATCGGGCCGATTACCGCCAGCCACCTGGGTGTGCGCACGGTGGACATCGGGCTACCGACCTTTGCCATGCATTCGATTCGTGAACTGTGCGGCAGCCATGACCTGGCGCACCTGGTGAAGGTGCTGACTGCCTTCTACCGTAGCCGCGAGTTGCCTTGATGTACACAGGTCCGGCCTCTTCGCGGGTTTAGCCGCGAAAGGGCCGGACCTGCTCAAGGTCAATCCCGCCTCGCTTGCCAAGCGCTATGCTTGATACATGGCCCCATTGCAAAAGGATTGCTGTCCATGTCCCCGTTTCTGTCCCTGTTCGTGCCGGTGTTCCTGTTCCTGATGCTGCTGACCATCGGCTTCAGCATGCGCGAACGCAATATCGGCGTACTGATGATGTGGATCGGCACCTTGGGTATCTTCGGCCTCACCTGCTGGAAGATCCTTGAGAAACTGCCGTCATAAACCTCTACACTCGGTCAATCGTTTGACCTGAGGTAGATTTGCCAGTGCCTGCCCTCCTGCGTTACCTGTTCCTGCTGCTGTTGCTGTTCATCACCCCGGTACAGGCGGCGGGCCTGCCTGGCCTGCTGGGTGGCAGTGCGCCTGCGCAACCGGAGGCCACCGAGCCGCTGGGCAAGTCGCTGGACGAGGTGATCAAGAACCTCGAAAACGACCAACAGCGGGCCAAGCTGCTGGCCGACCTGAAAAAGCTGCGCGACGCGACCAGGCAGTCGCAACCCAGCGTCGAACAGGGCGTACTCGGGCTGATCGGCGGCGCCCTGCATGACTTCGAAAAACAGTTCAGCGGCGACGCCAGCCCGTTCCACCGCTGGGCGGCGGAAATCGAACAGGCCCAGGCGGAACTGACCGAACTGATGGTGCCGGTGCACCAGTGGCCAGCCATCCTGTTCGGCTTTGCCGCCGTCATTGCCGTGTGGAGTGTGCTGGCCTATGCCTTCAACTGGGTCGGCCACCGGATACGCCTGCGCTTTGGCCTGAGCGAAGAACTGCCGCAGCACCCGCGCACCTGGGACCTGGTGCGCTTTGCCTTGCGCAAGCTCGGCCCATGGCTGGTGGCGCTGGTATTCACCGTTTACCTGAGCTTCGTGCTGCCGCCGTCGCTGGGCAAATCGCTGGCCATGGTGCTGGCCTACGCGCTGGTCGTGGGCACTTGCTTCTCGGCCATCTGCGTCATCGCCTTTTCGCTGCTGGACGGCCCGCACCGCCACCGCGCCCTGCACATCCTGCGGCGCCAGGCGTTCCGCCCGTTGTGGCTGATCGGCAGCTTCGCTGCGTTTGGCGAGGCCATGAGCGACCCGCGCATGCTGGTTGCACTGGGTACCCACCTGGCCCATGCCTTGGCCACCTTGGCCAACGTCACCGCTGCGCTGTGCACCGGGCTGTTCATCCTGCGCTTTCGCCGCCCCATCGCCCACCTGATCCGCAACCAGCCGCTGTCGCGGCGCCTGACCCGGCGCACCCTGAGCGACACCATCGAGATTCTCGGCAGCTTCTGGTTCATTCCGGCACTGATTCTGGTGGCCATTTCGCTGTTCGCCACCTTCGTCTCGGCGGGCGACACCAGCACCGCCCTGCGCCAGTCACTGATGTGCACGGTACTGGTGGTGGTGTGCATGGTGCTGAACGGCCTGGTACGCCGCCATGCGGCCAACCCCAAACGTGCCAACAAGCGCCAGGCCGTGTATGCCGAGCGCCTGCGCAACTTTGGCTACCTGCTGGTACACCTGTTCATCTGGCTGGTATTCATCGAGCTGGGCCTGCGCGTGTGGGGCCTGTCGATGATCAGCTTCGCAGAGGGCGATGGCCACGACATCAGCCTGCGCCTGCTGGGCCTTGCCGGCACACTGATCGTCGCCTGGCTGGTGTGGATCCTTGCCGACACCGCCGTGCACCATGCCCTGGTGCGCTCGCGCCGGGGCCTGGCCAACGCCCGTGCGCAAACCATGATGCCGTTGATCCGCAACGTGATGTTCGTGATCATCTTCATCATCGCGGTGATCGTCGCCCTGGCCAACATGGGCATGAACGTCACCCCGCTCCTGGCCGGTGCCGGTGTGATCGGCCTGGCCATCGGTTTTGGCGCACAGTCGCTGGTGGCGGACCTGATCACCGGGCTGTTCATCATCATCGAGGACTCGCTGGCCATCGACGACTACGTGGACGTGGGCGGGCACCTGGGCACGGTGGAGGGGCTGACCATTCGTACCGTGCGCCTGCGGGACATTGACGGCATCGTGCATACCATCCCGTTCAGCGAGATCAAGAGCATCAAGAACTACTCGCGGGAGTTTGGCTATGCGATTTTCCGCGTGGCGATTCCGCACAGCATGAACATCGACCAGGCGATCACGCTGATTCGGGAAGTGGGGCAAAAACTGCGCAATGACCCGCTGATGCGCCGCAACATCTGGTCGCCACTGGAACTGCAAGGGGTGGAGAGTTTCGAGTCGGGGTCGGCGATCTTGCGGGCGCGGTTCAAGACGGCGCCGATCAAGCAGTGGGAAGTGTCGCGGGCCTTCAACCTGGCGCTGAAGCGGCAGCTGGATGAGGCAGGGCTGGACTTGGCGACACCACGGTTGTCGGTACAGGTGGTGACTGCGGGTGGTGGTGGAATGGCGCAATCAGGCGCCTCCAGCTAGGGCCTACCCCACCACGGCACGAATGCGGATGGCATCATGCCGCCAATACTCCAGGTCACAGTCGATCAGATGCCCATGCTGGTCGCTGTTGACGCGGGTGATGTGCAGCCCCGGGCTGCCCGTCGACACCTTCAACGCCCCCGCCGCCTCCACCGGCAACGCCGTCGGCAGGATCTCGAAGCACACCTGCCCGTACCGGATGCCATACACCCGCCCATATATCTCGGTAAGCGATTGCGCCAGGTCCTGTTCGAGAATCCCCGGAAAGTAACGGGGGTTGAGGTAATGCTCGGCATACAGCACCGCCCGCCCATCGATCCGCCGTAACCGGCAGATACGCACCACACTGGACAAGGCCGGAAGCTGCAAGCGTGCACAGATGGCCGCCGAGGCTGGCTGCAAGCGCGCCGACAGCAGCTCGGTACTGGCCACCCGCCCCTGGTCGCGCACCATGGCATGGAAGTGACTGCGTTCGATCAGGTCGTAGGTCAGCCGCTCGGGCGCAACGAACCAGCCGCGGCGTTCTTCACGGTAGATCAGGCCTTGGGCCTCCAGCTGCGCCAGTGCCTCACGCAGGGTGATCCGCGTCGTGTCGAACACCTCACTGAGTTTGCGCTCGGCCGGCAGCTTGCCCCCCGGGGCCAGCAGGCCGTGCTCGATCTGCTCCTGCAGGGCATGGCAGATGGCTGTTACCGCACGCGGTGGCATCGACTGCATCAAAGGTTACCTATCTGGACTAGTCCAGCCCCAGAACAGGGCACTTGGAGAATAGTGCAAGCCTAGGCAGGGCTGATGAACATCCCGTGACAACGCTGCAACCGTGCTGTTGCCAGAATCGGGCCAGCCCAGCAAAACCGGGGGGTCACCATGGTCTACGCTGTAGAGCCAAGGGCCTTTGACACGCTGAACGCGCCCTTCCCTACATCAAACTGTCACGCAAGCGGCCTACCTTGGCTCAAGGTTTGCTGACCTAGACCAAAGGTTCCAGGCAACGGCTTCACTCATAACAACGATCGTAAAAAGGCACCCACCCAAGGAGCTACGGATGAAAAAGTTGTTCATGGCGTCACTGCTCGGTTCGGCCATCGCGTTCTGCACCTCGGCCATGGCCGCGGACCTCAAGGCCCTGGAAGACGCCGCCCGCAAGGAAGGCACCGTCAACAGCGTGGGCATGCCCGATGCCTGGGCCAACTGGAAAGGCACCTGGGAAGACCTGGCCAGCAAGTACGGCCTCAAGCACAGCGACACCGACATGAGCTCGGCGCAGGAAATCGCCAAGTTCGAAGCCGAGAAGGACAACGCCAGCGCCGACATCGGCGACGTGGGTGCCGCCTTCGGCCCCATCGCCGTGACCAAGGGCGTCAGCCAGCCGTACAAGCCCAGCACCTGGGACCAGGTACCGGAGTGGGCCAAAGACAAGGACGGCCACTGGGCGCTGGCCTATACCGGCACCATTGCGTTCATCATCAACAAGGACCTGGTGAAGGAAGGCGAACGCCCAACCTCCTGGCATGACCTGGAAAAAGGCAAGTACAAGGTGGCCATCGGTGACGTCGGCACCGCCGCACAGGCTGCCAACGGTGTACTGGCGGCGGCCATTGCCTATAAGGGCGACGAAACCAACGTGGCCCCGGGCCTGCAGCTGTTCACCAAACTGGCCCAGCAGAAGCGCCTGTCGCTGGCCAACCCGACCATCCAGACCATCGAGAAGGGCGAGGTCGAGGTCGGCGTGGTGTGGGACTTCAACGGCCTGAGCTACCGCGAGCAGATCGACCCCAAGCGTTTCGAAGTGCTGATCCCGTCGGACGGTACGGTGATCTCCGGCTATACCACCATCATCAACAAGTACGCCAAGCACCCCAATGCAGCCAAGCTGACGCGTGAATACATCTTCAGCGATGCCGGGCAGATCAACCTGGCCAAGGGGCATGCCCGGCCGATCCGTGCCGAGCACCTGACGCTGCCGGCGGATGTGCAAGCCAAGTTGCTGCCGAACGAGCAGTACAAGGCGGCTCAGCCGATCAAGAATGCCGAAGCCTGGGAAGCCACCTCGAAGAAACTGCCGCAGATGTGGCAGGAGCAAGTGATCATCGAGATGGAGTAAAAGGCGAGCTTTTGTAGTGCCTGATCCGGCTTCTTCGCGGGTAAATCCGCGAAGAAGCCAACGCGGTTTATGACTGGAGCCACCATGCAACACAATGTCATCCTGGTCCTGCTGGACGGTCTCAACTACCAGGTCGCCCACCATGCCATGGGCCACTTGCACGCCTACGTCGAGGCCGACCGCGCCGCGCTGTACCGCGTGGAATGCGAACTGCCGTCGCTGTCGCGGCCGCTGTACGAGTGCATCCTCACCGGCGTGCCCCCCATCGACAGCGGCATCGTGCACAACAACGTCAACCGCCTGTCCAACCAGCGCAGTGTGTTCCACTACGCCCGCGAGGCCAATCTGGGCACCGCAGCAGCGGCCTATCACTGGATGAGCGAGCTGTATAACCGCTCACCCTTCGACCCGCAGCGCGACCGCCACACCCACGCGCCGAAACTGCCGATCCAGCATGGGTTGTTCTACTGGGACGACCGCTACCCCGATTCGCACCTGCTGGCCGACGGTGAATACCTGCGCCGCCGCCACGCCCCCAACTTCCTGTTGGTGCACCCGATGAGCATCGACGACGTCGGCCACCGCCACGGCCTGGACAGCAGCCAGTACCGCAACGCCGCACGCAGTGCTGACATCCTGCTGGCCGACTACCTGCCAGGCTGGCTGGAAGAGGGTTACCAGGTGCTGGTCACCGCCGACCACGGCATGAACAATGACCGCTCGCACAATGGGCTGCTGACCGAAGAGCGCGAAGTGCCGCTGTTCGTCTTTGGCGACGCCTTCAGCCTGGACCCGGCGGCCAAGCCGCTGCAGACCGAGCTGTGCGGGACCATCTGTGAACTGCTGGGTGCCGCGCACGACAAAACGGTGTGCCGGGAGTTGCTCAAGTGAACCGTGGCCGCTATCTGGCCCTGCTCTGCCTGCTGCCGTTCGCCGTGTTCTTCGTCATCTTCCAGGTCGCCCCGCTGGTCTGGGTGGCGATCAACAGCGTGCAATCGGAAGCCGGCTGGGGCGTCGAAAACTTCAGCAAGGTCTTCAGCTCGAAGTTCTACCTGCAAGCCCTGCAACGCAGCCTGGAGATCAGCTTCTGGTCGAGCCTGTTCGGCATCGTCATCGCCACCCTCGGCGCCTACTCGCTGCGCCAGGTGGACTCGAAACTGCGCGACTTCGTCAGCGCCTTCGCCAACATGACCAGCAACTTTGCCGGGGTGCCGCTGGCGTTCGCCTTCATCATCCTGCTCGGTTTCAATGGCGCACTGACCCTGCTGCTGAAGCAAGTCGGCCTGCTGGAAGACTTCAGCATCTATTCCAAAAGCGGGCTGATCCTGGTGTACACCTACTTCCAGATCCCGCTGGGTGTGTTGCTGCTGTACCCCGCCTTCGACGCCCTGCGTGAAGACTGGCGCGAGTCGGCCGCGCTGCTGGGCGCCAGCCACTGGCAATACTGGCGGCACATCGGCCTGCCAGTACTCACCCCGGCACTGCTGGGCACCTTCGTCATCCTGCTGGCCAACGCCTTGGGGGCCTATGCCACCGTGTACGCGTTGACCACCGGCAATTTCAACGTACTGCCGATCCGCATCGCCGGCCTGGTGGCCGGCGACATCAGCCTCGACCCCAACCTGGCCAGCGCCCTGGCGATGGTGCTGGTGGGGCTGATGACGCTGGTCACGGTGGTACACCAATGGCTGTTGAAGAGGAGCTACCATGCGCGCTGACGCCCGTTCCGGCGGCTGGTACCACCGCGCCGTGGTCTACCTGCTGTTCCTGATCCTGCTGCTGCCACTGGCCGGCACCCTGCTCTACTCGCTGGCCACCAGCTGGTCTGCCAGCCTGCTGCCCAGCGGCCTGACCCTGAAATGGTATGCGGCGCTGTGGAGCGAGCCACGCTTCCTGGCCGCTTTCGCCCAGTCGTTGCTGGTGTGCGTGGGCGCACTGCTGCTGTCGGTGGTGCTGATTCTGCCGCTGCTGTTCGTGGTGCATTATCACTTTCCCAGGCTGGACGCGCTGATGAACATTCTCATCCTGCTGCCCTTCGCGGTGCCACCGGTAGTGTCGTCGGTGGGGCTGCTGCAGCTGTACGGCAGCGGGCCGATGGCCATGGTCGGCACGCCGTGGATCCTGATCGGCTGCTACTTCACCATCGCCCTGCCGTTCATGTACCGGGCCATCACCAACAACCTGCAAGCCATCAACCTGCGCGACCTGATGGACGCTGCCCAACTGCTGGGCGCCAGCACCTGGCAGGCCGCGCTGCTGGTGGTGCTGCCGAACCTGCGCAAGGGCCTGATGGTGGCGTTGCTGCTGTCGTTTTCGTTCCTGTTTGGCGAGTTCGTGTTCGCCAACCTGCTGGTCGGCACCCGTTACGAGACCCTGCAGGTGTACCTGAACAACATGCGCAACAGCAGCGGCCATTTCAACAGCGCGCTGGTGATCTCCTACTTCGCCTTTGTGCTGGTACTGACCTGGGTCGCCAACCGCCTGAACAAGGACAAGACCTGACATGAGCTTCGTCAGCGTACAGAAACTGCAAAAAAGCTACGCCGGCAGCCCGGTGTTCGAGAACATCGACTGCCACATCGAACGCGGCGAGTTCGTCACCCTGCTGGGCCCATCCGGTTGCGGCAAGTCCACCTTGCTGCGCTGCATCGCCGGGCTGACCCCGGTGGACAGCGGGCAGATCCTGCTCGACGGCCACGACATCGTGCCCGTGAGCCCGCAAAAGCGCGGCATCGGCATGGTGTTCCAGAGCTATGCGCTGTTCCCCAACATGACCGTGGAGCAGAACGTGGCCTTTGGCCTGCGCATGCAGAAGGTCAAGGCCGACGAAAGCCAGGTAAGGGTGCGCGAGGCACTGGACCTGGTGGAGCTGGGCAGCTTTGCCGGGCGTTACCCGCACCAGTTGTCTGGCGGCCAATGCCAGCGCGTGGCCCTGGCCCGTTCGCTGGTCACCCGCCCTCGCCTGCTGCTGCTGGACGAGCCGCTGTCGGCACTGGATGCACGTATTCGCAAGCACCTGCGTGAGCAGATCCGGGCCATCCAGCGCGAGCTGGGGCTGACCACCATCTTCGTCACCCACGACCAGGAAGAAGCGCTGACGATGTCCGACCGCATCTTCCTGATGAACCAGGGACGCATCGTCCAGAGCGGTGATGCCGAAACCCTCTATACCGCGCCGGTGGACCTGTTTGCCGCCGGCTTTATCGGCAACTACAACCTGCTCGATGCCGACAGCGCCAGCCGCCTGCTGCAACGCCCGGTGGCCAGCCGCCTGGCGATCCGCCCGGAGTCGATCACACTGGGCATACACGGCGAACTGGACGCTCAGGTACGCAGCCACAGCTTGCTGGGCAACGTGATCCGCTACCGCGTGCAAGTGCGCGACGTGGAGCTGGTGGTCGACGTGCTCAACCGCTCGCCGGCCGACCTGCACGCGGATGGAAAACGGGTAAGCTTGTCGATCGACCCCACGGCGCTGCGGGAAGTGGCCTAAGGAGATTCAACACAATGGCACTGGCAATTTTCGATCTGGACGAAACCCTGATCCACGGCGACTGTGCATCGCTGTGGAGCGAGCAGATGGCCCGGCTGGGCTGGGTCGACGGCAAGGACTTCCTGCGCCGCGACCGTGAACTGATGGAAGCCTACGGCAAGGGCCACCTGCAGATGGAGGACTACATGGCCTTCAGCCTGGAGCCGATGGCCGGGCGTACCCTGGAAGAAGTCGAGCACCTGGTTGAGCCGTGGGTTGAAGAGGTGATCGAGCCGATCATCTATGGCGACGCCTGCCGCTGCATTGCCGAACACCGCAAGCGCGGGGACCGCATCCTGATCATTTCCGCTTCGGGTACGCACCTGGTCGGGCCGATTGCGGCTCGCCTGGGGGTGGACGAATATCTGGCGATCGAGCTGGAGGCGGTGAACGGGGTGTATACCGGCAAGACCCATGGGGTGCTGACGTATCGCGAAGGCAAGATTACGCGGCTGCTGGAGTGGCTGGATCAGGAACAGGAGAACCTGGAGGGGGCGAGTTTCTATTCCGATTCACGCAATGATTTGCCATTGCTGCTGAAGGTGGACCATCCGCATGTGGTGAACCCGGATGCGGTGTTGCGGGAGCATGCCCAGACCAATCGCTGGCCGATTCTGAGCTGGACTTGAGGGCCATGGGGGCTGCTTAGCAGCCCCGACAATATCAAGCCATGCTTGGATCTATGACCATCACCAACTTGCCCGAGACCTGGTTGCTCTCAAGCTCCGCATACGCCGCCTGGGCAAACTCCACCGGGTAGGTATCAACCAGTTGCGGCGACAGGCGCCCTTCGGCAAACAGCGGCCACACCTGCTGTTGCAGTTCGCGCAGCAACTCGGCCTTGAAGCCGTCATCGCGGTTGCGCAGCGTGGAGCCGGTAATCTCCAGGCGCTTGCCCAGCACCAGCGCAAGGTCCAGCTCGAACTTGCGCCCCCCCATCAACCCGATGATCACCCAGCGCCCGTCGCGGGCCAGCAGTTTGAGGTTGAGCTCACCGTAACTGGCGCCCACCGGGTCGAGAATCACGTCGAACGGGCCAAAGCCTTCCAGCGCGTCCAGGTTTTCGTTACGTACCACGCCCCCTGTCGCGCCCAGCGCTTCGCAATAAGCCAGGCGGTCCTGCGAACCGACACTGACCCACACCGGGCTGCCAAACGCCTTGCACAGCTGGATGGCGGCCGAGCCAACGCCACTGGCGCCGGCATGCACCAGCACTTTCTCGCCAGCCTTCACGGCACCGAGCTGGAAGATGTTCAACCAGGCGGTGGCATACACCTCCGGCAACGCCGCGGCTTCATGCAGGCTCAGGCCCTCGGGCACGGGCAGCACGTGACGCGCATCGACCACCACTTCCTCGGCCATGGCGCCACTGGCCAACAGCGCGCACACACGGTCGCCCACGCGCCAGTCGGCACCGGCGCCCACTTCCTCAACCACCCCGGCACACTCCAGGCCCATGTACGGGCTGGCACCTGGCGGTGGCGGGTACAAACCTTTCATCTGCAGCAGATCGGCGCGGTTCAGGCCCGCAGCAGCCACGCGAATGCGCACTTGGCCCGCGTCACAGGCCGGGCGTTCGGCCTCGACCCACTCCACATGTCCGTCAACGCCTTGCAATGCCTTCACAGTGCCTCCATAGTTGAATCATGACTGGGCCTGGGGTTGCTTACCTCAGGCTTTTTGCAGTATTTGCCCGGCTCCATGGAACCGGCAACGGAAAAGACGGCCTACTATGCGTGATCAATTGCCTCCACGTCGAATCAGCATGAAGCATTTCCTACCAAGCACCGCCCTCGCCGTCATGATCGGCCTTGGCAGCCTCACGCTCGGCGGCAATGCGGCGGCCGCCAACAAATGGGACAGCCTGCAGCCGGACCGCGACGAGATCGTCGCCAGCCTCAACGTGGTGGAATTGCTCAAGCGCCACCACTACAGCAAGCCACCGCTGGACGATGCCCGTTCGGTCATCATCTACGACAGCTACATCAAGCTGCTGGACCCGGCGCGCAGCTACTTCACCGCCGCCGACATTGCCGAGTTCGACAAGTGGAAAACGCAATTCGACGATTTCCTCAAGAGCGGTAACCTGGACCCGGGCTTCACCATCTACAAACGCTACCTCGACCGCGTCAAGCAACGCCTGGACTTCGCCCTGGCCGAGCTGAATAAAGGCGTGGACAAGATCGACTTCACCACCAAGGAAACCTTGCTGATCGACCGCAAGGACGCACCGTGGATGAAGGACCAGGCCGAGCTCGACGACCTGTGGCGCAAACGTGTGAAAGACGAAGTGCTGCGCCAGAAGATCGCCGGCAAGGAACCCAAGCAGATCCAGGAAACCCTGACCAAGCGCTACAAGAACCAGCTGGCGCGCCTGGACCAGACCCGTGCCGAGGATATCTTCCAGGCCTACATCAACACCTTCGCCCAGTCCTACGACCCGCACACCAACTACCTCTCGCCGGACAACGCCGAAAACTTCGACATCAACATGAGCCTGTCGCTCGAAGGCATCGGTGCGGTGCTGCAAAGCGACAACGACCAGGTCAAGATCGTGCGCCTGGTACCGGCAGGCCCGGCAGCCAAGACCAAGCAGGTGGCCCCGGCCGACAAGATCATCGGCGTGGCCCAGGGCAACAAGGAAATGGTCGACGTGGTCGGCTGGCGCCTTGACGAAGTGGTCAAGCTGATCCGCGGCCCGAAAGGCTCGGTGGTGCGCCTGGAGATCATCCCGGCCAGCAATGCACCTAGCGACCAGACCAGCAAGATCGTGTCGATCACCCGTGAAGCGGTGAAGCTTGAAGAGCAGGCAGCCAAGAAGTCGGTGCTCAAGCTGAAGCAGGACGGGCGTGACTACAAGCTGGGCATCATCGAGATCCCGGCCTTCTACCTGGACTTCAAGGCCTACCGCGCCGGTGACCCTGAGTACAAGAGCACCACGCGTGACGTGAAAAAGCTGCTCACCGAACTGCAGAAAGAGAAAGTCGACGGCGTGGTCATCGACCTGCGCAACAACGGTGGCGGCTCGCTGCAGGAAGCCACCGAGCTGACCAGCCTGTTCATCGAAAAAGGCCCGACCGTGCTGGTGCGCAACAGCGACGGCCGCGTCGACGTGCTGGAAGACGAAAACCCGGGCGCCTTCTACAAAGGCCCGCTGGCATTGCTGGTGAACCGCCTGTCGGCCTCGGCTTCGGAGATTTTCGCCGGTGCCATGCAGGACTACCACCGCGCGCTGATCATCGGCGGCCAGACCTTCGGCAAAGGCACCGTGCAGACCATCCAGCCGCTCAACCATGGCGAGCTTAAGCTGACCCTGGCCAAGTTCTACCGGGTTTCCGGGCAGAGCACCCAGCACCAGGGCGTGCTGCCGGATATCGACTACCCGTCGATCATCGACACCAAGGAAATCGGCGAGAGCGCCCTGCCCGAGGCCATGCCATGGGACACCATCCGCCCGGTGGTCAAGCCTGCTGCCGACCCGTTCAAGCCGTTCCTGGCCCAGCTCAAGGCGCAGCATGAAGCGCGTAGCGACCAGGATGCCGAGTTCACCTACATCCGCGACCGCCTGGCCCTGACCCAGAAGCTGATGAATGAAAAAACCGTCAGCCTCAACGAGCAGGAGCGCCGTGCGCGCCACGATGACATCGAGGCCAAACAGCTGGCCCTGGAAAACATCCGCCGCAAGGCCAAGGGTGAAGAGCCGCTCAAAGAGCTGAAGAAAGAAGACGAGGACGCGCTGCCGACCGAGGATGAAAACACCAAGCCGGAAGACGACGCCTACCTGTCGGAAACCGGTCGCATCCTGATCGACTACCTCAGTGCCAGCACCAAGGTGGCCAAGAAGTAAAGCGCTGCAACGATGATGGCAGAATAATGTGACCTGTCATCAAACAGTCATCGCGCTGTCGTGAAATATGGGGGCCGGGCATGCAGATGCCCGGCCCTTTCATTTTCAGGAATACGTCATGACCGTTGCCGAACAGCTCAGTGCCTTGAGTGCCATCCTGGCTCAACGCAGTATTCACAGCCTGTTGCAGCCGATCATGTGCCTGAGCGAACAGCGGGTGTTCGGCCATGAAGCACTGAGCCGTGGTCCGTCCAACAGCCCGCTGCACGCGCCGTTGAACCTGTTTACCATTGCCCGCCAGGCTGGCCGCTTGACCGAACTGGAAGCCGTCTGCCGGGAAAGCGCCTGCCGTCGCTTCAGCGAGCAGCAATTGCAGGGCAAGCTATTTCTCAACATCTCGCCAGAATCACTGCTGGAGCCACACTACCCGTCCGGCCTGACCCTGAAACTGCTGGAGCAGGTCGGTCTGCCGCCCAGCCGGGTAGTGATCGAGCTGACCGAGCACACCCCCACCGACGACTTCCAGCTCTTGTCCAATGCCCTGCACCACTACCGCGACATGGGCTTTTCGATTGCCATCGACGACCTGGGGGCGGGCTATTCCAGCCTGCGGCTGTGGTCGGAGCTGCGCCCTGAGTACGTGAAGATCGACCGGCACTTCATCGACGGCATCCACCGCGACCCGCTCAAGCGCGAGTTCGTTGGCTCGATCCTGCAGATTGCCCGGGCCTCGAAGGCGCAGGTGATTGCCGAAGGGATCGAATTGGCAGAGGAACTGGTGGTGCTTAGGGAGATGGGGGTGGACCTGGTGCAGGGGTACCTGCTGGGGCGGCCGCAGGAGTTGGGGGTGCGCGAGCTACCGGTGCTGGCGAGTATGCCGCAGGCCGAGCAGCCGACAGTGCGGTTGAATGCCACCATCGGGCAGTTGCAGGCGCTGTTTGGGCGGCATCAGCACCTGGATGTATTGGAGGTGGTTGATGCCGATGACAGGCCTTGTGGTTTGATCCACAGACATTCTTTGCCTGTTCTGCCGGCGATAGGGCCGGAGCAGGCAATCAATCAGGCGGTTTCGGGGTAGCTGTACTCGAACACCCGAACCACCTCGGAAGCATGCCACGACGCCGCCTCCATGCCATCCACCGGCCCGGCAAACCGCCCTAGCCGTTCGACACATTCAAAAAAGCCGGTACGCGGCAAGCGGCTGGCGCCTTGGCTGATCACCAGCGAACTGCGCAGCGGCTGCTCGGCACGGGCATCCAGCACCGCCAGGTATTCCAGCGCGGCGGTCAGCGTCTGCATGGCCGGGCTGGGCAGTTGCAAGCGCTCGATCAGCGCTCGGTAGGTCAGCAAGTGACGTTGACGGCGGGCCAGGTCAAGCTCGCCCAGCAGGTTGTCCCAGTGCTGACGGCTGATCCTGACCTGGCTCATGACGGCTCGCTCCAGCCAGCGACCCCCAGATGCCAGGCCAAGGCGCGGCGGATGGCTGCATCCGGCTGGCGTTCGCCCGATTCGATCATGGCCAGGTAGGCCGGGCTTACCCCGACATTGCGCGCCAGCTGCTCAGGGGCGATGCCCTTGGCCTGGCGAATCTGTGCAACTTCACTGAACGCCGGCAACGGCGCAACGGCGGCGGCCTGTTCGCTGACAACTGCCTCGGCAGGTGCCTGCCCTGCAGCCTTGAGCAGCGCCTGGTACTGCTCCCAGGGAACCACGGCGTACTCGGGCTGACCGTCCCGGCTGATGACCTGAATACCCATTACAAACCCCTTTAAAAAGGATTACAGCATGTAATCCGTAGGCATAACCCTTATGCCAATTATATTACCAACTCTGGGGTCTGTCCGGTTGAGGTGCAGTTCAAGCGGTTTTCACTGCGTATTGCGCTCCAGCTGCAGCGTTTCCTGGCTTGCCGGAAGGCGCTCGACCACGCGCAGCCGCTCAGGTGCCTGGCTTTCACGCCAGGCCTTGAAGCGCGCCAACTCGTCGGCCACGGTCTTCAGCACCCAGCCCAGTACCGCAATGTCATCAAGGAAGCCCACGCCCAGCAGCCAGTCGGGGATGGCATCGATAGGGCTGACGAAATACAGCAGGCCGGCCACGATGGTGACCAGGGCCTTAGGGCTGATGGCACGGTACTCGCCGCGCCACCATGCCAGGCACAGTGACTGCAGCAGTTTCACATCCTCGCGCAGTTGGCCGAGGCGTGGCCCTTTGCGGGCCACGGCGAACAGCAGGGCCGGCAACCGGCCACGGCTGAGCAAGCGCTCGGCCAAGGGCAGAAAACGGGCGAAATTCCAAGGTGCGCTCATGGAGCCTCCACGCAGAGCAGGTTATCCACATTTATTGTGGATAACCTTGTGAACAGGGCCACGTTTCTGACCCCGGGTGCCTGCCAGGCAAGGGCCCCGGTCAGATCGGGCGTTTTTTACACAGCCGTTTCAATACGTGGGTAGCTGGCCGCAAACGATTTGCGCCAGAAACATCCTACAGCAACAAGCTGCATTTCCTCGGACAGTATCAGCAGTTACAGGTTCGCCCAATCGTTGTAAACGAAAACGCCCCGTCAGGACGGGGCGTTTTGCAAGAACCTGCCAGTGTTACTTGGCGGGTGCTTCTGCAGGGGCTTCGGCCGGGGCCTCGGCTTCCGGCTCGGCGCCTTGCAGCTGGGCCGGGTCCTTGATGGCGATCAGTTCCAGATCGAACACCAGTACCGAGTTGGCCGGGATCAGCGGGCTTGGGCTTTGTGCACCGTAGGCCAGTTCAGCCGGGATGAACAGCTTGTACTTCTCGCCAACGTGCATCAGTTGCAGGCCTTCGACCCAACCCGGGATCACGCCGCTGACTGGCAGGTCGATCGGGCTGCCGCGCTCGACGGAGCTGTCGAACACCTTGCCATCGATCAGCTTGCCTTCGTAGTGGACGGTAACCACGTCAGTAGGCTTGGGCTGTGGGCCATCGGCCTTCTTGACCACTTCGTACTGCAGGCCCGAGGCGGTAGTGACCACGCCTGGTTTCTTGGCGTTTTCTTCGAGGAACTTCTTGCCAGCAGAGGCCGCTTCTTCGCTGGCCTTGGCCAGGCGCTCTTCAGCGCGCTTCTGCAGCGCCGTGAAGGCTTCTACCAGCTCTTCATCCTTGATGCGCTGTTCTTTCTTGCCAACAGCGTCTTCGATACCGAGTGCCACTGCTTTCGAATCAAGGTCTTCCATGCCTTCCTGAGCCAGGCTCTTGCCCATGTTCAGGCCGATACCGTAGGAGGCTTTCTCTGCCGGAGTCTTCAGCTCGGGGCTGCTAGCTTGTTGGTCGCAGCCAGCCAGTACCAAGCCTACCAGGGCAACCGCAGCCGCCAAACGATGCTGTTTCATGCTATTTCCTTGTTCATGCGCCATAAGGGCAATCAGGGTAAAGCCGCGAGCTTAGCAGGCGGCCATGACCAATGGCTACCGGCATAGGAGCGGGATTTGGTAAGGAAGTTCAGTAGTTAAAGGGTTATTCATGCAAGACACTGCAGCCACTGGCCAGTATTGACGCTTGACGCAGAAACCGCCTGGGGTTTGTCGCAATTTTTTGTCGCACTGCCCTCCATTCCAGGGGCAAGAGACCTGTCATTTATGCCAGTAGATCGGATGAGGGCCTGCGCTTTCAATAGTGCGGGTAGTCACAGATCGTGACCAGCCAGAGGCTTACTCAATGAAACGACCGATCATTTCAGCTTTTCTTCAACAATCCACGCCTGACCGCAACCGTTTGAAGGCAAGTGCCGCCCTTAGTGACGCCCCTGTAGACCGGAGCTTCGGTAACGAAGGCTACGCTTACCTGCTGGCACAGGAGCCAAAATCAGCTGGAGTGTGCACTGACATCCTCAAAAGCCACGTTCGACAAGATCGCTACTACGCGTGCGCATTTCAATCGCATAAAGAAACCCAGGTATTCAACAGCGCCGTCTGGCTGCTGGATGGCGACGGCGAGCGAGATCACAGCTTCACCGTCGACTTTGGATCGCTCATGGAAAAGGACAAGACGTTTATTCCCTACAGCCTTATGGAAGATCGCAAGGGCAACCTGCTCTGCCTGGGTGAAGTGTCCAAAAACCCCCACCGGCTATGGAAATTCAAGAACACGGGAGAGCTAGACAAGAGTTTCGCCAGCACTGGATTTATCGATAGCGACCGACTGACCGCTGAGCGGCTGAATTTCCGCTTCGCCGCCGCACTCTCTGATGGCTACGTCATTGCCTGCCACACCCCCGACTTCAAGACCGTCCTCGTCGCCCTGTCGCCGGACGGCACCCTGAAGCCAACCTTCGGTAATGAGGGGGTGCTGGACCTTGAGTCGCAGTTGCCTGGGTACGGTGCCGGCATAACCGGCCTTATCGCTACAACGCATGCTGATGGAAGCAATCGCGTTCTGTTGCTGAGTTTGAGAGGCGTAGGCGACGACCTGTTCTCGGTATTGAGCGCCATCGACAGTAAAGGCCGCCTGGACACTTCCTTTGGCAACAATGGCCATTTCAAATCAGAAAACGCCACCTTTTATCGAGGCCTGTCGTGCAGCAGCGTGTCGTCACTTGTCACGCTATGCGGAGGGCATATGCTCGCGGATGAAAGCATGCAACCAGACATTATCCGGTTGACCAGCAACGGAGCCCCCGACCAGGACTTCAACAAGGGGGCGCCTGTCCGCTTCGACGCCAATGCCGGGATGTGGCACCACATGATCGAGTACGAAGGGCGCCTGGTGGGGGTAGGCAGCTTCTATAACCATAACCGGGCGGTCCGCTATCAGGCCGACGGCACACTCGACGTCACTTTCGTTTCGCCCTGGGGGCATGGTGCGTTTGGGGCCGTCCCACCGAACCCTGGGTTTTACATGGATGGCAACTCATCGATTGCCTTCGTTCCCGCCAGTAAACGCCTGCTGATTTGTGGTGATGTGAATGTCACAGCGCAAAATCAGGTGGCTGCGGCAGTGCTCGCTTTAGCATTGGGTTGAAAGGCACTCAGGGGTAGTTACCCTCGCGGTACTGCCCCGCTACCTCGCGCAGCACTTCGCACACCCACTGCCCCGGCAGGCTCTGCGGCAAGGCGGCATTGCGACAAATGCCCACAGAGCCACCCGGTTCACGCACGCCCAGGTCTAGCTCGACCAGCTCGCCACGGCGCAGGTCGAGCAACACCGCATCGCGTGGCGCTACCCACAGCCCATCGCTACCCAGCAGGTAGCGCCGGCTCAGCGCCAGCGACAGGGTTTCCAGGCGCTGCGCCGGCATCTGGATGCCGCATTGCACGAACAGGCTGTCGGCATGCTGGCGGATGGTGGTGCCCGCCGGCGGCAACACCAGCGGGTAACACCCCACCTGGCCCCGCTCGACAGGCGAGGTGGCCAGCAGCGGATGGCCCGGGCGTACCACCAGGCTCATCGACTCGCTGTACAGGTGCTCGAACGACAGGCCCTGGATCTGCGGGCTGTCGGTCATGCGCCCGACCACCAGCTCCAGCTCGCCCAGCCGCAGTTGGCCAAGCAGCTGCGCGCTGACCCCGGTGACCACACTGATCACCAGCGCTTCATGGCGCTGGTGCAGGCGGCACAGCACTTCGGGCATAAGCAGGCCCTCGACCGTCGACAGCACGCCGATGCGCACCTGCGACGGCGCCCGCGCCTCACCACGCAGGCTGCTGACGCCATCGCGCAGGGCCTGCACACTGGGCCCGGCATAACGCATGAAGCGCGTGCCGGCGGGGGTCAGTTCGACACCCTGTCGGCTGCGCGCAAACAGGCGCGTTTCCAGCAGGTCTTCAAGTTCCTTGAGGGTTTTGGAAATGGCCGGCTGGCTGATGGCGAGCACGTCGGCAGCCCTGGCCAGGCTGCCCTGCCGGGCAATCTCCAGAAAGCACAGCAGGTGGCGGTATTTGATGCGGGTGTCGAGGTTCATGCCGCAAGCTTAACGCATCGCCACCTGCGGCGTATCCGGGTCGCGCTGTTGGCGGCGGAACTGCCCTGGCGGCAAACCGTGAATCTGGCGGAAGCGCCGAGAGAAATAAGCTTCATCGGCAAACCCGCACAAGCGCGCCACTTCACCCACCGGCCGACTGCCATTGAGCAGGTAGTTACGTGCGGTGTGCATGCGCCGCTCCAATACCAACTCGCTGAACGTCTTGCCAATTTCCTTGCGCAGCCAGTGGGTCAGGTAAGTCGGGGAAAGGTACGTGGCAGCGGCCACTTTCTGCAGGTTCAGGTCCGGGTCGTCAATGTTGCGGCGCAGGTACTCGCTCATGCGATTCAACGCGGCCCGACGGCTCAGTTGCGCTGCGTTGCTATCCGCCAGAATACGCAAGGGTTCAGCATACAGCCCGCACACCTGGCCAATCAGTTGCAACAGCAGGCCCTTGAGCACCTCACGGCTGCCAAAGCGGCGGTTGGCATCCAGCGCACGCATGCGCTCAAGCAGCTGCAACACCTCGGCGAAATCGGCGTCTTCCAGGCAAAAATCCAGGTGCTCCTGGAAGCGAAACGGTGACAGCTCCGGGGCTTGCAGGATCGAGACTTCTTCCAGATCCATCGGGTCGCAATCCAGGTGTGGCAACAGGAAGGTCTGGGAAAAATTGATCACCACGAAATCACTGTCCGCAGGATGCGGGATCACATGCACCCGGTGCGGCAGGATGAAGGCCAGTGTGTTGCGCTTGAACGGGCGTTGCACGCTGCCGATGTGCTGCACCGTATCTCCCCCCAGGTTGATCTGGACCTGGAAATATTCATGACGGTGCGGCGCGGTTTCGGCCGGGCGCCCACGTCGATCGCGAATGTGGAAATCCATCAGCTCGCTGCGCTGCTGCATGACGTAGGTGGGGACCTCGCGCTTTGGTGGCATGGGCAAACTCCGTTAAGCAAACAACCAGTTGTACGACGTCCACATTTAAACGTGACTACAAAAAACGACGCAACCGCATTTCGTCACAACCCGCTTAAAACGCGAAACACAGCAATTAACCAGCTCAAAACCCTGTGCCCGGATTCTTTTGGACACCGCACGCTTCCCCCTCCTTCCATGGCAAAAACGGTCTAACCCTGCCGTTGCATTCAAAGCGTTGTACGACCACCTTAGAAAAGGGACTGCAGCCCAACCTCAACCAACAACAACAAACGAGGTCGACTCATGTCGAGCACGCCTACCCCCCGCGCAGCGTCGTCGTACACGCTGGACGCGGCCCCCGCCCAGCGCCTGCCCACCCGCCGCCGCTGGTTCATGCTGTCGCTGCTGCTGGTGGCGACCATCATCAACTATGTCGACCGGGTAAATATCTCGATCGCAGCCCCGTTCATGGCCAAGGACCTAGGCTTGGACAAGGTGGAGATGGGACTGATTTTCTCCGCTTTCGCCTGGACCTACGCCCTGGCCCTGGTGCCCGCCGGCTTCATCGCCGACCGCTTTGGCTCGCGCCTGACCTATGGTGTGTCGCTGATCAGTTGGTCGGCGGTTACCGTCGCCCAAGGCTTGGCCAGCGGCTTCTCCTCGCTGTTCGGCCTGCGCCTTGCGGTCGGGGCCATGGAAGCCCCGGCTTTTCCCGCCAACAGCCGCGCGGTGACGGTGTGGTTCCCTGCCCGCGAACGCGGCATGGCCAGCAGCATCTACGTGTGCGGCCAGTACCTCGGCACTGCGCTGTTCACCGGTGCCCTGCTCTGGCTGGCAACCACCTACGACTGGCGCCACGTGTTCTACAGCACCGGCCTGGTCGGCATCGTGTTCGGCGTGGTGTGGCTGTTCCTTTACCGTGACCCGTTGAACTGCAAGAAGGTCAGCAAAGAAGAACTGGCCTACATCGAGGGCGGCGGCGGCCTGGTCAAAAGCAGCCAAGAGCGTACCCGCTTCGACTGGCGCCAGGTGGCCGAGCTGTTCCGCTACCGCCAGGTATGGGCCATCTGCCTGGGCAAGTTCGCTAGTACCTCGGCGCTGTACTTCTTCCTCACCTGGTTCCCCACCTACCTGATCGAAGAGCGCCAGCTCACCTTGATCAAGGTCGGTATCTTTGCCGTGATGCCGTTCATTGGCGCCACCGTCGGCATCCTGCTGGCAGGCATCGTCTCTGACTTGCTTATCCGCAAGGGTTACTCGCTGTCGTTCGCACGCAAGCTACCGCTGGTGGTGGGCTCGATGCTGGGCATGTCGATCGTGCTGGTGAACTTCACCGACTCCAACGTGTTGTGCATCGCCATTCTCACCTTGGCGTTCTTTGCCCAGGGTATCGCCTCGTCATCGTGGGCTGCGGTTTCAGAAGTGGCACCCAAGCAACTGATCGGCCTGACCGGCGGCATCACCAGCCTGGCAGCGAACATCGGCGGCATCGTCACACCGATCGTGATTGGTGCGGTCGTGCATGCCAGTGGCTCGTTTGCCATGGCCTTCTGGTTCATCGGTGGCGTGGCCCTGATGGGCACCCTGTCGTATTCGCTGCTGCTCGGCAAGCTGTATCGCATCGAGCTGAAGACAGCGGCATGAGCACGGAAAAGTCCAATCCTTCCCCGCTTTCGTCCAACTTTGCCAGCCAGGCACTGGCTACGCTGGCCACTCCAGCACGGAGGATTCACCCCATGAGTTACCTGTTCAACCCGCCGGCCATCATCAGCCTGTCCATTCGCGGCAGCGATACGCGTTTCCCGGTTGGCCGCGTGTTCTGCCTGGGCCGCAACTATCCCTGGCCGGAGTCCTACGGGCCAGCACCGCAGGAGCCTGTGTTCTTCATGAAGCCGGCGAGCAACGTGGTCGAGGCACAAGGTGAGCTGCCGTTCCCCCCACAGACCGAGGAGTTCTGCCACGAGATCGAGCTCGTGGTGGCCATTGCCAAAGGGGGGGCGGATATCGCCCCGCAGGAGGCGATGGAACATGTATTCGGGTTTGCTGCCGGGCTTGACCTGACCCGCCGTGATCATCAGCGCAAGGCCAAGGCCGAAGGCCTGCCGTGGGAAAGCGCCAAGGTTTTCGAGGCCTCGGCCCCCATGACCGCTATCGCGCCTGCCAGCGAACTCCCTTGGCCCCTGCCAGCCTCGCTGTGGCTACAGGTGAACGGCCAGGAACGCCAACGCGCACACCTTAGCCAGCAGACCTGGCCGGTGGCCGAGGTCATCAGCCGACTGTCCCGCCAGCTGCCGTTGCGCCCAGGTGACCTGATCATGACCGGTAGCCCGCCCGGCGTAGCACCTTTAAACCCGGGTGACACCCTGCATGCCGGCATCGATGGCATCGGCGAACTGCACATGCGCGTAGGCCCGCGCCCTGCCGGGCAAGCCGCTGACGCGGCCTGAAACCCCAGGAGTATTCACATGAGCCAACATAAGAAAATTGCACTGGTCACTGGCGCAGGCAGCGGCATCGGCCGCGCCGTCGCCCTCGCCCTGCTGGAAGATGGCTTCAGCCTGGTCCTTGCCGGGCGCCGTATAGAGCCACTGCAAGCGGTGGTCGAACAAATACAGGCAGCGGGCGGTGAAGCCCTGGCCGTAGCCACTGACGTGCGTGACGAACAGAGCGTCGCGCAACTGTTCGCCACCATCGAGGAGGTGCATGGCCGCCTCGACGTCATCTTCAACAACGCCGGCATCAACGCCCCCGCCGTGCCGGTCGACGAGCTGCCGCTGGAGAACTGGCGCAACGTCATCGCCACCAACGTGGATGGCGTGTTTCTCTGTGCCCGCGCAGCGTTCGGCCTGATGCGCCGCCAGCAGCCGCAAGGCGGGCGGATCATCAACAACGGCTCGATCTCGGCACACACCCCGCGCCCGTTCACCGCGCCCTACACGGCCAGCAAGCATGCGGTGCTGGGCCTGACCAAAGCCCTCGCGCTGGATGGCCGGCCTTACAACATCGTGTGCAGCCAGGTGGACATCGGCAATGCCCTGACCGAGCTGTCCGAGCGCATGACCCGTGGCGTGCGCCAGGCCAATGGCGAAATCGCCGCCGAACCGATGCTCGATGTGCGCCATGTAGCCGACGCGGTGCGCTACATCGCCGCGCTACCGCTGGACGCCAACGTACTGAACATGACCGTGATGGCCAGCAACATGCCGTTCGTTGGCCGTGGCTGATCCTTGTTCCTGATGGAGTGACCGATGAAACCCGAAGTCCTGCAACTTAGCCCGATCCTCATCCCGCAAATCCGTGAGCGCCTGGAACAGCTGTTCACCGTACACCGTTACTACGAACAGGCCGACAAGGATGCCTATGTCAGCCAGCATGCCAACAACATTCGCGGCGTGATCACCGGTGGCCACACCGGTATCAGCCAGGCACTGATGGCGCGCTTGCCCAACGTCGAAGTGATCGCGGTCAATGGCGTCGGCACCGACGCGATAGACCTGGCCTATGCCCGAGATCGCGGCATCCAGGTAACGGCGACCATCGGCGCCCTCACCGAGGACGTCGCCGACCTCGCCATCGGCCTGCTGATCGGCTTGTGCCGGGGTATCTGCACCGGTGACCGTTTCGTACGCGCCGGCCATTGGGCCACCAGTGCCACGCCGCTGGCACCGTTGCCACTGGCCCGGCAGGTGTCGGGCATGCGTGTGGGCATCGTCGGTATGGGCAGGGTCGGTCGCGCAGTGGCGCAGCGGGCGGCGGCGTTTGGTTGCCCGATTCGCTACACCGACCTGCAGGCGCTGGATGTGCCTTACGGGTTCGAGGCAGATTTGCTGCAGTTGGCCAGGGACAGCGATGCACTGATTCTCGCGGCGGCGGCCGACAAGGGCGAGGCGCTAATCAATCGTGAAGTGCTGCAGGCGTTGGGCGCCGAGGGGTATCTGATCAACATCGCGCGCGGCAAGCTGGTGGATGAGCCCGCGTTGATCGCAGCGCTGGAGGCCGGTGAAATCGCTGGCGCGGCGCTGGATGTGTTTGCCGATGAGCCCCGCGCGCCCGAGGCGTTGTTCGGCCGTGAAGATGTGGTGCTGCAGCCACATCGGGCCAGCGCCACGGTGCAGACGCGCACGCGCATGGGCGAGATGGTGGTGGCCAGCCTGGTAGATGTGTTTGCCGGGCGCACGCCGCAGGGGTTGGTTATCTGAGCCGCCTGTTCCGGCCTCTTCGCGGGCACGCCCGCGAAAGGGCCCGAACAGGCAGCAGATGATTATCAGGCTACAGCCAACTCCACAGCCCCATCCTTCAACCGCACCGGCCACACCCGCAGCTGCTGCCCGGCATCCTCCAGGCACACCCCGCTCTGCAAGCTGAAATGCTGCTTGTACAACGGCGCCGCCACCACCAGTTCGCCCTGCACACTGCCCACCAGCCCGCGGCCAATGATGTTGGCGCCAGAACGCGGGTCGCGGTTGTCTACCGCATATAGCGGCTGGGCCTGCCCCGGCAGGTAGAACAGCGCCACCTGCGCCCCGTCCAGCCATACCACTACCCCGGAATCGGCCACCAGGTCTTGCGCCTGGCACACCGCCTGCCAGTGCTCGCAGGTTTTTACAGCAACATTGGACAGGTTCATCAGACAGCCTCCTCGACAGTAGGGATCAGGTGCAGCGGCGCAGCCGGCCGGCGTTGTTCGCGTTCGCGTACGAAGTGCACGTCCGGGTCGGCGCGCTGGTCGTTGACAAAGGTGCGGAAGCGCTTGAGCTTTTCCGGGTCGTTGAGGGCGTTGGCCCATTCGCATTCGTACTGGTCCACCACATGCTGCATCTGCGCTTCCAGTTCGCCAGCCAAGCCCAGGCTGTCTTCGATGACCACCTGTTTCAGGTAATCCAGCCCGCCCTCCAGGTTCTCGCGCCACACCGAAGTGCGCTGCAGCTTGTCGGCCGTGCGGATGTAGAACATCAGCACGCGGTCGATCAGGCGTACCAGGGTTTCGTCGTCCAGGTCGGTAGCGAACAGCTCGGCATGCCGTGGGCGCATGCCGCCGTTGCCGCACACGTACAGGTTCCAGCCTTTGTCGGTGGCGATCACGCCGATGTCCTTGCTTTGCGCCTCGGCGCATTCGCGGGTGCAGCCCGATACCGCGAACTTGAGCTTGTGCGGGCTGCGCAACCCCTTGTAGCGGTCTTCCAGGCGCAGGGCCATGCCGACACTGTCCTGCACACCGTAGCGGCACCAGGTGCTGCCGACGCACGACTTCACCGTGCGGGTCGACTTGCCATAGGCGTGGCCGGTTTCGAAGCCGGCCTCGATCAGCTCCCCCCAGATCAGCGGCAGTTCGTGCAGCTGGGCGCCGAACAGGTCGATGCGCTGGCCGCCGGTGATCTTGGTGTACAGGTCGTACTTCTTGGCCACCTGGCCAATGACGATGAGCTTGTCAGGGGTGATTTCACCGCCAGGGATACGTGGCACTACCGAGTAGGTGCCGTTCTTCTGCATATTGGCCATGAAGGTGTCGTTGGTGTCCTGCAGTGGCACCAGCGCCGGGTCCATGATCGGCTGGTTCCAGCACGACGCGAGGATGTTGCCCACTGCCGGCTTGCAGATGTCGCAACCCACATGGCCCTTGCCATGGCGTTCGAGCAGTTCGCTGAAGGTGCGGATGCCCTCCACCCGCACCAGCCCGTACAGCTCCTGCCGGGTGTAGGCAAAGTGCTCGCACAGGCTCTTGTCCACCGCGACGCCACGGGCCGTCAGTTCATGCTCGAACACCTGCTTGAGCAAGGCTGCACACCCCCCGCAGCCCGTGGCAGCCTTGGTGCACCCCTTGACTGCGGCAAGGTCGCTGCAACCGCTGTCGATGGCGGCGCACACCGCCCCCTTGCTGACGTTGTGGCAGGAGCAAATGGTCGCGCTGTCCGGCAGTGCATCGGCGCCCAAGGCCGGCACGCCACCGCCTTGCGGCAGAATCAGCGCGGCCGGGTCGGCCGGCAGGGCGATGCCGTTCTGGGCATATTGCAGCAGGGTGTCGTAGTAACTGTTGTCACCCACCAGCACCGCGCCGAGCACGCGCTTGCCGCTGGCATCCACCACCAGCCGGCGGTAGGCACTGTTGGCTTCGTCGATGAAGCGGTAGCTGCGTGCCCCTGGCGTGGCGCCGTGGGCATCGCCGATCGAGCCGACATCCACGCCCAGCAACTTGAGCTTGGTCGACATGTCGGCACCGGTGAACGCGACCGCCGCCTCCCCCGTCAGCAACGCGGCCAGGTTGCGCGCCATGCTGTAGCCCGGGGCGACCAGGCCGAACACGCTGCCGTTCCACGATGCGCACTCGCCGATGGCAAAGATACGCGGGTCACTGCTGCGGCAGTGGTTGTCGATCACTACCCCGCCACGCGCGGCGATGTCCAGCCCACTGGCGCGGGCCAGGGCATCCTGCGGACGAATACCGGCAGAGAACACGATCAGGTCGGTTTCCAGGTGCTCGCCACCCTCGAAGTTCATGCGGTAGCGATAGGCTTCACCGTCGCTGATCGACTGGGTGGCGCGGGACAGGTGCACGCCCACGCCCAGCGCTTCGATCTGTGCCTTGAGCGCGGCACCGCCCTCGCCGTCCAGTTGCACCGGCATCAAGCGTGGGGCGAACTCAACCACGTGGGCTTCCAGGCCCAACGATTTGAGCGCGTTGGCGGCTTCCAGGCCAAGCAGGCCACCACCAACCACCACGCCACGACGGGCACTGGCGGCGGCGGCCCGGATGCCATCGAGGTCGTCGAGGGTGCGGTAGACCAGGCGGGCGTTGCCGCTGGAGCCTTCGATCGGCGGTACGAAGGGGTACGAACCGGTGGCCAGCACCAGTTGGTCGTAGCTGTACCGGCCTTCGGCGGTAACCACTTCGCAGCGCTCGCGGTCGATTTCCAGCACGCATTCGCCAAGGTGCAGGTGCACGCCGTTGGCGGTGTAGAAATCGGGCTCGCACAGCGCCAGGGTTTCGGCACAGCTGCCGCCGAAGTATTCGGACAGGTGTACGCGGTCGTAGGCGCGTTGGCGCTCTTCGCCGAACACATGCAGTTCGAAGCGCTCGTGGGCGCCGCGGCTGACCAGTTGCTCGACGCAATGGTGGCCGACCATGCCATTGCCGACGATGACCAGTCGCTCTCGTTGCCCGCTGCTCGCTGTTGCCTTCATAAGCCGATCCTCGATCAAAAAAAAAGCGCCTGGAGCCGAAGCTCCAGGCGCCTTTGCCTGTATTCATCACGGTAGGTGGCCCGGGTTGATCGCCGTTGATCAGTGGGCTTTGTTGTAGCTTGGGTAAAGCAGGGAGTGTGCCAATTGCGTTACCTGTACCGGCCTCTTCGCGGGCAAGCCCGCTCCCACAGGGATCTCCACAGGTCTGCAGACTTGCACATTACCTGTGGGGTGGGTTTACCCGCGAAGAGGCCGCCACAGGCAATGCACATTCAAGGTGCAACGCTCCCCATCCTGGAGCACTTCAGTAAACATCCCGCCGATACCGCTTGGCCTTGCTCAAGGCCTCCATGTAGGTATCCGCATCCACGCCACCATGCTCGGCAATGATTTCACGCAACGCCGCATCTACATCCTTGGCCATGCGCTGGGCATCACCACACACGTAGAAGTACGCCCCCGCCTCCAGCCATTGCCACAGCTGCGCGCCCTGTTCGAGCATGCGCTGCTGCACATAGATTTTCTTGGCCTGGTCACGGGAAAACGCGGTATCCAGCCGCAGATGACCGCTTGCCTGCCAAGCCTGCAACTGCTCCTGATAATAGAAATCGGTCGCCGCATACTGCTCACCAAAGAACAGCCAGTTGCCCCCTTTCGCGCCCCGCGCTTCTCGCTCCTCCAGAAACGCACGAAACGGTGCAATGCCAGTCCCAGGGCCAACCATGATCACCGGCACGCTGTCATCCTCGGGTAGCCGGAAGTGCTTCGACACCTGTGGGAAGATGGCCACTTTCAGCGCCTGGGCACGGTCGGCCAGAAAGCTGGAACACACGCCTTTACGCTCGCCATAGCGCACGGTGGAAACGGTCAGGTGCACCTGATCCGGATGCGCCAATGGGCTGGAGCTGATCGAGTAAAGCCGTGGCTGCAACGGTTTGAGCAGGTCGAGCCAACTGGCCAGCGGCAGTTTTTGAGGGAAAGCACGCAGCACATCGACCAGCTGTCGGCCCCACAGCCAGTCCTGCAGCTCGGCTTTGCACTCGGGCTGTAACAGGCGCTGCAGGTCCGGGGCACTGCCGGCAAAGGCCTGCAGTTGTTGCGGGGTCACCTTGGCAATCTCCAGATGCGCTTGCAGGGCTTCGGCCAGTGGCATGGCAGGCTGGCCTTTCAACTCGACCATGGCCTTGCCATCGAGCTGCGTCAGCGCCAGCAGTTCATCGACCAGCGTCGGGCAATTGCGCGGCCATACGCCCAGGGCATCACCAGCTGCATAGCTGAAGCCGCTGCCGCTCAGGTCGAACACCAGTTGCCGGGTTTCCTTGCTTGCACCGGGCCCATTGAGCAGGCGGTTTTCCACCAAGGCGGCGGCCCAGGGTTGCTGCTTGCCATAGATCGTGACCGGCGCAGGCTCATTGACCGGTTGTGGTGTGGCAGCAGTGCCCAGCGAGGGCAGCAGCGCTTCGAGCCAGCCGCAGAACGCTTCGTCAAAGTCGGGCTCGCAGTCCACCCGCTGCAACAAGCGCCGCCCACCCAGCTCAGCCAGGCGCTGGTCGAGTTTGCGGCCAAAACCGCAGAACTGGTCGTAACTTGAGTCACCCAAGGCCAGCACGGCATAGGGGAGCTCGGCGCAGAGGGTGCCCTCTTCGCCCTGCAATGCCTGCCAGAATGCCCTGGCGCTGTCTGGCGCGTCGCCATCGCCAAAGGTGCTGGCGATCAGCAGCACGCTGGCGGCGCCTTGTAGCTGGCGCGGGCTAACGGCTTCCATGCAACTGAGCTGCACCTCCAGACCGGCACCGCGCAAGCGTTGGGCACAGCGCTCGGCCAACAGTTCGCCGTTACCGGTCTGCGAGGCCCACAGCACTTGATGCCGTGGCGCCGGCAACGCCGCAGCGGGCAATGCCGCAGGCTGGGCAAACAGACCGGCCAGCAAGCCGTCGACGAACAGCCGACGGCTGGCGGCCAGCGGTGCATTGGCCGGCAGGCTGGGTACGCCTTCGGCACGGCTTTGGTCCAGGCCCAGCAGAAAGCCTTGCAGGTAATGGCGCTCTTCTTCTGCCAACACCGGGGCTGGCAGGGTGTCCAGGCCAAGCAGACGAGACAGGGTGGCAGTTGGCATTCGGGCTGACTCCGCAATGGCAGTGTTCAGTTCAAGGGTATCGATGCGTTCGCCTGCGACCCGCTCCAGGGCCACGGCGCAGTGTTTGAACGCGGGTTGCAGCGACAGCGGGTCAACCGCATCGCAGGTGACGGCATTGATTGCCAGTTGCTCACCGACCACATCGTTCCAGTGGAACGGTGCGAAGCAGTTGCCTGGCATGACCCGGTCGCTGATGCGTGCGGGTAGCACGGCCTGGCCACGGCGCGAACGAATGGCCACCTGGTCTTTCTCGGTAACGCCCAGCCTGGCGGCATCTTCGGGGTGAATTTCGACGAAAGGGCCGGGCTCCAGCTTGTTCAATGCCGGCACCTTGCCGGTCTTGGTCAGGGTGTGCCACTGGTGCTGCACACGGCCGGTATTCAGCACCATGGGGTAGTCGTCATTCGGCAACTCCGGTGCCGGCAACCAAGGCCGGGCGAAGAAACGGGCTTTGCCACTGGCGGTCGGGAAGGCCAACGCCGGGCGCTGGCCCTGGGCATCGTGCAGCAGCACCTGGCTGCTGCCGTCATTCAGGTAGCGCAACGGGCTGCGGTCGCTGTCACGGCCAGGCGCGCAAGGCCACTGGCGAGGTTGCCCACGCAGTTCGGCATAACCGATGCCGCGCAGATCGTACCCGGTGGCAGGGTTATGGAAGCGACGGATTTCCTCGTACACCGCTTCGGCATCGGCGTAATCGAAGGCGTCGGCATAACCCATGGCGCAAGCCACACGGGCAATGATCTGCCAGTCCGGCAGGCTCTGCCCTGGCGGCTCGACGGCGCGCGGCATCAGGGTAAGGTTGCGCTCGCTGTTGATCATCACACCCTCGCCTTCGGCCCACAGCGCGGCCGGTAGCAGAATGTCGGCGTAGCGATTGGTTTCGGTGTCGAGGAAAGCGTCCTGAGTAATCACCAGCTCGGCCTGATGCAGGCCGTCGATCACTTGCTGGCGGTTGGCGACACTGGCCACGGGGTTGCTGCAGATGATCCAGCAAGCCTTCACTTCACCGGCTTTCATCTGTTCGAACAGCGCCACCGTGCCCTCGCCGCCTTCGCGGCGCAGGCTGCCAGGTGCCAGTTGCCATTGCTGTTCGACAAAGGCACGGTCGGCTTCCACCAGCGCCGAGCGCTGGCCAGGCAAGCCGGGCCCCATGTAGCCCATCTCACGGCCGCCCATGGCGTTGGGCTGACCGGTCAGCGAGAACGGCCCGCTGCCGGGGCGGCAGATGGCGCCGGTGGCCAGGTGCAGGTTGCAGATCGCATTGGTGTGCCAGGTGCCGTGGATGCTCTGGTTCAGGCCCATGGTCCAGCAGCTCATCCAGTTGCTGGCACCGCCGATCCATTCGGCGGCCTTGATGATGTCGGCCTCGGCCAACCCGGTGATGGCGGCCACCCGCTCAGGGCTGTAGTCATCGAGGAAGGCTGGCAGTTCGTCCCAACCTTCGGTGAAGCGGGCGATGAAGCCAGGGTTGGTGTGGCCGTTACGGTGTAGCAGATGCAACAGGCCGTTGAGCAAGGCCATATCGCTGCCGGGGCGTACCTGCAGGAACAGGTCGGCCTTGTCGGCGGTGGCGCTGCGCCGTGGGTCGACCACAATCAGCTTCGCACCGGCCTTGATCCGGTCGAGCAAACGCAGGAACAGGATCGGGTGGCAGTCGGCCATGTTGGCGCCAATCACCAGGAATACGTCGGCGTGCTCGAAATCCTGGTAACTGCCGGGTGGGCCATCGGCGCCAAGCGACAGCTTGTAGCCACTGCCGGCGCTGGCCATGCACAAGCGCGAGTTGGACTCGATGTGGCGGGTGCGGATAAAGCCCTTGGCCAGTTTGTTGGCCAGGTACTGGGCTTCCAGCGACATCTGCCCGGACACATACAGCGCGACGGCATCGGGGCCGTGCTGGTCGACGATGCCACGCAGGCGTGCGGCTGTTTCGGCGATGGCCTGATCGATACCGGTGCGCGCCGGCTGCTGGTTTCGCTGCTGCCGTACATAGGCGTCTTCCATGCGCCCGGCGGCGGTCAGCGGCAGGTGCGCAGTGAGACCCTTGGTGCACAGACGGCCGAAGTTGCCGGGGTGTTGCTTGTCGCCGCTGACCTTGCTGACCTTGCCGTCGGCAACGCTCATGACGATGCCGCAGCCGACGCCACAATAGGGGCAAACGCTGCGTACTGCGGTGTTGGCCATGGGCGGGCTCCTGTAGGGAACGCAAAAAGGCGCCGGCTGCCCCGGCTTGCTGATGCAAGCGAGGGGCAACACGGCGCCTTTGTCGTGAGGTTTTGTGGGCTGTCGACGTTGATGGCCCTGGATGAGGAGTAAGTCAGCAATTAATGGGCCAGATGTACCGGCCCTTTCGCGGGCACGCCCGCCCCACAGGGATATCGCAAAGCCTGAGGGCGGTGCCGCACCTGTGGGAGCGGGCGTGACCGCGAAGAAGCCGCCACAGGTTTCGCACCACACGGTGGCAACCCGGGGTCCCCTGGCGCTATGCTGGGGCACATTCCAGCATGAGCAACCGCCCTCCCCCCCATGTCCCAAGTGATCCTCAAGACCCCCGCCCAACTCGACCTGATGCGCCGCGCCGGCCAATTGCTGGCCCAGGTGTTCGCCGAACTCGACAGCTTCATCCGCCCCGGCATCACGACGATGCAAATCAACGACCGCGCCGAGGCGTTCATCGTCGACACACTCAAGGCCCGGCCTGCGAGCAAGGGCCAGTACGGCTTCCCCTATTCGCTGAATACCTCGGTGGACCACGTGGTGTGCCACGGCATACCCAAGGTCGATGAAGTGTTGAAGGAAGGCTCGATCGTCAACGTCGACATCACCCTGGAGCAAGGCGGCTACATCGCCGACTCGTCGAAGATGTACTGCATGGGGAAAATCAGCGATGAAGCCCGGCGCCTGGTCGACACTACCTACGATGCGCTGTGGAAAGGCATCGAACAGGTGCGCCCCGGGGCCACGCTGGGCGATATCGGCCATGCCATCCAGGCCCATGCCGAGGCAGCGGGCTACAGCGTGGTGCGCGAATATTGCGGGCATGGTATTGGCCAGCAGATGCATGAAGCGCCGGAAGTGCTGCACATCGGCCAGCGTGGCATGGGCATGAAGCTCAAGCCGGGAATGGTGTTTACCATCGAGCCGATGATCAATCAGGGTGGACGTGGCACCCGGGCGCTGAAGGATGGCTGGACGGTAATTACGCGTGACCACAGCCTGTCAGCGCAGTGGGAGCATACGGTAGCGGTGACTGAAGAAGGGTTTGAGGTGCTGACGCTGCGGGAGGAAGAACACTGACACCTGAAATTCAGACACAAAAAAAGCGACCCTAAGGTCGCTTTCTTTGTTACTTCCGGGTGTTCAGTGGGCCCTGGAAGTGGAATATGGCGCAGCGGACGGGACTCGAACCCGCGACCCCCGGCGTGACAGGCCGGTATTCTAACCGACTGAACTACCGCTGCGCTATACATCGAGTGGTGGGTGATGACGGGATCGAACCGCCGACCCTCTGCTTGTAAGGCAGATGCTCTCCCGGCTGAGCTAATCACCCATGTCTCTCGGTGTGGCGCGCATTCTACGGGCGACTTGCAGCTCTGGCAAGCACTTATCGCAGTTTTTTTAAACTTTGATCAAACATCAAATTCCAGGCACAAAAAAAGCGACCTTAAGGTCGCTTTCTCTGTTACTTCCGGGTGTTCAGTGGGCCCTGGAAGTGGAATATGGCGCAGCGGACGGGACTCGAACCCGCGACCCCCGGCGTGACAGGCCGGTATTCTAACCGACTGAACTACCGCTGCGCTATACATCGAGTGGTGGGTGATGACGGGATCGAACCGCCGACCCTCTGCTTGTAAGGCAGATGCTCTCCCGGCTGAGCTAATCACCCTTCGTCTCGGTGTGGCGCGCATTCTACGGACGGCCCTGCACCCTGGCAAGCACTTTTTAAACTTTCTTCAAAAAAAACTTCATGCCTTTCAAAGACCTAGCGTTGCCGGGTGTTTCTTTGAGGCAGAAGCGGCTGCTGGCCCTGTGACAGGGCTGGCCTCAGATCACCACACGGAGAATAATGCCCGCCTTATGCATTAAGGAGAGTTGCCCCTCATGTGGTTCAAGAACCTGCTGACCTACCGCCTGACCCAGGAAGTCCCGTTCGAGCCTGAAGCGCTGGAAGCCGCCCTGGCCAGCAAGCCGGCCCGCCCCTGCGCCAGCCAGGAGCTGACCACCTATGGTTTCGTCGCGCCGTTCGGCAAAGGCGAAGACGCTCCCCTGGTGCATGTCAGCGGCGAGTACCTGCTGATTGCCGCGCGCAAGGAAGAACGCATCCTGCCGAGCAGCGTGGTCAACGACGCGGTCAAGGAAAAGGTCGAAGAGATCGAGACCGAGCAGATGCGCAAGGTCTATAAAAAGGAGCGCGACCAGATCAAGGACGAGATCATCCAGGCCTTCCTGCCGCGCGCGTTCATCCGCCGTTCGATGATCTTCGCTGCCATCGCCCCGCGCCAGGGCGTGATCCTGGTGAACTCGGCCAGCGCCAAACGTGCCGAAGACCTGCTGTCGACCCTGCGTGAAGTGATGGGCTCGCTGCCGGTACGCCCGGCCACCGTAAAAATTGCACCGGTTGCCACCATGACCGACTGGGTCAAGTCGCAGCAGGCCGCCGAAGGCTTCTATGTGCTGGACGAGTGCGAACTGCGCGACACCGCCGAAGACGGCGGTATCGTGCGCTGCAAACGCCAGGACCTGACCGGCGAGGAAATCCAGCTGCACCTGAGCACCGGCAAAGTGGTGACCCAGCTGGCCTTGGCCTGGCAGGACAAGCTGTCGTTCATCCTGGACGACAAGATGGTGATCAAGCGCCTGAAGTTCGAAGAGCTGCTGCAGGAGCAGGCCGAGCAGGATGGTGGTGATGAGGCAGCGCAGCAGTTCGATGCCAGCTTCCAGCTGATGATGATGACCTTTGCCGAGTTCCTGCCGGTGCTGTTCGAGGCGCTGGGTGGGGAGGAGATTCCGCAAGGCGTCTGATGTGTCTTGAAATGCCGGTGCTGGCCTGAATGACATGTTTCTGCCCGCACCGGCCTTTCGGCATACGGAGGTTGCCTGACCTTCCGACAACTTGAGCATTCCAGGAAAAGCTTCTGTCTGCGTATCGTTCTGCCATGTAGATACGTTCGGTGTGCGGTGGCGGGCGCCGTTGCCTGCCGTTTAAATCACATGACTGAATGATAGAGATGACAATGGATGACTCCAGGCTAGACACCTCGAAAACTTTCACTGGCGATATTTACCTGGAAGAGGATGGAAAAAGACGCCCCATACGCATCGACGACAGTGGCTGGTTACGCATCATGGATGCGCAGGTGCTGCCGGTGACATTATGGTTCGGTTGCTATCAAGAGGATGATGGCGACATCTATATCATCAAAGAGTTTACCAACGGCGGGAGCAAGTCTGATCGCGTCCTGAGTCTGAACGATGATGGCCGGTTGGGACTTTACTCCGGATCGAGCCGCCCTTGGCGAATCCGTAGGCAGGACGGGGAAGTTCTGGTACCGCGCTCTACACCTGAAGCGGCTATAACAGTGTCAACCAAGGGTGGTCGGGTGTGGACAGCGAACAACAGCCAGTGCAAGGCCGCCAAAGGTGCCGGTAGCCACTTTGTTGTGCATATCCATAAAGTGGGCGTGTACCGATTCTGATCGGCTAGCGCTTACGCTTAACTGGAACTTGCCTGGCGGGGAACGGTTGGGCACCATGGCGTCACGGTGAGGACGACCTCACGACGCACCGCGTGACCATTCCGGGGACGGCCCCATCATGCAAACGATGGAGACACACCTATGTCCTGGATCATCCTGTTCTTCGCCGGCCTGTTCGAGGTCGGCTGGGCCGTCGGCCTGAAATACACCGACGGCTTCAGCAAGCCGATTCCCACCGTGCTTACTGTTGGCGCCATGGTCATCAGCCTGGGCCTGCTGGGCCTGGCCATGAAAGAGCTGCCGCTTGGCACCGCCTATGCCATCTGGACCGGCGTGGGTGCCGTCGGCACGGTGATCGCCGGCATCATCCTGTTCGGCGAATCCATGGCCCTGGTACGGCTGGTCAGCGTGGCGCTGATCGTCTGCGGCCTGGTCGGCCTCAAAGTCAGCGCCAGCTAACCCTCCCCCCCTAACGCAGGTTGCCGCGCAAGCGGCTGACCTGCTCGCGCAAGGTTTCTGGCCGCGCTGCCTCCACCGGGATGGCGGCGCCGGCCACGATGGTCACCCGCGACCAGAGGCGCTTGAAAAAGCCCTTGGCCGGGTCGCGGCTGAAGAAGCTGCCCCACAGCCCCTGCAAGGCCAGCGGAATCACCGGCACCGGCGTTTCTTCCAAAATGCGGTTCACGCCGCCCTTGAACACATCGATCTCACCATCGCCGGTCAGCTTGCCTTCCGGGAAGATGCACACCAGCTCGCCGTCGGCCAGGTACTCGGCAATGCGCGCGAAGGCCCGCTCATAGGTGGCCAGGTCTTCGTTACGTCCGGCGATCGGGATGGCGCCAGCGGTGCGGAACACGAAGTTGAGCACCGGCAGGTTGTAGATCTTGTAGTACATGACAAAGCGGATCGGCCGGCGGATCGCCCCGCCCAGCAGCAGCGCATCGACGAACGACACGTGGTTGCACACCAGCAGCGCCGCACCTTCATCGGGGATGCGCTCCAGGTCGCGATGCTGCACGCGGTACATCGAATGGCTGAGCAGCCAGATCAGGAAACGCATGGTGAACTCGGGCACGATCCTGAAGATATAGGCGTTGACCGCGATGTTGAGCAGCGACACCACCAGGAACAGCTGCGGGATGGTGAAGCCCGCCAGCCCCAGCAGGATGATGGTGAGCACCGCCGACACCACCATGAACAATGCATTGAGGATGTTGTTGGCCGCGATCACCCGCGCGCGCTGGTCCTCGGCCGTGCGGGCCTGGATCAAGGCATACAGCGGCACGATGTAGAAGCCGCCGAACACGCCCAGGCCAACGATCGACAGCAGGATCCACCAGGCCTGCCCCATGCCCAGCAGCGTCAGCCAGTCGTGCGGGACCGCTGCAGCAGGCACATCGCCGGAATGCCACCACCACAGCAGGCCGAACAGGGTCAGGCCGAACGAGCCGAACGGCACCAGGCCGATTTCCACTTTGCGCCCGCTCAGCCGCTCACACAGCAGCGAGCCCAGGGCAATGCCCACCGAGAACAGTGTCAGCACCAGGGTGACCACCGTGCCGTCACCGTGCAGCCAGTCCTTGGCGTAGGCCGGAATCTGCGTAAGGTAGATGGCCCCGACGAACCAGAACCACGAGTTGCCGACGATCGAGCGCGACACGGCCGGCGGCTGGCCCAGGCCCATGCGCAGGATCGCCCACGACTGCTTGAAGATGTTCCAGTCCAGCGGCATGCTCGGCGAAGCGGCAGCGGCCCGCGGGATCCAGCGGCTGGCCAGGTAACCGAGCACTGCGGTGCCGACCACGCCACCCGCCACCACCGTGGCGTAGCTGTCGGCCGACATCATCACCCCGGCGCCGATAGTGCCGGCGAGAATGGCCAGAAAGGTGCCGGTTTCCACCAGCCCGTTGCCGCCGACCAACTCTTCTTCGCGCAGGGCCTGCGGCAGAATCGAGTACTTCACCGGGCCGAACAGCGCCGAGTGAGTGCCCATGCCAAACAGGGCCACCAGCATCAGCGTCAGGTGGTTGGTGATAAAGCCCAGCGCACCGATCGCCATGATCACGATCTCGGCCAGCTTGATCGCACGGATCAACGCGTCCTTGGCGAATTTTTCACCAAACTGCCCACCCAGTGCCGAGAACAGGAAGAACGGCAGGATGAACAGCAAGGCGCACAGGTTGACCCAGATCGAACGGTCACCGTCGCCCAGGCTGAGCTTGAACAGGATCGCCAGGATCAGCGACTGCTTGAACAGGTTGTCGTTGAATGCACCCAGTGACTGAGTGATGAAAAACGGCAGGAAGCGCCGCTTGCCGAGCAAGGTGAATTGCGAGGAGTGACTCATCGTCCTTGGTCCTGAGGGCTTTTCAATTGGAGGCGCGCCGGGCGCGTCAGGCCACAAATCTGCATGGGAATTGCGTGCACTGGCAAGCACCTTCACGCCCACAATGACCAGGTCGCCTCAGAAACAGCCCATCATTCGAAGCCGAACAACGCTCGCGCTGTATCCACCAACAGCGCCCGACGCAACTCCGCCGAACACCCCAAGGACTCAAACTGTTCCAAAGCCGTACTGAAACCCACCGCCGACTCATGCTGGGTATGTGGCCAGTCACTGCCCCACATCAGCCGCTCGGCGCCGTAATGCGCTTCCAGCGCACACAGCGCCTGCCGGGCGAAGGCGAGGTTCTGTTCCGGCGAGCCTTCCAACCGATAAATACCCGATACCTTCACCCATACCTTGCCCCGCCCACCCAGGGTCAGTAACTCGGCAAAACCCGGTTGGCCCAGGCCACGGCGGGCATCAGGCCGGCCGAAATGATCGACCACGATGTCCAGCCCATAAGGCTCAAGCGCCCGCACCAGTGCCGGAATGTCCGCCACGTGGCGATGCAGCTCCAGGTGCCAGCCCTGCTCGCCAATGCGTTCAAGCAAGGGCCGCCACTGGGCACCGGTGAGGTCGGGCAACGCCTGGCCCATGAGGTTCAGCCGCACGCCCTTCACGCCTAGCCGGGCCATCTCATCCAGCCTCTCACGCTCGACGTCCTGCTCCAGCATCACCACCCCGCGCAACTGCCCCGGCACCGTTTGCAGAGCGCTGAGCAGGTAGCGGTTGTCGGTGCCCAGGAAACTGGGCTGAACCAGCACGCCATGGCTGAAACCATGGGCCAGCAGTTGGCCCAGGTAGTCGCCCAGCGGCGCATCGTAGCTGGGCGCGTAACGCCGCTCGCTGGCCAGGTTCAGCCCGCGGCTGAATACGTGGGCGTGAGTGTCGATGGCGGTCAGGTGCAAAGCAGGAGCGTCGGGCATGGTTCTCATACAAACAAGGTGAAGTTACTTGATGGCAGCGCCAGCCATTTCCGGCGCAGGTGCAGATTCAAGGTTGCGACCACGGGTTTCCGGCAGGCAGAGGGCGGCGATCACCGCCACGCCATAGGCAATGCCGGCGTCGATGCCGATGGCACTGCCCAGCGACATCGACTCACTCATGTGGCCGACCAGGAACGGAAACACCGCTGATAACACACGGCCGAAGTTGTAGCAGAAGCCCACCCCGGCACCGCGCACATCGGCCGGGTACAGTTCGTTGAAGAACGCGCCCAGGCTGGCCGGGATGCCGGCGGCGAAAAAGCCCAAGGGGAAGCCGAGGAACAGCATTTGCGTGTTGGTCAGCGGGAAGAACACATAAGCCTGTACGGTCAGCACACAGCACAGGGCGAACAGCAGAATGTTCTTGCGCCGACCGATGCGGTCGATCAACAGGCCGCTGACCACGCAACCGCACCAGAACGCCAGGATGATCACCGCCAGATAGCCGCCCGAGTTCAGCACCGAGAGGTTGCGTTCGGTCTTGAGGAAGGTCGGCAGCCAGGTCATGACTGCGTGGTAGCCACCGTGGGCACCCAGGCCGAGCAAACCGCCGAGCAGGGTCACGCGCAGCAGTTCCGGGCGGAAGATGCCAGCCATCGATTGCAGGAAGCTGGCGGGGATGGCCTTTTCTTTTTGCAGGCGCTGGAAGCTGTCCGGCTCTGGCACGTTGCGGCGTACCCAGATGATCAGCAGCGCTGGCAAAAGGCCGACGAAGAACATCACCCGCCAGGCGAATTCCTGCGGCACCAGCGAATAGATCAGCGTGAACAGCGCCACCGCCAGGCCCCAACCCACGGCCCAGGCGCTTTGCACCGTGCCCATGACCTTGCCACGGTATTTCGGGTTGATGGTTTCGGCCATCAGCACCGCGCCAGCCGCCCATTCACCGCCAATGCCGAAGCCTTGCATGGCCTTGACGAACAGCAGCGGGTAGAAGCCGGTGACGAACGCCGAAAGGAAGGTGAAGAAGGAGAACCAGAGAATCATCCATTGCAAGGTACGCACGCGGCCGTAGCGGTCGGACAAGGTGCCACCCAGCCAGCCGCCGATCGCCGAGGTCACCAGGGTCAGGCCGCTGATCAGGCCGGCATCGCCCTTGGTCAGGGAGAAGGCAGCGATCAGCGCGGGGATGGCCAGGCCGAACATCTGCACTTCCAGCGCATCGAGCGACCAACCGCCGAAGCAGGCCCAGAACGTCTTGCGTTCCCGTGAGGTGATCTGGCGATACCAGCTGAACATGATTGTTATCCTTCTTGGTCGTGTGTGTGTTACGGGCAGGCGAAGCCACTGCGCCGTGGCAACGCGGCGCAGACAGGTAAAACGGGTGAAGCGGCCGGCTTAGCGGATATCGATGCGGTAGCGGAAGTGCTGCGCATGGCCGCGCGAGCGGCGCCATTCCAGGGGCTTGCCGGCGTAGTCACGGGCCAGACGCTCGATCACCACCACCGGGCTGTCGGCCGGCAGTTGCAGCAAGCGGCCATGCACTGCGTCGACCGCTTCGGCGGTCAGGGTCTCTTCGGCGTAGGCGACCACCTGGCCGCACAGTGCTTCATAGATCGGGTACAGCAGCGGCCCCTTGCTGTTCAGCTCCACGTCCAGCAATGGCTGGAAGGTCTGGCGCGGCAGCCAGATTTCTTCGGCCAGGACGGGCTGGGCACCCAGCAGACGGGTACGAATGATACGGATCACTTCGGCGCCCACCGCCAGGCCCAAGGCCTCGGCCACCGCCGATGGCGCTGCGAGCGGCTCGATGGACAGGATGCGGCTTTCTGGCACCACACGCTCGCCATTGGCAGCCTCGAAACGGAAGAAGCGGAACAGCGAAGACTGGAACTGCGGGCGGCGGATGAAGGTGCCGCGTCCCTGCTGACGTTCCAGCACGCCTTCGGCGACCAGCACATCGACGGCCTTGCGCACGGTGCCGACCGACATCTCGAATTCGGTGGCCAGGGCCGCTTCGGTCGGGATCGCCTCGCCCGGGCGCCAGCGGTTATTGGCAATCTGCTCGACCATGTGGTCGCGCAATTGTTGGTAGCGGGGCAGTCGAGCATCACCGGTCAATGGGTGCATGGGTCTCGCTCTCGTCTTGTTATCTAAACATATATATGAATTTTCCGAGAGTATTCCCCGCGGGTGGCGGGCTGTCAATCCTCCGCCTGTCGCCAGACACAGTGCCTGGCTTATGCTTGTGGCCGGGAAACCAGGACAACAAGGACGTGGCAATGCTCGCCGCCATCAAACGCTACCCGCACACCGTACGCCTGTTGCTGTTGACCACCTTCACCCTCACCGTCGCCCGTGCCCTCACCCTGCCCTACCTGGTGGTGTACCTGGCCGACAACTTCCAGCTGCCGATCAGCCAGATCGGCTTGCTGATCGGTGGCGCGCTGATCATCGCCTCGCTGCTGAGCCTGTATGGCGGCCACTTGGTCGACACCTTGCGCAACCACACCCTGGTCAGCGCGAGCACCCTGTCGTTCGCCCTGGCCTTCGTCGGTGCGGTCGCCAGCCGTTCGGCGCTGTTGTTTTTCCTGTGCCTGGTTCTGATCAACCTGGCCCTTGCGGTGGTCGACATCGCCGCCAAGGCCGGCTTCTGCGCCCTGCTGCCGGTAGAGCAACGGGCCGAGGTGTTCGCCATCAAGTACACCCTGAGCAACGTTGGTTACGCCGCCGGCCCTTTACTGGGTGTGGCCATGCTGGAACTGAACGACCACATGCCATTCATCGCCTCTGCCCTGCTTGGCCTGGCCATGTGCCTGGCCTATTGGTGCCTGGGCGACCGCAGCCTGCTGGCAAGTGCCGACAAGCCTGCGGCCGGTTTCGGCCAAGTGGCGCTGGGGCTGGCGCGTGACCGCCGGCTGGTGTGTTTCACGTTGGGCGGGGTGTTGAGTGCGGTGGTGTTTGGCCAGTTCACGGCCTACCTCTCGCAGTACCTGGTCGTCACCAGCAGCCCGACCGAGGCGGCGCGCCTGGTCGGCTATCTGGTGACCACCAACGCAATAACGGTGATTGCCCTGCAGTACCTGATTGGCCGGCGTATCAGCCGCCAGCGTCTGATGCCCTGGTTGCTGGCCGGCATGGCCCTGTTCATCGCCGGGCTGCTGGGCTTTGCATCGGCAGGTTCGGTGCTGGCCTGGTGCCTGGCGATGCTGGTGTTCACCCTGGGCGAAATCATCGTGATCCCCGCCGAGTACATGTTCATCGACCTGATTGCGCCGGAGCACTTGCGCGGGGTGTATTACGGCGCACAGAACCTGTCCAACCTGGGGGCGGCACTGGGGCCGGTGATGGTGGGGTTCGCCCTGGTACACCTGTGGCCGGGGGCGATCTTCTACCTGTTGGTATTGTCGGTGATACTGGCGGGGGTGTTTTACGGGTTGGGTACCCGAAAAGATTGATGTGTTGTTTCAGGTCAATCGCGAGCAAGCTCACGCCTACAACCATCGTCTGCGCTGACGAAGCGGCACCTGCGTGCCAGACTGATTGATCGGGACCGCGTTATCTTTTTTGCTTCGGAGTCTTCATGTCGTTGTCCAGCGGGCTGATCGCCGTGGTCGCCCTGGCCTATATGGCCGTCATGTTCGCCATCGCCTTCTATGGCGACCGCCGCAGCACGCCGTTGCCGCCGAAACTGCGTGCCTGGGTGTACAGCCTGTCGCTGGCCGTGTATTGCACCAGCTGGACCTTCTTCGGTGCGGTCGGCCAGGCCGCCGAACAGCTCTGGGCGTTCCTGCCGATTTACCTGGGCCCGGTGCTGCTGCTGATCTTCGCGCCCTGGGTGCTGCAAAAGATGGTGCTGATCAGCAAGCAGCAGAACATCACCTCGATCGCCGACTTCATCGCCGCCCGCTACGGCAAGTCGCAGACGCTGGCGGTCGTGGTGGCGCTGATTTGCCTGGTCGGTGTGCTGCCGTACATCGCCTTGCAGCTCAAAGGCATCGTGCTGGGCGTGAACCTGCTGATCGGCGCCAACGCCGATGCCACCGGCACCCGCGTGCAGGACACCGCACTGGTGGTGTCGCTGGTGCTGGCGCTGTTCGCCATTGTGTTCGGTACACGCAGCCTGGATGTGACCGAACACCACCGCGGCATGGTGCTGGCAATTGCCTTCGAATCGCTGATCAAGCTACTGGCCTTCCTCGCGGTGGGCATCTTTATCGTCTTCAACCTGTATGACGGCTTCGACGACCTGTTCAGCCAGGCTCGCCAGTCGATCCACTTGCAGGACTATTGGCAGGAGACCATCAACTGGCCCTCAATGGTGGTGCAAACCGCCGTGGCGATGATGGCGATCATCTGCCTGCCGCGGCAGTTCCATGTCACCGTGGTAGAGAACATCGAACCCCAGGACATGCGCCTGGCGCGCTGGGTGTTCCCGATGTACCTGGCACTGGCCGCGCTGTTCGTGGTGCCGATTGCCCTGGCCGGGCAGATGCTGCTGCCGGGCACGGTGATTTCCGACTCGTTCGTCATCAGCCTGCCACTGGCCGAGGCACACCCGAGCCTGGCCCTGTTGGCGTTCATTGGCGGCGCTTCGGCGGCCACCGGCATGGTCATCGTCGAAGCCGTGGCGCTGTCGACCATGGTGTCCAACGACATGCTGCTGCCCTGGCTGCTGCGCCGCAACAACGCCGAGCGGCCGTTCGAGGCGTTCCGCCACTGGATGCTCTCGGTGCGCCGGGTAACCATCGTGGTGATCCTGTTGCTGGCCTACGTCAGCTACCGCTTGCTGGGGTCCACCGCGAGCCTTGCGACCATCGGCCAGATCGCCTTCGCCGCCGTGACCCAGCTAACCCCGGCCATGCTTGGCGCGCTGTACTGGAAGCAGGCCAACCGGCGCGGCGTGTTCGCCGGCCTTGCCGCGGGTATCTTCCTGTGGTTCTACACCCTGGTGCTGCCGATCACCGCGCACAGCCTTGGCTGGTCACTGCAACTGTTCCCGGGGCTGGCGTGGCTGCACGGCAACCCGCTGGGCCTGCCTATCAGCCCGCTGACCCAGGGCGTGGTGTTGTCACTGGCGGGCAACTTCACCCTGTTTGCCTGGGTCTCGGTGCTTTCGCGCACGCGGGTGTCCGAGCACTGGCAGGCCGGCCGCTTCATTGGCCAGCAAACCGCGCGGCCCAGCAGCAAGCCGCTGCTGGCGGTACAGATCGACGACCTGCTGACCCTCGCCTCGCGCTTTGTGGGTGAAGAGCGTGCACGTCAGAGTTTCATCCGCTTCGCCTACCGCCAGGGCAAGGGCTTCAACCCCAACCAGAACGCCGACGGCGACTGGATCGAGCACACTGAACGCCTGCTGGCCGGGGTACTGGGCACCTCGTCGACCCGAGCCGTGGTCAAGGCCGCCATCGAAGGCCGCGACATGCAGCTGGAAGATGTGGTGCGCATCGCCGACGAAGCCAGCGAAGTGCTGCAGTTCAACCGCGCCCTGCTGCAAGGCGCCATCGAGAACATCAACCAGGGCATCAGCGTGGTCGACCAGAACCTGCACCTGGTGGCCTGGAACCGGCGCTACCTGGAGCTGTTCAACTACCCCGACGGCCTGATCAGCGTGGGCCGGCCCATTGCCGACATCATCCGCTACAACGCCGAGCGCGGTCTGTGCGGCCCGGGCGAAGCGCAGGTGCATGTGGCGCGGCGCCTGCACTGGATGCGCCAGGGCCGTGCGCACTCCTCCGAACGGCTGTTCCCCAATGGCCGGGTGATCGAGCTGATCGGCAACCCGATGCCAGGCGGCGGCTTCGTCATGAGCTTCACCGACATCACCCCGTTCCGCGAGGCCGAGCAGGCCCTGCGCGACGCCAACGAAGGCCTGGAACAACGGGTGGCAGAGCGCACCCAAGAGCTGTCGCAGCTCAATCAGGCACTGTCGGAAGCCAAGAGCCATGCCGAAGCAGTGAGCCAGTCCAAGACCCGCTTCCTGGCTGCGGTCAGCCATGACTTGATGCAGCCGCTGAACGCCGCCCGGCTGTTCTCCGCCGCCTTGTCGCAGCAGGCCGAGGGCATGAACGAAGAGGCCCAGCAATTGGTGCAGCACATGGACAGCTCGCTGCGCTCGGCCGAAGAGCTGATCAGCGACCTGCTGGACATCTCGCGCCTGGAAAACGGCAAGATCACTCCGGACGCCAAGCCCTTTGCCCTCAACGAACTGTTCGACACCCTGGGGGCAGAATTCAAGGTACTGGCGGCCGAGAAAGGCCTGGAGTTCCGCTTGCGTGGCAGCCGCTTGCGGGTGGACAGCGACATGAAGCTGCTGCGGCGGGTACTGCAGAACTTCCTCACCAATGCCCTGCGTTATGGCAAGAGCCCGATCCTGCTGGGTGCTCGCCGCCAGGGCGAACGCCTGTGGCTGGAAGTGTGGGACCGGGGGCCGGGCATTGCCGACGACAAGCTGCAGGTGATCTTCCAGGAGTTCAAACGCCTGGACAGCCACCAGACCCGCGCCGAAAAAGGCCTGGGCCTGGGCCTGGCAATTGCCGACGGCTTGTGCCGGGTGCTGGGGCACCCGCTGGAAGTACGCTCATGGCCGGGCAAAGGCACGGTGTTCCGGGTCTGCGTGCCGATTGCCCGCCAGCCCGCACCGGCGCCGAGCGCCCCGGTGGAACAGGGTGGCCAACCGCTGGCCGGGCTGCAGGTGCTGTGCGTGGACAACGAAGACAGCATCCTGATCGGCATGAACAGCCTGCTCAGCCGATGGGGTTGCCAGGTATGGACCGCGCGTAACCAGGCCGAATGTGAGGCCCTGCTGGCCAAGGGCATGCGCCCGCACCTGGCATTGGTGGACTACCACCTGGATGACGGCGAGACCGGCATCGGGCTGATGGGCTGGCTACGCGCGCGCCTGGGTGAACCGGTGCCAGGGGTGGTGATCAGTGCCGACGGCAGCAAGGAAACCATCGCCATGGTGCATGCATCTGGCCTGGACTACCTGGCCAAGCCGGTCAAGCCGGCGGCTCTGCGCGCCATGCTCAACCGCCATCTGAGCCTGGTTCAGTAACCGCTGCATCGGGCACCTCGTCGGACAGCGCCCGTTCCAGCAAGTCTGCCGGCAGGCTCTTGCTGGCACGGGCGCCCAGCAGTTTCAGCTGTTCGCTGCGGCTGACCAGATTGCCGCGCCCTTCGCACAATTTGTTGCGGGCTGCGGCATAGGCCTTGTCCACCTGCTGCAGGCGGCTGCCCAGCTCGTCCAGGTCCTGGATGAACAGCACGAACTTGTCGTACAGCCAACCGGCGCGCTCGGCAATTTCGCGGGCGTTCTGGCCTTGACGCTCCTGTTTCCACAGGCTGTCGATCACCCGCAGGGTCGCCAGCAAGGTGGTGGGGCTGACAATCACGATCTGCCGGTCGAAGGCTTCCTGGAACAGGTTGGGCTCAGCCTGCAAGGCTGCCGAGAAGGCCGCCTCGATAGGCACGAACAGCAGCACGAAATCCAGGCTGTGCAGGCCTTCGAGGCGATTGTAATCCTTGCTCGACAGGCCTTTGACGTGGCTGCGCAATGACTGCACGTGCTGCTTGAGCGCGGCCTCGTCGTTGCCGGCGACGAACTGCTGGTACGCCGTGAGGCTGACTTTGGCGTCCACCACCACCTGCTTGTCGCCGGGCAGCATGATCAGCACATCGGGCTGGAAACGCTCGCCGTCGGCACTTTTCAGGCTGACCTGGGTCTGGTACTCGCGGCCCTTTTCCAGGCCTGCGTGCTCCAGCACCCGCTCAAGAATCAGCTCACCCCAGTTGCCTTGGGTTTTCTGGCCCTTCAAGGCCTGAGTAAGGTTGGTGGCCTCGTCCGACAAGCGCAGGTTGAGCTGCTGCAGGCGCTCCAGCTCCTTGCCTAGCGAAAAGCGTTCGCGGGCCTCTTGCTGGTAGCTTTCTTCCACGCGCTTTTCGAAGGCATGAATACGCTCCTTGAGCGGGTCGAGCAACTGGCCCAGATGCTGCTGGCTGGTCTGGGCGAAGCGCTGCTCACGCTCGTCGAAGATCTTGGTGGCCATGTCGGCGAACTGGGCGCGCAGGGTATCGCGAGCTTCCTGCAGGTCTTCGAGGCGTTGCTGATGGCTTTCCTGCTGCTCGCGCAGCTCGGCCTCCAGGCGTGCGGTCTGGGCCTCCAGGCGGCGCAGTTCAGCCTCCCGGCTGGCGCGCTCCAGGCTCCAGGCGTGGGCGGCATCGCGGGCATTGTCGCGGTCGACTTGCAGCAGTTCCAGCTCACGGCCCTGGGCGGCCAACTGAGTCTGTTTGACGGTGTTGGCTTCGCTGAGGTCGCTGACTTCATCGCGGCTGGCCTCCAACTGCGCTTGCAGGCCAGCCTGGGCCAGCTGGGCGGCATTGAGGCGTTCTTCAAGCAACGCCTGCTCACCTTGTCGCGCGCCCTGGCGGCGCTGCACCTGCATGACCCACCCCAGGCAGGGTAACGCGCCTGCCACCAAGCCCAGCAGAATGCTGGCCAGATCCACTGTCATGCTTACCCCGAACGATCCTGGATGATTGATGCGCAGCTTATCAGCCCGGCGGGCGTGTTGCCTGTTGCAGCCCGAGTGCTCAGCCCGAGAACCACTGGCGCAGCAACCGCCGCGCTTCCTGCGACCCCTGCCCCGCCGCCAGCTCCAGCCAGTACCGTGCCTGCTCAGGCTCCGTGTGCTGGCACAACCGTGCATATTCCAGTTGCGCCCGCCGATCACCGGCGCGGGCGGCCTGACGCAGCAGTTCATGGCCAATCCGCCGGTCACGGGCATTGCCGCAATCACGGCACAGCATCTGCCCCAGGCGGCTTTGTGCGACCACAACGCCTTGGCGCGCCGGCTGTTTCAACAGGCGCCCAGCCAAGTGCTTGACCTGGGGCTTGTCACCCAGGCGCGGGCTGTCGAGCAACCACAAGGCAACTTTCAGTGAAAAGCGTTTGGGGGGAGGCGTCGATGGCGCAGGGCTGGCGAGGTGTTTGCTACGGAACTTCATGAGTAACAGGTTTGGCAACTCGAAAGGCGCGCCACTCTACTCTTTTTTTTCCGCCGCGGCCTGTCGATTTCTGGAGAATTGAAAAAAATTTAAATGATCTTTTCTTGACGTTTTCGAGGGGATGACCAATCGGTCTGTCGAGGCATGTCGATTGTCGGACAGTTCACTGCTTTGCTAGCACGCCCGTCCTAGAGCAAGCGCTCGGGACAATCCACAGTTCCTGTGGATAACTCGGTGGACAACCCTCTCACACACCGCGCAAAGCCCCGTGGATTGGGGCTTTGCGTCAAACTGACGATTTTTTCACCAGCTAAAAATAGTGTTTTTTTTCATTGACTTAACCGCGCAGTCAAGGCATTGGCGAGGCTGTCGATGCGTGTTGCCGGGCTGTTACAACCGTTGCCCCGAATGTGAACAAGTGCACCATAAACCGCCATCCGAGTGCACGAAATGGGCACATCAACCTGGATACGGTCCATTTGCCCCCTCTTCACAGCAATGCCAATACACGCCATACTGCGCGGCTAACCCGAACGAACGTAGTGCTTGCCAAGCGCCTGCATTTCCAGTAAGGTGCGCCTTGTTAGTACCAAGCTGAAAGTCAATTCTGGCCGCAAGCGTCCTTGCAACCCCTCCTCCCAAGAGTGGCGCTGCTGAAAGCAGGACCGGCCTAATCGATGATTCCCTCGCCAGCCTCAGGCTGCTCAAGCACGAATCACGTGACAGATTGATCAGGATTCCACCCCGACGGCCTAGAACCTTGGCCCCGGCGTGCTGCCTGCCTTCCGAAGTACCTACCAGTCAGCCCAAGCGCCCACCTTTGATTGCGCTCCCTCTGGCTGCCCTGTTCCAGTCAGGTTCGTTCGTCCCTTAATAAAGGCGTCACTGGAACGTTTCTATCATGCACGGATCATAATCCCCGTGTTTAAAGCAGGAACCTCCAACAATATGCATACCCATCATCAAATTCAGGCTGCCATTGGCACCCTCTCCCAGGCCTTCTCGCCGTTGAAGTGCCTTATCGTTGCCCCTCGCAAGGGCAGCTTCAGCTTCACCCTGGTAGACGAACACGGCGTCGCTTGCCACACCGAGCGCCTGTACCCTGAACAGTACAGCCGTAGCGAGCCGCTGCAGGCGGTCATCGCCCGTACTCGCCAATCGCTTACCGCGTGAGCCGCGAATACTGCAGTATTCAAGCGCTGAATCACCCCATCGCCAGTCTGCCTGAACGTACCCGGCGTAATTGCCTGAGGGCATATAGCCCGGTATGTCAGGCAGCAAACGATTTAAAAACAGCCCTTTACACCACGATTATCACACTACACTTCAACTCGAGCGGTCCTTGCCGCTTCCGGCGGGCCTGATCATTCACCAGCTGCCAAGCTCCAGCGCCCGTCCGGCCCTTATCTGCTCGAGGGCATCATGGGTATCGCGGCGAATGAATTGTGTCAGTATGTGATCCGACCCACCCTGGTCTACCTGAACCGTCACTGCGCCAGCGCCGAGGCCTTGTTGCTGGGCATCGCCGCCAGCCAATCGGCACTCGGGTCAGCGTTGCACGACCGACGTGGGCACGGCCTTTACCGCATTGGCGAACACCGCCATCAGGCACTCTGGGACGACTACCTGGCCCGTGATCCCGACCTGGCCAGTCTGGTCCGCGGCCTGGCCAGCCAGCACGCCTTCCTTGGCGGGCCGCACCTGGAGCTCACCGTCAACCTGCGCTACTCCACCGCCATTGCCTGGATGCTCGTCGAAGAACAGGCCACGCCGCTGCCAGCTGCCGACGATTTACTGGCACTGGCGCGCATCTGGCGACAGATTTTCAACCCCCAAGGTCGCCTGCGCGACTTCACTCACGCCTGGCATACCTGCATAGATCGGAGCTTGCCACAGGCATCTTGAGACGCGTCCTACAAAAATACCGGAAAAAAGGGAATTTTGGTCGGATTGTCCTACAAAACCGCTCTAACTCCTGCGATTGAGGCTATAGCGCAGCGCGTGATTTGTTGGTAGCTTTTCGCCCCGGAGATCCCAAGGAGTTTTCTAATAATGAAAAAAGTCATGCTCAAAACCTCCCTCGGCGTAGCCGTTGCTCTTGCTTCCAGCCAACTGCTCGCCAGCGGCTTCGCGCTCAACGAACAGAGCATCAGCAGCATGGGGACAGGTTTCGCGGGACGTTCCTCTTCTGCCGAAGATGCCAGCACCGTGTTTGGCAACCCGGCAGGCATGTCCCGCCTCAAACGCGAACAATTCACCGTGGGCGGCGCTGCCGTCATCGCCAAGTCCGACATCTCGGGCCGGGGCAGCAACCTCGGGGGGGAAACCGATGGTGACATGGTGCCTTTGGTTGGCGTACCGATGGGTTACTACGTCAAGCCGATCGACGACCACTGGAGCGTCGGTTTCGGCGTCTACGTACCATTCGGCCTGGTAACCGACTACGGCAGCGATGACGCCGCACGCTACTGGGGCAAGAAGAGCCACGTCGAGGTTGTCACCTTCCAGCCGACTGTCAGCTATGCCTTCAACGACAAGGTCTCGATCGGCTTCGGCCCGACCATCAACCGCATCAAGGGTGAGCTGGGCTCAAACCTGATCAACCCGTTCACGCCTGGCCGTAACGATGGCGAAGTGAAGATCAAGGGCGACGATACCGCCGTTGGCTACAACATCGGTATCCTGGTACAAGCCACCGACCGCACCCGCGTCGGCCTTACCTACCACTCGATGGTCGACTACAAGCTCGAAGGCAAGACCCGCGTCAGCACGCCGCTGATCGGGCCATTCAACGGCAACAAGTTCGACGCCAGCCTGAAGATCAAGACGCCCGAGTCTGTCGACCTTTCGGTTACCCATGAGCTGGACGACCAGTGGACCCTGTACGCAGGTAGCACCTGGACCCGCTGGAGCCGCCTGAAAGACATCACCGTGCAGAACGATGTGCCGGCCCCACTGGCAGGTTCGGCGTTCCAGACCATCACCGAAGAACAGAACTGGCATGACACCTGGGCCCACGCGATTGGTGCGTCGTACAAGGTCAACAAGGAGTGGGTACTGCGTACCGGCTTCACCGTCGACCAGTCGCCGACCAACAACCACGACCGCTCGCCACGCATCCCGACCGGCGACCGCAAAGTGTTCAGCCTGGGTGCCGGCTGGAGCCCGAACGACGACATGACCATCGACGTGGCCTATTCCTATCTGTGGGAAGAAGACACCAAGGTCAATCAGGTAAGCGCAACCAAAGGCAGCTACCAGGCCAAGTACGAAAACAGCGCCCACGGTATCGGTGCTTCGCTCACCTACCGCTTCTGATTCGTACCCGCCACACAAAAAACCGCCCCCGTGGCGGTTTTTTCATGCCTGCACCTGCCAACTGTCACCCAGGCACTCGCGCAGATAATCCATGAACACGCGTACCTTGGTGGTCATGGCAAAACGGTCGGCCAGGCACAGGTAGATATCCATCGGCTCGGTCTGGGCGTAGGCTTGCCCGCGGTCGCTGTATTCGAACAAGGGCACCAGCGCACCGGAGGCCAGGTGTGGCCGCACGATGAACTCGGCCAGGCGGGTGATGCCACCATCGTGCAGGGCCATCTGGGTCAGGGCATCGATGTCATCGCTGATCAATACGCTGCCGAATTCCGCCTCGAAGCGCAGGCCGTCGCGCATGAAGCCCCAGCGCAGAAAGCGCCCATCCACCGGATAGCGAAACACCAGGCAGCGGTGGTCGCGCAGGGCCTCAGGCGTGGCGGGTACGCCGGCGCTTTGCAGGTACCCGGGTGAGGCACAGCAGATGAACGGGATACGGGCAATGTGCCGGGCCATTAGCTGGTCTTCCAGCTGAGGGGCAATACGCAGGCTCACGTCGACGTCTTCTCGGGCATGGTTCACTCGGCGATCAGTCGTTACCAACTCTATCGAAAGCAATGGGTAGCGGGCACTGAAGGCAGGTATCAGCGGCGCCAGCACGTGACGACCGAACGCTGAAGTCGAGGCAATACATAACCGCCCCTGGGGTTCGCTGTCGGGGGTGGTGACCGCCTGTTCGGCCAGCGCCAGGTCACGCTCGATATGCTTCACACGCTCGTAATACTGGGCGCCAGCGGGGGTCACAGCCATGCTGCGTGTGGTACGGCTGAGCAGTCGCACCTGCAAGTGGCCCTCTAGCCGAGCCAGGTTCTGGCTGACCGCGGCCGGGCTGAGCCCCAGACTGCGGGCGCCAGCGGCAATGCTGCCGGCTTCGACAACCTTGATGAAACTGCGGATGGCGTTGAGCAGGTCCATTTGAGCCCTTGGATTCGTAAGAATCTCTTTATAAAGAACTCAATCCTGCGGGTCTACAGGTGCAGGAGGATGCGTTGCTAACCTGCGCCTCCACTCACGTTTCAGGAGTTCGCATGAGGAACCTGTCCCAGTCGCGCAGCCGACGCAAGTTACGCCCGGGCGCCACACCTTACGTTTTTGCCTTTTACATGTCGTCGATCATGGCACTGCTGATGTGCTTCGTGATCACAGCGGCCAATGCCGGGGTTAACCCGGAGTACCTGAGCAATGTGCTGAAGGCCTATCAATTGGCAATGCCGGTGGCGTTTGTCTGTGTGTTGATGGTGAGGCCGGTGGTGGTGCGGCTGGTGGCGATGACGGTGCATGCGAACTGAAGTAACAACAGCGGACGCATCTCCCGCTCCCGCTCCCGCTCCCGCTCCCGCTCCCGCTCTCGCTCTCGCTCTCGCTCTCGTTCTTGATCTTGATCTTGATCTTCGCGACTTCAGGAGGCCGAACGCAGGCCTTGCGGAGTGAGGTGACGGGCATGGATGCCCGTCAAGCGCTGGGCCCCAGGATGGGGCCTGCAGCGCGGTCCTCCCGGGAGCAAGGCCGGAGTGAGGGAACCCCGAAGCGCAGCGTAGGGGCCGGATGATGGGAGCGCAGCGTTTTTTGGTTACTTTTTGTCGCGTTTGACAAAAAGTGACTCGCCGTAAGGGCGAAAAGGTGAGTCAGCGTCGCCAAAGCAAATGGACTTTGCGCCACATAAGAACCAGCACTTTTTTGCTTTTAGCTTTTCGCTTTTCGCTTTTCGCTTTTCGCTATCAGTCCTCAGCATCAAACACAGTCAGAAAACCGCCTCACTGCTGCGAAGCGATGGCCTTTTCGATAGCAGCCCTGAACGCCGGGTCATCCGGTTTGGTCAGGCTGGAGAAATTCCCAATCACCTTACCCTTACGGTCCACCACGTATTTGTAGAAATTCCACTTCGGCGCACTGCTCTGGCTGGCCAATTCAGCGAACAGTGGTATCGCATCCTTACCCCGTACCGGCTGCGTCTTGGTCATGGTGAAGGTGACACCGTAGTTGGCATAGCAAACCTTGGCGGTCTTCTCACTGTCGGCATCTTCCTGCTTGAAGTCATTGGACGGCACGCCCAGCATTTCCAGGCCTTGCTCGTGATACTCCTTGTACGTCGCCTCAAGCCCCTCGAACTGCGGCGCAAAACCGCAATAGCTGGCGGTATTGACCACCACCAGCGGTTTGCCGGCGAAGCGCTGGCACAGGTCGACCTGACCCTTCCCACGCAATTCCGGCAGGCTACCCTGCAACACGGCCGGGCAATCGGCAGCCCAGCTCGATGTGCTGGCTAGCAGGGCCAGCACCGGCACCATCAACCAATGTGCACGCATGATTCGTTTCTCCCGCATGACGATCCTTGAGCTTGCAGGGTAGCGCCTAACAAACACCCATGCCCAGTTGCATCAATGCCATCCCCCCCTGATGCCAGCCCCACCACACCAGTGCCAACAGCGCCAAAGCAGCAAGGGCCAGCACCCCACGGGCCAGGTAGCGGTTCATGCGGCCTGGGCCTGCAAGCGGGCAACCGGACGCTCGCGCACCGGCCAATTAAGGGCGGCAGCCAGCAGGCTGAGCAGGATGGAAATCTGCCAGACCAGGTCGTAGCTGCCAGTGCGGTCATACACCACCCCACCCAACCAGCCACCGAGGAAGGCCCCAAGCTGGTGGAACAGGAAGACGATACCGCCGAGCATGGACAAGTTGCGCACCCCGAACACCGTCGCCACGGTGCCATTGGTCAACGGCACTGTGGACAGCCACAGCAGGCCCATGGCGATACCGAACAGGTAAGCACTGAACTCGCTCACCGGCGCCCACAGGAACAGCAGGATTACCACCGCACGTAGCAAGTAAAGCCCGGTCAGCAGACGCGGCTTGGACATGCGACCACCCAGCCAGCCAGCAGTGAAAGTACCTACGATATTGAACAGGCCGACCAACGCCAGCACCGTGGTACCGGTGGTTGCAGCCAGGTGCTGGTCTACCAGATAGGCCGGCAGGTGCACACCAATGAACACCACCTGGAAGCCGCAGACGAAAAAGCCCAGCGCCAGCAACCAGAAGCCGGAATGCGAGCACGCCTCGCGCAGTGCCTGGCTCAGGGTCTGTTCGGCGCCATGGCTGGGCAGCGGGCGGTCGCGCAGCAGGCCGACGAAGGGCACGATAAACGCCACCATCAGGCCCAACACCAGCAACGCCGCCGACCACCCCAACCACTGGATCAGACCCAAGGTACCGGGCAGCATGGCGAACTGGCCAAACGAACCGGCAGCGCTGGCAATCCCCATCGCCATACTGCGTTTCTCGGCAGGCACAGCACGCCCGACCACGCCAAGGATGACCGAGAACGACGTGCCGGACAGGCCGATGCCGATCAGCAAGCCGGCACTGAGCGACAACGACAAGGCCGAATCGGCCATGCCCATCAGGATCAAACCGACGGCATAGAGAATGCCACCGATGATCACCACCCGCGCGGCACCCAGGCGGTCGGCCAAGGCTCCGGCGAAGGGTTGGGCCAGCCCCCAGATCAGGTTCTGCAAGGCGATGGCAAAGGCGAACACCTCACGCCCCCAGCCAAAATCGGCGCTCATCGGCGCCAGGAACAGGCCAAAGCCATGTCGCACACCCAAGGAAAGCGCCAGGATCAACGCCGCCCCCACCAATACCCAACCGCTGGTTCGCCACACCGAAGTCATTGTCGTTATCTCCAGCACATCGCAAGGTTTTTGCGGGTATATACCCGCTTATAGTCGTATCGATTCAGGCCAGTTGGCCCAGCAAACGCACCAGCTCATCCCGCTGCCCTGCCCCCAGTCGCTCCACCAGCTCCGTTTGAGCCTGCTCCCAGGCGGGATGGGCGTCACACAATAGCTGCTTACCCGCTTCGGTCAGCAGCACCACGCGATTGCGTTGGTCATCGCCATCCACCAGGGCCAACAGCCCCTCGGCCTCAAGCACCCGCAGGTTGCGGCCCAAGGTGCTGCGCTCCAGGCCCATCGCTTCGGCCAGGGTCGTGATGCTAGGGCGATCAAGCCGCTGCAGATGGCGTAACAGGGAAAACTGGGCGACATTGACCCCAAAGCCGGCAAGCGCTTCGTCGTAATGTCGGCTCACCCCACGGGCAGCGCGACGTAGATGGGTACAGATGCATTCACTGGGCAGCATGGATACGTGTATATACCCGCGTCATAGGTGTTGCAAGAAATTTCGCCTTGGAGGTAACAGCAACCGATCGCTCAGAGCCCCACGGCCAAACCCAGCACCACAGCAAGCTCAAGCAACTCCACCATCGCGCCAGCGGTATCCCCGGTGGTCCCGCCAAGGCGCCGGCACATCAGTTGCCGCAACCCTGCAAATACAGCGACTGTCAGCAACAGTATCCAGCATGCGCCCCAGCCACCTGCGACCAGGCACATGACCGCGCTGCCCAGCAAAGCCCAATAGGCCTCACGGCGCGGCAGATGATCGGCCAGGGCTTGGCCCAGGCCACCCGAGCGCACGTAGGGGGTACCCAGGAACAGGGCCAACATTGCCGCCCGACCAATCAAGGGCGCCAGCAGCAATTGCGCTCCGATGCCCTGCTCCACCAGCACCCACAAGGCGCAGAACTTCAGCAACAGCACCAATACCAGGGTGACCACGGCAATCGGCCCGCTGCGCGGGTCTTTCATGATCTGCAAGGTGCGTTCACGGTCGCCGAAGCCACCCAGCCAGGCATCAGCACTGTCGGCCAGGCCATCCAGGTGCAAGGCACCATTGAGCAACACCCACACTGTCAGAAGCAAAGCGGCATGCAGCGGTGCTGGCGTACCTTGCAGCAGATGGCTGGCCAGCCACAGCAGTAAGCCGAACAGCAACCCGACCAGCGGGTAGAACAGCAGCGAACGCCCCATTTCACGTGGTGCCGGCATGCCTGGCAGGCTTACGGGCAGGCTGCTGAGAAACTGCAAGGCAATCCAGAATGGCAACATTTCAGCACGCCTCGACCCACTGGCCATCGACACCCTGTACCAGCCGCACCAGCGCACCATGCCCCACCTCAACCTGCAGCAGCTGCGCCCTCGGCAAGCCACGGGCTCGGGCCAGCAATAGCCGCATCACACCGCCATGGGTGACCAGCAGCACGCGCTTGCCAGCATGTTGACGGCCCAGCCGCTCGACAGCAGCCAGCACACGTTCGGCAAACGCCTCGACTGGCTCGCCATTGGGTGGCGTAAAGGCGTAGGGGTTCTCCCAGAACCGACCCAGAGCATCCGCCTGGTCTTCCATGATCTGCGCAGCGCTTCGGCCCTCCCAGTCGCCAAAATGCAGCTCCTGAAGGCCGGGTTCTCGTTGCACCGGCAAATTCAACTGCGCCCCCAGTTCATCGGCAAAGCGGGCGCAGCGCTGCAGCGGCGAGCTGACCAGCACCTCCCAGGGCCCTGCCTCGGCCACGGCACCACGCATCTGCGCCCAGCCCTTGTCAGTCAACGCATCGTCAAGGCTGCCGCGCAGGCCGCCCTGTTCGGTTTCGCCATGGCGCAACAAGTCGAGGATCATGCCGGGCGGTCCGCCACCGCAGCTTCGGCGAACGTCGCCATCTGCCCGTGCAGCGCGCAGGCGAGGCGCAGCAGCGGCACGGCGAGCGCAGCACCACTGCCCTCACCCAAACGAAGGCCCAGCGCCAGGAGCGGTTCGGCCTGCAAGGCCTCGAGCAATGCTTTGTGCCCGGGTTCCGCCCCTTGGTGAGCGAACAGCAACCACGCCCGGCACTGCGGATTAAGGCGCACCGCCGCCAGCGCGGCAACGCTACAGATGAAGCCGTCGACCAGTACGGCGATACCCGCCTGCGCACAAGCGATGTAGGCGCCCGCCAACGCAGCGATCTCAAAGCCACCGACGCAACCCAAGGCTTGCAGCGGGTCCGCAGCCTGCAACTTGTGCAAGCGCAGGGCGTGCTCAATGACTTCGGCCTTGTGCCTCACACCCGCGCTGTCCAGGCCCGTGCCCGGGCCGCTCAGTTCAGCAGGCGGGCAGCCCAGCAGGACGCTGGCCAAGGCGGCGGCGGCTGTGGTGTTGCCTATCCCCATCTCGCCACCGATGAACAGCTGCGCACCCCGTTCGGCAGCACGCAGCGCGCTGTCGCGGCCCGCCTGCAAAGCAGCTTGCAGTTGGCCTTCAGTCATTGCCGGCTGGCGAGCGAAGTTGGCCGTACCGGCCCCAAGGCGCAAGTGGTGCACGCCCGGCAAGGCCAGATCAGGGTCGATGGTGCCCAAGTCGACCACTTCGAGGCTGGCCTGCAGCTCGCGCGCCAGCACGCTGATCGCTGCACCACCCCCTAGGAAGTTGCGCAGCATCTGCCCGGTCACCGCCTGCGGGTAAGCTGAGATACCCTCCTCGACCACACCGTGGTCACCGGCAAAAACAGTGATGGCGGCCTGATCCAGCACCGGCCTTTCACGCCCCTGCAGGCCGGCAAGCTGAATGGCCAGGCCTTCAAGCTGGCCAAGCGAACCGGCAGGCTTGGTCAGTTGCTGCTGACGGGCGCGGGCCTGGTCCATGGCGGCGTTATCGAGGGGTTGGCAGGCATCACGCCACCAGGCTTGTGTCATAGTGCAGGTCCTTTAAGCATTAAGGGCAGGCCGGCCACGGTCAGCACAACGCGCTGACAACGTTCGGCCACGGCCTGGTGAAGCCAGCCGGCCAGGTCGACATAACGCCGGGTCAGCTCGCCCATGGGCACGACGCCCAGGCCGGTTTCGTTACTGACCAGGATCAGGGTGCCAGGCAACTGCTCAAGGCAGACCAGCAGGGCATCTCGTTCCTCAGCCAGGCGCTGGTCATCTTCAAGCATCAGCAGGTTGGTCAACCACAGGGTCAGGCAGTCCACCAGCAGGCAACGGCCTTCGGCCGCTTCGGCGCGCAGCACAGCGGCCAGGGCCAGCGGTTCTTCGATCAGCCCCCAGTCGTCCGGACGGCGTTGGCGGTGCAGCAACACACGTTCGTTCATTTCACCGTCCAGCGGCTGGCTGGTGGCAATGTAGGTCACCGGCAGGCCACTGGCACTGGCCAACTGTTCGGCGAGGCGGCTCTTGCCAGAGCGGGCGCCACCGAGGATCAGGCTGCGCATGTCAGGCTACCCCACAGAGTTGGCGCAAGCGCGTGGTGTCCAGGTGTTTTTCCACCAGGTCGGCCAGGCGCTCGATGTCGCGCTCGCGCAGGGCTTCGTAATCGATGGTCTGGGCATCTTCCAGGCCGGCCCAGCGCAGCAGCGCGGCGCACGAGTGGCTGCCCTCGAACAGGCCGTGCAGGTAGGTGGCAAGGATCTGCCCATCATCGCTCACCGCGCCATCACAACGACCATCAGCCAGTTGCACGGCAGGCTGTTCCAAACCAGGGCCGGTGGTGACGCCTGCGTGAATCTCATAACCGGCAACCGGGGCCGCTTCAAGGTTCAGTACCCCGGCAACGTTGCGCAACTGCTTCTGGGCCTCAAGCACCGTGGCGTAATCCAGCAGGCCAAGCCCCGGGCTCGATCCGGCAGGGCCCTCGAGGCCTAGCGGGTCATGCACTTCACGGCCCAGCATCTGCAGGCCACCACAAATGCCGATCAGCTTGCCGCCGTAGCGCAGGTGCCGCTCGATGGCTTTGTCCCAACCGCGCTCGCGCAGTTGCGCCAGGTCGCCACGCACGCTCTTGGAGCCCGGCAGGATGATCAGGTCGGCAGCCGGAATCGGCTGGCCCGGGCCAATGAACTGCAGGTCCACCTGCGGGTGCAGGCGCAGCGGGTCGAAGTCGGTGTGGTTACTGATGCGCGGCAGTACCGGCACGATCACCTTGAGCACACGCTCGCTTTTGGCGCCTTGGCGCACATCGATGCCGTCTTCGGCTTCCAGGTGCAAATCGGTGACGTAGGGCAACACGCCCAGCACCGGCTTGCCGGTGCGTTGCTCCAGCCAGTCCAGCCCCGGCTGCAACAGGGCGATGTCGCCACGGAAGCGGTTGATGACAAAGCCCTTGACCCGCGCCTGCTCACTGGGCGAAAGCAGCTCCAGCGTGCCGACAAGGTGCGCGAACACGCCGCCACGGTTGATGTCGGCGACCAGGATCACCGGGCAATCGACGGCTTCGGCAAAGCCCATGTTGGCGATGTCGCCGGCCCGCAGGTTGATCTCTGCCGGTGACCCGGCGCCCTCGACCATGACCACCGGCCAGGCGGCACTCAGGCGCTGGTGCGAAGCAAGCACCGCCTGCATGGCGATGGCCTTGTAGTCGTGGTAGGCCACCGCATTCATGCTGGTGACCGCACGGCCATGAATGATCACCTGGGCACCGGTGTCGCTGTTGGGCTTGAGCAGTACCGGGTTCATGTCGGTATGCGGCGCCAGCCGGCACGCCTGGGCCTGCACTGCCTGAGCGCGGCCAATTTCGCCGCCGTCGGCGGTTACCGCGCTGTTCAGCGCCATGTTCTGCGGTTTGAACGGCACCACAGCGACGCCCTGGCGCAACAGCCAGCGGCACAATGCGGTCACCAGCGTGCTCTTGCCGGCATCGGAGGTGGTGCCTTGCACCATGAGGGTGGTCATGCCGATTCCTTTTGATAGTCGGTCAGCGCCTGGGCCAGGCGCTGTTCGTCGGCCGCACTCTCGGGCAGCCCCAGGCGCACGGCCGGAGGGTTTTCGAACAGGCGCACCAGGATGCCGCGACGGGCAAGAAAGTCATGCAACGGCGCGGCACGCTCGCTGCGCACGTACTGGAACAGGTCACAACCGCCGCTTGGCGCCAGGCCTGTGCCAGCCAACAAGGTGGCAAGGCGCTTGCTGGCAGCAGCGCAACGTTCAGTCTGCAAACGCTGCGCAGCTTCGTCGGCCAAGCTTGCCTGGGCCAGCACCCGGGTCGGGCCGTTGACGGTCCAAGGGCCAAGCAACTCGGCCAGACGCAACAGCAGGCTGCGCTCAGCGGCGACGAAGCCCAGCCGCACTCCGGCCAAACCGAAGAATTTACCGAATGAACGCAGCACGATCAGGCCCTCGCGACCCGCGCAGTCCACCACGCTGTCTGCCGGGGTGTTGTCCATGAACGCTTCATCGACCAGCAGCCAGCCACCGCGCGCAGCCAGGCGCGCATGCCAAGCCAACAGCTTCTCACGCGGGACCCGCCGCCCGGTCGGGTTGTTGGGGTTGACCAGCACCAGCACGTCGAGGCTATCGAGCGCTGCGTCAACCTGTGCCTCGTCCAGCTCAACCAACTGATGTCCCGCCCGCTGCCAGGCGTACGGGTGTTCGGCATAACATGGCGTCAGCACCCCTGTCCGGCCTGCGGCGCGCAGCAGCGGCAAAGCCTGGATTGCGGCCTGAGAGCCCGCTACCGGCAGCAGCTGGCTGGCACCGTAGTACGCGCGTGCAGCGTCTTCCAGGCCGTCCTCGACCTCCGGTAGACGCGCCCACGCATCCATAGGAATCGGTGGGATCGGGAATGGCCAGGGTGCGATGCCGCTGGACAGGTCGAGCCACTGCTCGCGAGGAATGCCATACTGCTGCACTGCGCGCAGCAGGCGGCCACCGTGTTCAAGCATTGATGTAAGCCCCCAGGCAGATCAACAACAGCCACAACCACACCCCCCGCTGCACCAGGGCCCAACCACGCTCGATGGCATCGGCATCGGCCACTGGCCCCTCGCCCAGGCGCGGCCGCTCATGAAGCTCGCCGTGGTACACCGCCGGGCCACCGAGCTCCACGCCCAGTGCACCGGCACCTGCAGCCATCACCGGGCCGGCGTTAGGGCTGTCCCACAGGGGGCCCTGCTTGCGCCAGCAGGCCAGGGCCAGGCGGGTCTTGCCCAGCAGCGCATAAGTCAGCGCCACCAGCCTTGCGGGAAGGTAGTTGAGCACGTCGTCGATACGCGCCGCGCACCAGCCGAAACGTTCGAAGCGCTCGTTACGGTAGCCCCACATGGCATCCAGCGTGTTGCTCAGGCGATACAGCACCACACCCGGCGCGCCAGCTACCACGAACCAGAACAGCGCGGCGAACACCGCATCGCTGCCGTTCTCCAGCACCGACTCGGTGGCCGCCCGGGCCACTGCCGGCTCATCCAGTTCGCGGGTTTCGCGGCTGACTAGGTAGCCGACGCGCCGACGCGCCTCTTCAAGGTTGCCTTGGCGCAACGCGTTGGCCACCGGCAGCACATGCTCACCCAGGCTGCGCAGCCCCACGGCGCAGTACAGCGCCAGCACATCCACCAGCCAGCCGATGTAAGGCAGCCACGACAAGACCAGCGCCACCAGGGTCAGCGGCACCACCGCCAGAAACCACGCACTCACCCCATGGCTACGCCAGCCGCGCCCGCCGGCATTCAGGCGGCGCTCAAGGTTACTGGCCATGTTGCCAAAAGCCACCAACGGGTGACGCCGCTGCGGTTCGCCCAGCAAAGCGTCCAGGGCTACCCCGGCCACGGTCAGCAAGGCCACGCTCATTGACGCTCTCCCCATTGGTTCTCGTAAAGCATTTCGCTCAAGGGCCGCTCTTCGGCCCAGTTTTCCTGCACCAGCATCGGCACCGGGTAGAACTCGGTGACCGGCCCCAGGCACAGCACCGCCACCGGTTTGGCGCCCGCAGGCATGCCCAGCAAAGCGGCCAAAGCCTGCGGCTCGAACAGCGACACCCAGCCCATGCCCAGCCCTTCGCCACGCGCAGCCAGCCACAGGTTCTGGATGGCACAGGCCAGCGAGGCCAGGTCCATTTCCGGCAGCGTGCGGCGGCCGAAGATGTGCGGTTCCCGGTTATCCATCAAGGCCGCCACCAGCAGCTCGGCGCAGTCGTTGATGCCTTCAACCTTCAGCTTCATGAAGGCATCGGAACGCTCGCCCAACGCCTCGGCGGTGCGCACCCGCTCCGCCTCCACCAAGGCCTGGATGCGCCCACGCAGGTCACGCCGGGTAATGCGGATAAAGCGCCACGGCTGCATCAGCCCGACACTGGGCGCCTGATGCGCGGCGGCCAGCAAACGGGCAAGCAGCTCTGGCGCCACCTGGCCACCGGCAAAATGGCGCATGTCGCGACGCTCGCCAATGGCCCGGTAGATCGCGGCGCGCTCGACGTCGCTGAAGGCATGTTCGCTCATGGCCGCAACAGCGCCGCCGCCGCATCCGGGTTGGAGGGGAAGTAGAAATGCACGTATGAGGCCGTCAACCGGCCCGAGCGATACACCGCTTCGTTGCCACGCCCGCCATTAGGGCTAAGGCCACGGGCGATCGGTTCCAGCTCGGTGCTGGTCAGCGAGTGATGGTAGGTATGGCCACGCAAGGTGCCCTCCGGCAGTTCTACCGCCTGCAGCGCCAGGGCCGCCAGGCGCTTCTGCATGGTCGCCTCGCCCCGCAGCAGGCCCAGCAGTTCGGCACGCTCGCCTGCCACGTCGGTCAAGGCATCGAGCAGGTACAGCATGCCGCCGCACTCGGCCAGCAAGGGTTTGCCCTGAGCATGATGGGCGCGGATTGCCTCGCACATCGGCGCATTGGCGGCCAGGGCATGGTGATGCAGCTCGGGGTAGCCGCCCGGCAGGTACAGGCTATCCACCGCCGGTAGTTCGCGGTCGTGCAGCGGCGAGAAGAATTCCAGCTGCGCCCCGAGGTTGCGCAGCAGATCGAGGTTGGCCCCGTAGGTAAAGGCAAACGCTTCGTCGCGTGCCACGCCGATGCGCACCCCTGCCAGCGAAGCAGCACACGCTTGTGTTTCGGGCTCGGCAAAGCTCACCGGCGGTGGCAAGGCTGCGTCGCAGCTGGCGCCAAGCGCCTCGGCGGCGGCATCCAGGCGGGCATCCAGGTCGTTCAGCTCGCTGGCCTGAACCAGCCCAAGATGGCGGCTGGGCAACTCGATGCCGCGCTCGCGCGACAAGCCGCCATACCAGCGCAAGCCCTGGGTCAGGCTACCTTCCAGCAGTTGCGCGTGGCGCAGGCTGCCCACCCGGTTGGCCAACACCCCGGCAAACGGCAAGTCGGCCTGGTAGCGCGCCAGGCCCAGGGCCAATGCGCCGAACGTCTGGGCCATGGCCGTGCCGTCGATCACCGCCAGCACCGGCACGCCGAAGTGGCGCGCCAGGTCGGCGCTGGACGGGGTGCCATCAAACAGCCCCATCACCCCTTCGATCAGGATCAGGTCGGCCTCGCCCGCGGCGTCCCACAGCAGGCGACGGCTTTCTTCGGCACCGATCATCCACAGGTCCAGTTGGTACACCGGCGCGCCGCTGGCGCGCTCCAGGATCATCGGGTCAAGGAAATCCGGGCCACACTTGAACACGCGCACCTTGCGCCCGAGGTTACGGTGCAAGCGGGCCAGCGCGGCGGTGACGGTAGTCTTGCCCTGGCCAGAGGCTGGTGCCGCGATCAACACGGCGGGGCAATGGCGCGATTGACTCACAGTTCAACGCCCTTCTGTGCGCGAATGCCCGCCTGGAAGGCGTGCTTGAGCATACCCATCTCGGTCACGGTATCGGCCAGTTCGATCATTTCAGGCTTGGCCGCGCGACCCGTGACAATCACATGCTGCATCGGCGGGCGGGCCTGGATGTCTGAAAGCACCTGGTCCAGGTCGAGGTAGCCGTGCTTGAGGGCGATGTTCAGCTCATCCAGCACCACAAACTGCACATCTGGGTCTTGCAGCAGCTGGCGCGACACCGCCCAGGCGGCTTCGGCGGCGGCGATGTCACGCTGGCGGTCCTGGGTTTCCCAGGTGAAGCCCTCCCCCATCACGTGGTAGCGCACCTGCTCAGGGAAGCGGCGGAAGAACAGCTCTTCCCCGGTGCTGTTGCGGCCCTTGATGAACTGCACAACACCGCACTGCATGCCATGGCCCAGCGCGCGCGCGAGCATGCCGAAGGCCGAGCTGCTCTTGCCCTTGCCATTGCCGGTCAGCACCAGCAACAGGCCGCATTCGTTGGGGGAATTGGCGATACGTTCGTCGATGACCGCCTTCTTGCGCTGCATGCGCGCCAGGTGGCGTTCGTCACGTTCGGTGGATTCGCTCATCAGGGTTCTCCGCTGGCTGGCACCGTGGCAACGCACGCTGACAGGTAATAGGCAGGCAAACGGAGTACGCGCAGGGGCCATGGCAGGGCGCCACGGTGCACCGCGCATCACCCTCCGTGATGCCGTTGGCAGTAACAGGCCGGTCTCCGGGCTTGTGAGCGGGCTTTGGCCCGGGCCTGCGCGCCTTCCCGGGTACCTGTACCCAGTGGCCCTGCGCGGCCGCGACTCACCTACCGTTGCGGGGGCAGCGCCGGAATCGCGCCATGCTGGCGCCCACCGGCTTCCCAGTTTCACCCTGCCCAGTCGGGGCTGGCAGGGCACCTGAAACACGCGCGAAGGTTAGAGGGTTGTACCGGGAGCGTCAATCGAAGCGGGCCGCTTTGCAGCCGAACAGGCAGCGCCTGGGTAATGGCCAATTCGCCGGGTTGTGCCACACTGAATGCAGTGATATCACATAGCCATCACTTTCAGCTGGACGCGATTACAACGATAACAGGAGAGCGCAGCATGCGAGGCCAGATCATCAACAACCCGCGCCTGGAGTTTCTCGCCCCGGTGCTGGAGCGCTGGGGGGACTGCATCGACCGCTTCAATCAATTTGCTGGCGATGCCGAAGCGCCTTATTGGCATGGCGCAGCCGCGAATACCGGGCTGCTTGCCGCAGCCGCGTGGCAGGCCGAACTCACGGCGCTGCAACAGTTTGCCGGCAAGAAGCAGCGCGACGAAGGCGAACACGAAGGGCGCTGCGACCTGTCGATCACCAGTGCCGATGAAGCGCTGTACCTCAGTGTCAGCCAGCGCTGGCCAAAAATTGCCCGAGTGGACATGGCCGAAGCGTTGCAGCAGACCGCTGCCCTCGCGCGCCAGGTGGCCTACCCCAGTCAGTTGAGAGCCGCCGCGCTGTTCATCAGCCCGTGGAAGGCTGGCCAGCACGCCAGCCCCGAGGAACTGCAGGACCTGGTCGACGATTTGCAGAACCATACCGCCTGTGCCATTGCCTGGTACTTTCCGTACCCCTATCGCAAATTGCACAACGAGCTGGGGCAGTATTTTCCGGGGGTGGCGTTGCTGCTCAAGCAGGCTTGAACCAACGCCGGCGCAGCGGGGATCTTGGTCTTGATCTTCGCGACGTCAGGAGGCCGGAGTGAGGCCTCCTGACGTCGCAATCAGCGGCGCCTGAAGTATCGCGCGCTTAAAATCAGAAGCAATGGCAACGGCCCTGGTATTCAGGGGTTTTGCGCCAGGTGCCCCTGCGGAATCACCCGCTTGGCCTGCAAGTACGCCTTGGCCCAATAGCTGTTGGAAAGGTAGTCCAGGCGCACCGTTCCGCCTGTCGAGGGCGCATGCACAAAGCGCCCTTCGCCAACGTAGATACCGGCATGGCTGACCTGCGAGCCACCACTGGTAGCAAAGAACACCAGGTCACCGGACTGCAGCGACTGGGCATCCACCGTGGGTGCGCGCATGACGATCATCTCCCGCGTCGAACGCGGCAGGCTGATGCCGGCAGCATCACGGTAGACGTACTTGATCAGGCCACTGCAGTCGAAGCCGGAGTCCGGCGTATTGCCACCCCAACGGTAAGGCGTACCCACAAGGCCAATGGCACGGATCAATACGTCATCGGCAATCGGCGAGGGGCTTGGCTGGCTGTAGGAAACCTGCGGCTGAACCACAGGGGCCGGCGCTGGAGCGCGGCTGGAGCAGGCCGCCAGCAAGGCTGCCAGGGAGAGAAATGCGAAGCGCGCCATCTTTACCATGGCCAGAACATCCTGTCTGAGATTGCTGCGCTGCAGCCAAAAAGAGTTGAGAATTTAGATTAGACGCTTTCTGTAAATACGCACGGCGGCGAGCTTTTTTCAAAGCATCGCCGCCGTGGCAGGGTACAGCATTTTGCCATCAGTTGCGCGCGATGTTGGTCGGCGCCATGGCCAAGGCACGCTTGGCTTCGATGAAGGTCTTGCTCCAGTAGCGGTCACCGAGGCTGTCGATGCGCACGCCACCGCTGCGGCGGCTGCTGGAGTGGATGAACTGGTTGTCACCCAGATAGATGCCGGCATGGCTGACGCGGCCGCGACCGTTGGTGCTGAAGAACAGCAGATCGCCCGGCTTGAGCTTGTTGCGAGCCACTTTCGGGGCATCGACGTTGATCATTTCGCGCGTCGAGCGTGGCAGGGTCATACCCGCCTCTTCGCGGAACAGATAGCCGATGAAACCGCTGCAGTCGAAACCGGACTTTTCAGAGGTACCACCGAAGCGGTAGCGAGTGCCGATCAACGACATGCCGCGCTCGAGAATACTGTCCGCCAGCACGGGCAGCTGGTAGGGCTTGCTGTTGCTGGAGAAGGCCTCCAGGTCATCTTCAGTGGCCAGCTCTTCCGGCTCGCCGAACACCGACGAGGACGAAGCTTTAGCCTTGATCACCGATTGTGTGGCGACCGGGGTGTGATCCTGAGGCTGAGAAACCGGGCCTTGGGCCGCGCAGCCAAAAAGCAGGGTCACGAGTGCGAGTGGCACGAGGGGTGCGAAGCGCTTTAGCATGGGCACGACCGTGTCTGTAATCCTTTAGAAGGGTGAAACTATGCCCTCTATCATGGCCATTTGCAAATTTTATCGAAAAAGATGTGACTTTTTTGTTTTGCCGCTCTGGCCCAGCGTTTTCAGGGGGTTACCAGCCGAGGGTTTCCTTGAGGAACGGAATGGTGAGCTTGCGTTGTGCCTGCAGCGAGGCCTGGTCGAGGCGCTCCAGCAGGTCGAACAGCGCGCTCATGCTGCGCGCACCGCGGGTGAGGATGAAGTGACCGACTTCGTCGGTGAGGTGCAGGCCGCGGCGCGAAGCACGCAGTTGCAGGGCTCGCAGCTTGTCTTCGTCAGACAAACCACGCATCTGGAACACCAGGGCCAAGGTCAGCCGCGACTTCAGGTCCGGCAACTTGATGGGCAATTCGCGCGGGGATGCCGAGGCGGCCAGCAGCAAGCGCCGGCCACTGTCACGCAGGCGGTTGAACAAGTGGAACATGGCCTCTTCCCAGTCCGCCTTGCCGGCAATCACGTGCAAGTCGTCGATGCATACCAGTTCGTACTGGGCGAGGTAGTCAAGCAGTTCTACGCCGCGATCGAGCAGTTGCGCCAATGGCAGATAGACAGCAGGTTCGCCGCGTTGCTGGAAGCGGTGGGTGGCAGCCTGCAGCAGGTGGCTACGGCCAACACCCTGCTTGCCCCACAGGTAGATAAGGCTCTCGGTCCAGCCGGCGTCGGCTTCGCATAGCCGCTCGACGTAGCCCAATGCCGCAGCATTGGCGCCCGGATAGTAGTTGATGAAGGTGGCGTCATCGCGCAGGCGCACACCCAGGGGCAACTGGATCGGTGGTTTCATGCTCGCGGGCGGTCAGCAGGACCGAAGGGGCCTTTGGTGAACAATGTTGCAAAGTCTATACCCGCAAGGCGGGCCGCACAATCACGGCAACAGATAGCACAAGCAAAATCAACAAGTTGCGCTAAGTTGGGGGCTGCATCGCAGCCCCAACATCACAACTGCGGGTCGATATCCCCGGCATACATGTCCGATTCCTTGTACATGTCATGCACATGCCGCAGCAGCACCATGATCACGGCCGCCACCGGCAGTGCCAGCAACACCCCGGTAAAACCGAACAGTTCGCCACCGGCCAGGATGGCAAAGATCACCGCTACCGGGTGCAGGCCGATTCGGTCCCCTACCAGCAGCGGCGTCAACACCATGCCTTCGAGTGCCTGCCCGACCATGAATACCGCGACGATGCCCAGCATCGGATACAGGTCGCCCCCAAACTGGAACAACCCCGCCACCAAGGCCGCACCGATACCTATGATGAAGCCCATGTAGGGCACGATGGCGGCCAACCCAGCGAGCATACCGATGAGCAGGCCCAGTTCCAGCCCGACCAGCATCAACCCGGCCGAATAAATGACGCCCAAGGCCAGCATTACCATCAGTTGCCCACGCACGAACGCCCCGAGCACTTCGTGGCATTCGCCCGCCAACCCGACCACCTGCGGCTCACGCTGGCGTGGCAGCAGGCTGCGCAGCTTGGCCATCATCAGGTCCCAGTCACGCAGCAGGTAAAAGCCCACCACCGGAATAAGTACCATGTTGGCCAGCCAGGCCATCAGCGCCAGGCTCGAGGCCGTGGCATGCGACAGCAGCATGCCGACGATGTCGGTGGTCTGGCCCATGTGGCCAGCGATGGCAGCTTTGATCTTGTCGAACTTCCAGAAGCCATCAGCCAGGCCCAAGCGGCTCTGCACCCAAGGCAACGCAACATGCTCAAGCCAGTCGAGCATCTGTGGCGCCAGCTCGTACAGGCGCACCAGCTGCTTGGCAAGCATCGGCACCAGCACCAGCAGCAGGGCCAGCAACAGCAGGGTGAACAGGCCGAACACCACCACAACACCCCATGTGCGCGACAGCCCCAGACGCTCCAGGCGGTCAACCAATGGGTCGGCCAGGTAGGCCAGCAGGATGCCGACCAGAAACGGGGTAAGAATGTTGTGCAAGCTATAGAGCAGCACAGCGACCAGCAGGGCAGCGCCCAGCCAGATCCAGCGACGAACGTCGGTCACGGTATGCTCCCCTTACCAGCGAAAACGCAGGCCGTCGAACGGCTTGGGCGCAGGTTGGGCCGGCGCAGGTTGCTCACCGGCTGCCGGTGCTGGCGTAGCGGGCGCTACCGGCACCTGCTCTGCGGGCAACTCCTGCAACTTGGCCAGGCCGAGTTGGGCGCGCAGCTGTTCGCGGTTGCCGGTCACACCATAGGTCAGGGTGGTGCCTTCAGCCATTTGCAGGCGTGGGCCATAGGGTTCAAGCACACGGGCAAGCTCGGCATAGCGCTGCAGGTTCACCCCCTGCACCTGCACCTGCATCTGGCTGCTGGCACCCGGACGGGTGACATAACGCGGCGCCAGGCGACTGCTGACCGCCAACATGACCGCGTCAGCCAGGGCAGCCGGGTCGCCCCCTTCGGCCGTGCCTTGTTCACGCTGGTCGCCCAGCCACAGCTGCCACTTGCCCTGCCATTTGCCATCGGCTTCCTGTGCATGCACCGCCAGCAAGGCATCGGCGCCATAACGCTCGGCGGCCTCACGCAAAGGTGCCGGGTCGGTGGCTTCGACCTGCTTGGCATTGGCTACCAGCTGCTCCTGCAAGTCGGCCAGCGGCAAGCGCAACGGCAAGCCACGGTGCTGGGCGGCACGGCGCAGGGGCTGGGCGCTGGCCTGGCCGTCACCGACCAGGCTGCTGCCCTCGGCACTGTCATTCAGCCACCAGCCGAGAATCGAAGGCCGATTGCTGCCCCACAGCGCCAGGCCGGCCTTGCGCAAGGCCCGTTCGGTGCTACCGGGGTCGAACTCGACCACCACCGACTCGGGTGGGCCGGCCTCGCTGCCAACCTGGTTGATGATTTGCTGCGGGTCTTTGCGCAACTCGGCAAGTGCCGGGCTTTGCACTGCCTTGGGGTCGCCGGTCAGGCGCAGCACCAAAGTGTCGAGGGCTTTGGCAGTGGCGGCAGTACGGGCTTCGGCGCCCTGCCCGGCCATTGGCTCGCGCACCTGATAAAGGCCAGCGACATTTTCAGCCTGGGCTGCAACCGATATCAGGGCCAGGCCGCCGACCGCCAGAATATTGAACAAACGCATGGAGGATTCCTGTCCAGTCGAGCATGAAGCTCGCTACTTGCAGCTTATACACATGCAACCGCATCAACCACCCTCAGCCCTTTTTCAACAATTTACCGCCCTGCCCGTCGGCCTGAGGATGGCCGCTGCCCGGCAACCCTGATAAAATCGCGCGCCTTCACAGACCACTGACGTTTCAGGCAGCCGCCGTCTACCCGCCGGCCTTGGCCGTCTTGGTCGTTTTTAAGAATCCCTCCCTCCTAAAGGCCTGGATCAATGAGCAAGCAACCCTCCCTGAGCTACAAGGACGCCGGTGTAGACATCGACGCCGGCGAAGCACTGGTCGAACGCATCAAGGGCGTGGCAAAACGCACCGCACGCCCTGAAGTCATGGGTGGCCTGGGCGGCTTCGGCGCCCTCTGCGAGATCCCGGCCGGCTACAAGCAGCCGGTGCTGGTCTCCGGCACCGACGGCGTCGGCACCAAGCTGCGCCTGGCGCTGAACCTGAACAAGCACGACAGCATCGGCCAGGACCTGGTCGCCATGTGCGTGAACGACCTGGTGGTATGCGGCGCCGAGCCGCTGTTCTTCCTCGACTACTACGCCACCGGCAAGCTGAACGTTGACGTGGCCGCCACCGTGGTCACCGGCATTGGCGCCGGTTGCGAACTGGCCGGCTGCTCGCTGGTCGGTGGTGAAACCGCCGAAATGCCTGGCATGTACGAAGGTGAAGACTACGACCTGGCCGGTTTCTGCGTCGGCGTGGTGGAAAAAGCCGAAATCATCGACGGCTCCAAGGTTGCCACTGGCGACGCGCTGATCGCCCTGCCGTCTTCGGGCCCGCACTCCAACGGCTACTCGCTGATCCGCAAAATCCTCGAAGTGTCCGCTACCGACATCGAGAACACCCAGCTGGACGGCAAGCCGCTGACCGACCTGCTGATGGCGCCGACCCGCATCTACGTCAAGCCGCTGCTGCAACTGATCAAGAACACCGGCGCCGTCAAGGCCATGGCCCACATCACCGGTGGCGGCCTGCTGGACAACATCCCGCGCGTACTGCCGAAAAACGCCCAGGCCGTGGTTGACGTGGCCAGCTGGCAGCGCCCGGCGGTGTTCGACTTCCTGCAGGAAAAAGGCAACGTCGACGAGCACGAAATGCACCGTGTACTGAACTGCGGCGTGGGCATGGTCATCTGCGTGGCCCAGGACCAGGTTGAAGCTGCCCTGAACGAACTGCGCGCCGCCGGTGAGCAGCCGTGGGTCATCGGCCACATCGCCGAAGCCGCCGAAGGCGCCGCCCAGGTCGAGCTGCAGAACCTCAAGGCACACTGATGCCGAGCAAGACCTGCAATGTAGTGGTACTGCTGTCGGGCTCCGGCAGCAACCTGCAAGCCCTGATCGACAGCTGCCAAGGCCAGGACAGCCCGGTGCGCATCCGTGCGGTGGTTTCCAACCGCGCCGATGCCTACGGCCTGCAACGTGCCGCGGCGGCCGGTATCGACAGCGTGGTGCTCGACCACACCCAGTTCGACGGCCGTGAAGCCTTCGATGCCGCGCTGGTTGCGCGCATCGACGGTTTTGCGCCGGACCTGGTGGTGCTGGCCGGCTTCATGCGCATCCTCAGTGGCGACTTCGTGCGCCACTACCAGGGCCGCCTGCTCAACATCCACCCGTCGCTGCTGCCCAGGTACAAGGGCCTGCATACCCACCGGCGGGCACTGGAGGCAGGCGACGCCGAGCACGGCTGCAGCGTACACTTCGTGACTGAGGAACTCGATGGCGGCCCACTGGTCGTACAGGCTGTGGTACCGGTGGCGTCTGACGACACCGTCGAAAGCCTGGCCCAACGGGTACACCGTCAGGAACACCTGATCTACCCGCTGGCGGTGCGCTGGTTCGCTGAAGGGCGCTTGCGCCTTGGCGAACAGGGCGCATTACTGGATGGCCAGCCCCTGGCGGCCAGCGGTCACTTGATTCGATCCTAGGAGAATTTATGCGTCGCGCCCTGCTTTTGGCTCTCGCCGTGCTCGCCCTGCCCCTCCAGGCAGCTGATCTGAAGCCTTTCTCGGCCAGCTACACCGCCGACTGGAAGCAGCTGCCCATGAGCGGCACCGCCGAGCGCAGCCTGGTCAAGAATGCCAATGGTACCTGGGACCTTAACTTCAAGGCCTCCATGATGATCGCCAGCCTGACCGAGCAAAGCACCCTGCGCATGGAAAACGACACCCTGCTGCCGCAGAAGTACCACTTCGAGCGCGGCGGCCTGGGCAAGGCCAAGAAGGTCGACCTGAACTTCGACTGGACTGGCAAGAAAGTCACCGGCAGCGACCGTGGTGATGCCGTCAGCCTGCCGCTGAACCGTGGCGTGCTGGACAAGTCGTCCTACCAGTTGGCCCTGCAGCATGACGTGGCCGCCGGCAAGAAAAGCATGACCTACCAGGTGGTTGATGGTGACGAGATCGACACCTACGACTTCCGCGTGCTGGGCACCGAAAAAGTCACCACCAAGACCGGCCAGGTCGATGCGGTGAAGGTCGAGCGCGTGCGCGACCCAAGCCAGAGCAAGCGCATCACCGAGCTGTGGTTCGCCAAGAACTGGGACTACCTGCTGGTGCAACTGCGCCAGGTAGAGACCGATGGCAAGGAGTACGTGATCGTGCTGCAGGATGGCACGGTCGATGGCAAGCCGGTGAAAGGCAACTGATCCAGCACTGCCTGCAACATCCCAAGCCCCGCCCAGTGCGGGGCTTTTTTATGCCCTTGTGCAAAGGCACTGGCCTTCATGAAACTTGTTTCATGCCCGTTTTATTTACTTAGCCTGCTAACAAACTCTATAAAGAGGGTGTGCGACACACTGTCGCAGCCAACTGAAGAAGTGGAGTTTACCGATGACTGTCCAAGTAACCGAACGCGACGAATCGAAAATGTCCCACGAAAGCCTGGCCGCCGGCATGCGGATCTGGGATGTGCACCAACAAGGTCAACTGGTGGGGATGTTCCACAACGAACACGAAGCGCACCAATACCGCGTAGAGCTGGAAGACCTGGAAAACCAGCGCACCACGCAATGACCCAGCCTTCAAATAAAAAACCCCGCCAAGGCGGGGTTTTTCGTGTTTACCACATCAGATCATCAGGGATCTTGTAGGCGGCGTACGGGTCATCTTCGTCCGCTTCCTCGACATGGGTATTGAGCAACAGGATACGGCCAGGGTCGCGCTCCTGGATCTTCACCGCCGCTTCGCGAGGGATAACCTCGTAGCCACCGGCATGAGAAACCACGGCCAACGCGCCGTTACTCAGCTTGGTACGCATCAAGGCATTGACGGCAATGCGCTTGACCTTCTTGTCATCGACGAAGTTGTAGTAATCCTCGGTGCTCAGCTTAGGCAGACGAGTAGCTTCGATCAGTTGCTTGATCTGTGCAGCACGGGCCTTCTGCTCGGCCTTTTCCTGCTGCTGGCGATTCAGCTCCTGGTCACGCTTGACCTTTTCGGCCATGGCTTCCTTGGCCATGCGCTGCTGGCTGTCGTCGACTTCGACCTGGCCTTTGTGCTCCATGCGCTTCTGTTTCTTTTCAGCTTTGTTGGTCTGCGAGACCTGTTTCTGGTTGACCAGACCGGCTTTGAGCAATTGGTCGCGAAGGGAAAGGCTCATGAATGTTCACTCACTTATGCAACAGCTCAGCCGCAGCTGGGCAGGTTCTTTTCCTGACGCTTGGCTTCCCCCCAAAGGGCATCCAGTTCGTCAAGGTGACAATCTTCAATGGGGCGACCACTGTCGCGCAATGCCTGTTCGATAAAACGGAAACGTCGTTCGAACTTGCGGTTGGCGCGGCGCAGGGCGTTTTCCGGGTCATGCTTGAGGTGGCGGGCCAGGTTGACGGTGGCGAAAAGCAGGTCGCCCACTTCATCTTCGAGGGCATCGGCATCGCCGTCGGCCATGGCCTGCAACACCTCGTCCAGTTCTTCGCGCACCTTGTCCAGCACCGGTAATGCTGCCGGCCAGTCGAAACCGACCGTGGCGGCGCGCTTTTGCAGTTTGGCTGCCCGTGACAGGGCCGGCAAGGCTGACGGCACGTCATCGAGCAGCGACAGTTGCTCGGGCGTGCTTTTCTCGGCCCGCTCCTCGGCCTTGATCTCCTCCCAACGGGACTTGACCTGGGCCTCGCTCAGGCTGGGGGTATCCAGCGGCGCATAAAGCTCGCCGGTAGGGAATACATGTGGATGGCGACGAATCAGCTTGCGGGTGATGCTGTCGACCACGCCATCGAACTCGAAACGCCCCTCCTCCCGGGCCAGCTGGCTGTAGTAGACCACCTGGAACAGCAAGTCGCCCAGCTCACCTTGCAGGTGCTCGAAATCACCGCGCTCGATGGTGTCGGCGACCTCGTAGGCTTCTTCAATCGTGTGCGGGACGATACTCGCGTAGTTCTGCTTGAGGTCCCATGGGCAACCGTACTGCGGGTCGCGCAGGCGGGCCATGAGGTGCAGCAGGTCTTCGAGGGTGTAGGTCATGTAGGCAGGTCCTTCGGTGGCGCCCTCTTCGCGGGCAAGCCCACTCCTACAGGGGTAGGAGCGGGTTTACCCTCGAAGCAGGCGCCGCAGTCTCAAGGGGTACGATTACGCCGCGTCTCGATGATGTTCGGCAACTGCGAGATCCGCCCCAGCAGGCGCCCCAGCGCGTCCAGGCCTGGAATCTCGATGGTCAGCGACATCAGCGCGGTGTTGTCTTCCTTGTTCGAGCGGGTGTTCACCGCCAGCACGTTGATTTTCTCGTTCAGCAGCACCTGCGAAACGTCGCGCAGCAGGCCCGGGCGGTCGTAGGCACGAATAACGATGTCAACCGGGTAGGTCTGCACCGGGATCGGCCCCCAGCTCACCTGGATCATGCGCTCCGGCTCCTTGCCCGCCAGCTGCAGCACCGAGGCGCAGTCCTGGCGGTGGATGCTCACGCCACGGCCCTGGGTGATGTAGCCGACAATGGCATCGCCCGGCAGCGGCTGGCAGCAGCCGGCCATCTGCGTCAGCAGGTTGCCGACCCCCTGGATCTGGATATCACCACGCTTGCCAGTACGCGGGCCGGTAGGCTTGCGCGGCACCAGCTCGATCTGCTCGACACGCTCGGGTTCCAGCAACTGCTGGGCAGCATTGACCAGATGGGCCAGGCGCAGGTCGCCCGCCCCCAGCGAGGCGAACATGTCCTCGGCGGTCTTGACGTTGGTTTTCTCGGCCAGGCGCTCGAAGTCGACCTGCGGCAGGCCCAGGCGGCTGAGTTCACGTTCGAGCAAGGTCTTGCCAGCGGCGACGTTCTGGTCGCGCGCCTGCAGCTTGAACCAGTGCACGATCTTGGCCCGCGCCCGCGAGGTGGTGACATAGCCCAGGTTGGAGTTCAACCAGTCGCGGCTGGGGTTACCGTGCTTGCTGGTGATGATCTCGACCTGCTCGCCGGTCTGCAGGCTGTAGTTCAGCGGTACGATACGGCCGTTGATCTTGGCGCCACGGCAGTTATGGCCAATCTCGGTGTGCACGCGGTAGGCGAAGTCCAGCGGCGTGGCACCCTTGGGCAGGTCGATGGCATGGCCGTCCGGTGTGAATACATAAACCCGGTCCGGCTCGATGTCGACGCGCAACTGCTCGGCCAGGCCACCGATGTCGCCCAGCTCTTCGTGCCACTCCAGCACCTGGCGCAGCCAGGAGATCTTCTCTTCGTAGTGGTTGGAGCTCGGCTTGACGTCGGTGCCCTTGTAGCGCCAGTGGGCGCATACGCCGAGCTCGGCTTCTTCGTGCATGCCGTGGGTACGGATCTGCACTTCCAGCACCTTGCCCTCCGGGCCGATCACCGCCGTGTGCAGCGAGCGATAGCCGTTCTCCTTGGGGTTGGCGATGTAGTCGTCGAACTCTTTGGGGATGTGCCGCCACAGCGTGTGCACAATGCCCAGCGCGGTGTAGCAGTCGCGGATTTCCGGCACCAGCACGCGCACCGCACGCACGTCGTAGATCTGGCTGAATTCCAGGCCTTTGCGCTGCATCTTGCGCCAGATCGAATAGATGTGTTTCGCCCGACCGCTGATATCGGCCTTCACGCCCGTGGCCAGCAACTCGTTCTGCAACTGGTTCATCACGTCGCTGATGAAGCGCTCGCGGTCCAGCCGGCGCTCGTGCAGCAGTTTGGCGATCTGCTTGTACTGGTCGGGTTCGAGGTAGCGGAAAGACAGGTCTTCCAGCTCCCACTTGATGTGGCCGATACCCAGGCGGTGCGCCAGCGGCGCATAGATGTCGAACACCTCGCGCGCGACACGCAGGCGTTTCTCGTCGTCAGCAGCCTTGACCGCACGGATCGCGCAGGTGCGCTCGGCCAGCTTGATCAGCGCCACACGCACGTCGTCGACCATGGCCACGAGCATCTTGCGCAGGTTCTCGACCTGCGCCTGCGAGCCCAGCACCAGCGACTGCCGCGGGCTGAGGCTGGCACTGATGGCGGCCATGCGCAGCACGCCGTCGATCAGCTTCGACACCACCGGGCCAAAACGTTGGCTGACTTCAGCCAGGGTGACCTTGCCTTCGCGCACCGAGCGGTAGATGACCGCTGCCACCAGGGAGTCCTGGTCGAGCTTGAGGTCGGCGAGGATTTCGGCGATCTCCAGCCCCGCCTGGAAGCTGGACGTACCGTCCGCCCAGGAATGCTTGGCCGGGTTGCCCTTTTTCTCGACCTCGTGGGCAAACTCGCAGGCCTCTTTCAGCGCTGCGCGATCCAGTGCCGAATCGACGCTTACCACATGGTCCAACCATGCTTCGAGATTGATACTGCCGTCGGTGTTGACCGGCTGGTGCACTCTCACCTGTACCATCTTTGTTTTACCTTTCCATACAGCGCACCACGCGGATGCGCTGGCGATCACCGTGCGGCTGCCATTCCATGGAAGCCGCACCAAGGGGCCAGTCTGCTAGCCCGCTTCGAATAACGCCATGGCCTCGACATGCGCCGTTTGAGGAAACATGTCGAGAATCCCGGCCCTTTTTAACCGGTACCCCTGGCCGACCAGCACCTGGGCGTCTCGCGCCAGCGTGGCCGGGTTGCACGATACGTAGACCAGCCGTTTGGCCTGGAGGCGTGCGATGCCTTGCACCACCTCGAAAGCACCGTCGCGCGGTGGATCCAAGAGTACCGCAGAAAAGCCCTCGGCGGCCCATCCGGTGCCTGCCAAAGGCTGCGATAAATCGGCCTGAAAAAACCGTGCGTTATGCACATTGTTGTTTCGGGCATTGGCCGCGGCCCGATCGACCATGGCCTGTACACCTTCCACAGCCACCACTTCGCGCGCCTGGCGGGCCAGCGGCAGGGCGAAGTTGCCCAAGCCGCAGAACAGGTCCAGCACACGTTCGTCGGCCTGCGGTGCGAGCCAGGCCAGGGCCTGCTCGATCATCGCCGTGTTGACCTGGGCATTCACCTGGACGAAGTCGCCCGGGCGCCAGGCCAGTTCCAGCTGCCACGGTGCCAAGGCAAAGCCCAGTTGTGCGGTAGCGTCCACCGGCGCAGGTTCACCTTCACCCTGCAACCACAGCTGGGCATCGGCCTGCTCGCAAAACGCCTGCAGTTTCGCCAGGTCTTCTGCCGGCAGCGGCGCAACATGACGCACCAGCACCGCCTCGGCGGTACCACTGAACAGCTCCACGTGGCCCAGCGCCTGGGGTTTGCTCAACGAACGCAGCACCGTCGGCAAGTGGCGCAGAATCGACTGCAAAGGCTGTACCAGTACCGCGCAATCGTCGATGGCGATGATGGCCTGGCTGGCTTCGGCACGGAAGCCGACCTCCAGCTGACGCGCCTTGACGTCCCAGCGAACGGCCACGCGGGCACGGCGTCGGTAGCCAAATTCCGGCCCGCTCAGCGGTGCGGCCCATTCCTCGGGCTGCACGCCAGCCACTCGCTGCAGCTGTTCGGCCAGCGTGCGCTGTTTGAGCGCCAGTTGCGCTTCGTGCGGCAGGTGCTGCAGGTTGCAGCCTCCGCAGCGGTCGTAATAACGGCACGGCGCCTCGCGGCGCTCGGGGCTGGCCTGTAGCAGGCGCTCCAGGCGGGCCTCGACCACTTTGCCACGGGCATTGAGCACGCGCGCCTCCACGGCCTCACCGGCCAGGGCGCCACTGACAAACCAGGTGCGCCCGTCAAGGAAGGCAATGCCACGGCCGTCACCGGCCAGGCGCTCGATATCCAGGCGCTGCTTCTTGCCCACGGGGACCTGGGGGCTACGGTTGCCGCCGGCCGGCTGAAAGCGCAGGCCGCTGTTGCTTTTTTTCTTGGACATTTAGCTCGGGTCGAACAGGCCGGTGGACAGGTAACGGTCGCCGCGGTCGCAAATGATCGCGACCATCACGGCATTTTCCACCTCACGGGACAGGCGCAGCATGGCTGCGACCGCACCACCGGAAGACACGCCGCAGAAAATGCCCTCTTCACGGGCAAGGCGGCGGGTGGTGTCTTCGGCTTCCTGCTGCGACATGTCGACCACGCGGTCTACGCGGGTGGCGTCGAAAATTTTCGGCAGGTATTCCTCGGGCCAGCGGCGAATGCCTGGAATGGCCGAGCCTTCCATGGGCTGCAGGCCGATGATCTGCACCGCCGGATTCTGCTCCTTGAGGTACTGCGAGCAGCCCATGATGGTGCCGGTGGTGCCCATGGAACTGACGAAATGGGTAATGGTGCCTTGGGTCTGCTGCCAGATTTCCGGGCCAGTGCTGTTGTAGTGGGCGATCGGGTTGTCGCCGTTGGCGAACTGGTCAAGCACCAGGCCGCGGCCTTCGGCCTGCAGCTTCTCGGCCAGGTCGCGGGCACCTTCCATGCCCTCTTCCTTGGTCACCAGAATCAGCTCGGCGCCGTAGGCGGTCATCGCGGCCTTACGCTCGGCGGTGGAATTGTCGGGCATGATCAGGATCATCTTGTAACCCTTGATTGCCGCCGCCATCGCCAGGGCGATGCCGGTGTTGCCGGAGGTGGCTTCGATCAAGGTGTCGCCGGGCTTGATCTGGCCACGCAGCTCGGCGCGGGTGATCATCGACAGCGCGGGGCGGTCTTTCACCGAGCCGGCAGGATTGTTACCTTCGAGCTTGAGCAGGAGGGTGTTGCTGGTTTCGCCAGCAATGCGCTGCAGGCGAACCAGTGGCGTATTGCCGACGCAATCGGCGATGGTTGGGTACTGCAAGGTCATGGCGTATTTCACAATCCGGACGGCAGGGGCGCCTATCATACCGGCAAACCCTTCGCGGCCATATCACGCAATCTGTAGAACATATAGCTACAAGCTATAAGGCGTCCTGCGCCCGCGCCGAGACCACCGCATGTGACGGCAAGCGCATCCACAGTTGCAGCCCACGCTTGCCATTCTGCGCCCACAAAGTGCCGCCCTGGCGCTGGATGGCACTGCGGGCGATGCTCAGCCCCAAGCCAAAACCACCATCCCCCGGCCGCGAACCGTCCAGCCGCGAGAACGGCGCGAAGATCCGTTCCAGGTCCTCTTCTGCCACACCCCCGCCTTCATCTTCCAGCCACAACCACCAGTAACTGCCTTCGCGCTGCCCACCCAGGCGCACCACACCCTCGGCAGGCGAGTGACGAATGGCATTGCGCAACATGTTTTCCAGTGCCTGGGCCAAGTGGTTGAGGTTGCCCTGCACCCAGCAGTCGGCCGGCACTTCACAGCGCAAGCGCTCAAGCGACCAACCGCTCTCGTAGCTGGCATTCTCGGCCAGCAGCTCCCACAACGCGTGGACTTCGATCGGCTCCAGGTTCATCGGCGCACGTTCGGCGTCCTGCCAGGCCAACTGCAGGGTGTCTTCTACCAGTTGCTGCATACCATCCACTTCACGGGTCAGGCGCTCGCGCAGGCGTTGCAAGTCGGTTTCACCGTCACAGGCCACCCGCAGCCGGCTCAACGGCGTGCGCATTTCATGCGACAAGTCGCGCAACAACTGCTGCTGCATGGCCACCGTGCCCTGCAGCCGCTCGGCCATCTGGTCGAAGGCGCGGGCCAGCTCGCCCAGCTCGTCATGCCGGGCGATGGTGCGCGAGTCCAGGCGTGCCGACAGCTGGTCGGCACGCCAGGCATTGGCCTGTTCGCGCAGCTGGTTCAAGGGCACGATCAACATGCGGTACAGCCCCACGCACAGCAGCAAGGTGAACAGGCCGGGGATGATGCCGTTGGTGACGATGCGCCACAGCAAGCGGTACTGGTCCGGATTGAACCGTTGCGGCAGTTCGATCACCAGCATGCCCTGCTCCGGCGCCGACGGGAACGGTACACGCACCCAAGGCTGGTCGACGCTGCGACGGCTCATAGGCCAATCGACCCCGCGCAGGCGCGTCAGGCGCTGCATGATCTGCGGGTTGAGGGTGGCACTGTCGAGGGGCCGCAGGTTGATATCCAGCACACCCACCCAGCCCCGTTCGCGCTGGTGCATCGCCGCCACCCACTGGTCCACCCCCGCTCGCCCACCGCTACGCCAGGCTTGCTCGGCCTCGGCGGCATAGCCACGCAGCGTTTGCCGCGCCGGCTCAGAGAGGAAAGCGTTCTGGATTTCCATGTGCCGGCCCCAGGTATAACTGAGGCCAATCATCAGCAGGCAGAAGCCCACCAGCAAGATGGCCAGCTTCCAGAACAACGAATGGCGGTCGAGCATGGCTTACTCCGCCTCGGTGGCGCTGAGCACGTAGCCCTTGCCCCACACGGTGCGGATCTGCCGCCCGTCATAGCCGATGCCCTTGAGCTTGCGGCGGATCTGGCTGACATGCATGTCCAGGCTGCGGTCATGCCGCGAATAGCCGCGTTGCAACACCTGCTGGTAAAGGAATGGCTTGCTCAGAACGTCATCGAGGTTGCGGTTGAGGATGTCGAGCAGGCGGAATTCACTGGGTGTAAGGCCTGCCAGGCGGCCATCCAGCCGCACATCGCACAGCCCCTCGTCGAACTGCAGCTCACCGCCGCCGGCCTGCTCCTGCGGCGCCTGATGACGCCGCTCAAGGGCCACCCGACGCAGGATGGCCTCGATGCGCACCTGCAGCTCGGCCATGCTGAACGGTTTGGGCAGGTAGTCATCGGCCCCACGCTGGAAACCACTGATACGGTCGGCCTCGGCACCCAGCGCCGACATCAGGATCACTGGCGTGGCGCTGCGCTGGCGTAACTGTGCCAACGCGTCAAGGCCATTGAGCCCGGGCAACAGGATGTCCATCAGCACCACATCGAACACCTGACGCCCGGCCGTCTCCAGGCCCTCCAGGCCATTGCGGCACCAGGTCACCTGAAAGCCGCCGCGTTGCAGTTCTTCGTGCAGGTAGGCACCGAGCACCGGATCATCCTCGATGGCGAGGATAGTGGAGTTGTGAATAGCTACAGGATTCATTGGCAACTGCCATGCATTCTCAATTGCGCGATTATTGAGCATCCACCGCCTGCCAGGCAACCGCCCTGCGACCAATGCACCGGCAATGGCGCAAAACACATACTAAAGAGGTGCAATGGTGCCGCAGGCGGAGTAACTTCGCGGCTTGGCCGTCACCACTTGACGGCATCCAGGCACATCACAGGAGGCGAGTGTGCTCGATCGCTTGGGAATCCGTAGCCGGGTCCTGCTGCTGGCACTGCTGCCGGCCGGCCTGATGGCCCTGGTGCTGGGCAGTTACTTCACCTGGCTGCAACAGAACGACCTGCGCACACAGCTGTTGCAGCGTGGCAAGATGATTGCCGAACAACTGGCGCCACTGGCCGCCCCCGCCATGGCCCGGCTCGCGCCAGCGCAACTGGAGCGTATCGCCGCGCAGACCCTGGAGCAGTCCGATGTACGGGCCGTTGCCTTCCTGGCCCCGGACCGCACACGCCTGGCCCACGCTGGCCCGAGCATGCTCAACCAGCCCCCCAGCGGTGGTACGGGCACCCAGCTGTTGCAACGCAGCGGCAACGACGCCACCCGCTACCTGATGCCTGTCTTCGGCCACCACCGTGATCTGGCCACCGATGCCGTACCGTCCGAGGCCGAGCGCCTGCTGGGATGGGTCGAGATCGAGCTGTCGCACGACGGCACACTGCTGCGCGGTTATCGCAACCTGTTCACCAGCCTGTTGCTGATCCTCGCTTGCCTGGCCCTCAGCGGCCTGCTGGCGCTGCGCATGAGCCGCACCATCAACGGCCCCATCGAGCGCATCAAGCACGCGGTCAACCAGCTCAAGGACGGCCACCTGGAAGAACGCCTGCCAACCATGGGCAGCCATGAGCTGGACGAGCTGGCACACGGTATCAACCGCATGGCCGAAACCCTGCAAAATGCCCATGAAGAACTGCAGCACAGCATCGACCAGGCCACCGAAGACGTGCGCCAGAACCTCGAAACCATCGAGATTCAGAACATCGAGCTGGACATGGCACGCAAGGAGGCGCTTGAGGCCAGCCGCATCAAGTCGGAGTTCCTGGCCAACATGAGCCACGAGATCCGCACCCCGCTCAATGGCATTCTGGGGTTTACCCACCTACTGCAAAAAAGCGAGATGACGCCGCGCCAGCTGGACTACCTGAGCACCATCGAGAAATCCGCCGACAATTTGCTCGGGATCATCAACGAGATCCTCGATTTCTCCAAGATCGAGGCCGGCAAACTGGTGCTCGACAGCATCCCGTTCAACCTGCGTGACCTGGTTCAGGATACGCTGACCATCCTGGCACCGGCCGCCCACGCCAAGCAGCTGGAATTGCTCAGCCTGATCTATCGCGACACGCCCGCTTCGTTGATCGGCGACCCGCTGCGGCTCAAGCAGATCCTGACCAACCTGGTCAGCAACGCCATCAAGTTCACCCGCGAAGGCACCATCGTCGTACGTGCCATGCTCGAAGACGAGCACGAAGACAGCGCACAGCTGCGCATCAGTGTGCAGGACACCGGTATCGGCCTGTCGCCGCAGGATGTACGTACACTGTTCCAGGCCTTCAGCCAGGCCGACAACTCGCTGGCCCGCCAGCCCGGCGGCACCGGCCTGGGGCTGGTGATTTCCAAACGCCTGATCGAGCAGATGGGCGGCGAAATCGGCGTCGACAGCACCCCGGGCGAAGGGTCGCAGTTCTGGATCAGCCTCAACCTGCCCAAAGCCCACGACGATGTCGAGGCGTTTGCGCTACAGCCGCTGCTGGGCCGCCGCGCCGCCATCGTCGACGGCCACGAGCTGGCCCGTCAGGCGCTGGAACACCAACTGGAAGACTGCGGCCTCAGTGTCAGCCTGTTCACCTCCTACGACCAGCTGCTGCAAGCGGTGCAAGCTGCCAGCCAGGCCGGCCAGCCGTTCGAGTTCGCCGTGCTCGGGGCCAACCTGGGCACCCTGTCGCCCGAGCAACTGGGCCACTACCACCAGCAGCTTGAGCGCCACCACTGCCAATGCGTGGTGCTGTGCCCGACCACCGAGCAAGCCCTTTACCACCCGTTCCTGCCCAATGGTCATGGCCAGTTGCTGTCCAAGCCGACCTGCACCCGCAAACTGCGCCGCCTGCTGCTGGAGCTGGTGCAACCACGCCGCCCGCTGGGCGAAGCGAACAGCATCAACGGCCAGCGGCAGCCGAAAATCCTGTGCGTCGACGACAATGCCGCCAACTTGCTGTTGGTCCAGACCCTGCTAGAGGATCTTGGCGCCGAGGTGCTGGCCGTAGACAACGGTTATGCCGCGGTAAAGGCCGTACAGGACGAGCCCTTCGACCTGATACTGATGGACGTGCAGATGCCCGGCATGGATGGCCGCGCCTGCACAGAGCAGATTCGGCTTTGGGAAAATACCCAAAGTGGCAACCCGCTGCCGATCGTTGCCCTTACCGCCCACGCCATGGCCAATGAAAAACGCGCATTGCTGCACGGCGGCATGGACGACTACCTGACCAAGCCAATCAGCGAACGGCAACTGGCCCAGGTGGTGATGAAATGGACGGGGCTGAGCCTGGGCACACCGCGGCAGGCGCAAACCGATCTGTTGGCCAACAGCGATGAGCTCAAGGTACTCGACCCCGAAGAAGGCTTGCGCCTGGCGGCAGGCAAGGCGGACCTGGCAGCCGACATGCTGAGCATGCTGCTGGCCTCGCTGGAGGCAGACCGCGAAGCCATTCGTGCGGCCCGCGATGCAGACGACCGCAATGGCCTGATCGAGCAGGTACACCGCCTGAACGGCGCCTCGCGCTATTGCGGTGTGCCGCAGTTGCGCGCGGCCTGCCAGCGCAGCGAGACCTTGCTCAAGCAGGAAAGTCCGCAGGCACAGCAGGCGCTGGATGAGCTGGACGGTGCGATCAGCCGGCTGGCGGCGCAGGCCAGATTGAGCGCTTGAACAGAGCGGTCGAGTTTTGAATGAGGAGCCCCACCATGCGAGCCCTGTTGTTCAGCAGTCAGCACTACGATCAGGAAAGCTTCACCCGGGCCGCCAGTGGCAGCACCCTGGAACTGCACTTCCAGCCTGCCCGCCTGACGCTCGACACCGCCGCCCTGGCCAGCGGCTACGAAGTCGTTTGTGCCTTCATCAATGACGAACTCGACGCCCCGGTGCTGCAGCGCCTGGCCGCCGGTGGCACACGCCTGATCGCGCTGCGTTCGGCCGGCTACAACCACGTCGACCTGGCCGAAGCCCAGCGTCTGGGCCTTGAGGTGGTTCGCGTGCCAGCCTACTCGCCACACGCCGTGGCCGAGCACGCCGTGGCGTTGATCCTGGCCCTCAACCGGCGCCTGCACCGGGCCTACAACCGCACCCGCGAAGGTGATTTCACCCTGCACGGGCTCACCGGCTTCGACCTGCACGGCAAAACCGTCGGTGTGGTCGGCACCGGCCAGATCGGCGCGGCCTTTGCCCGCATCATGGCCGGTTTCGGCTGCCAACTGCTGGCCTACGACCCCTACCCCAACCCGGAACTGCTGGCCCTCGGTGCGCGTTACCTGACCATGCCCGAGTTGCTACGCGAAGCCCGCATCATCAGCCTGCACTGCCCGCTGACCGAGCACACCCGCCACTTGATCAACGCACAGAGCCTGGCCCAGCTGCAACCCGGTGCCATGCTCATAAACACGGGCCGTGGCGCGCTGGTCGACACCCCGGCACTGATCGATGCGCTGAAAAGCGGCCAACTCGGCTACCTGGGCCTGGATGTCTACGAAGAAGAAGCCCAGCTGTTCTTCGAAGACCGCTCCGACCTGCCCCTGCAAGACGATGTGCTGGCGCGCCTGCTGACCTTCCCCAACGTGATCATCACGGCTCACCAGGCCTTCCTCACCCGCGAGGCGCTGGATGCCATCGCCGCGACCACGCTGGACAACATCAACCGCTGGGCGGCGGGCAATCCACAGAATCTGGTGATGGGTTAATGCTAGGATACGCGGCATTTCTGGAGGACCCATGGTCGAGCACGATTTCCGTTACACCCTTTTCAACCCGCAACACACCCTGATCGAGTGCCGCGCACTGGTGCCAGGCCGCTACCAGGTCACTGGCAACGGCGGCTCGATGCACAAAGGCGACACTCTGCTGGTCACCCTCAAAGGCAGCAAGGACCTGTCCATGCGCCTGACCGTGGAAAGCGTGCGCCACCTGATCAACCCGCGCGGCCAGTGGGTTGCCGTGGCCAGCGGTCCGGTGTTCAACGAGCTGGAAATCCTCACCTGGCAGGTCGAGTGCGACAGCTGCGATGCCGTGCTGGACTTCGAATTTGCCGTGGACGCCAAGCTGGGCAAACAAGCCCGCCAACCCGCTGCCAGCGCGCGCATTGCCGAACTGGGCTGGGCCAGCCGTGGCGACAAACACCTGTGCCCGCGTTGCCAGGAGAGCGTCGAGTGAAAAATCTGCTGACCGGCGTGCTGATTGCCACCGGCCTGCTCGGCTGCGCCGCAGAACCTTCGAAGCTGCAGCAGGAACGCAGCTATGTGCTGGAGTGGATTGGCGAACGCCCGCTGATCGACTACAGCCACCTGACCCTGACCCTGGCCAGCGACGGCCGCGCCTATGGCAATGGCGGTTGCAACCACTGGTTTGCGCCGTACACGCTGGACGGTGAGCACCTGAGCTTCGGCAAGGTCGGCAAGACCCGCAAGCTGTGCGCGCCAGCGTTGATGGAGCAGGAAAAGCGCTTCTTGCAGGCACTGGAAACGGTACAGCGCTGGGATGTGTCGCCGGTGGAGCAGATGCGCTTCTGGCCGGCCGAAGGCAAGCCGCTGCGATTCTGGCCTGAAGAAGGCTGATATCATGGGGGGCTGCCCTGCAGCCCCACCTGGATCAAGCGCCTTTCAGGGCCTTGATCTTGGCCTGCAACCCTTCCAGGGTCTGCTCGCCCAACAGCTGCTCACGCACCTTGCCCTTGTCATCGATGATGTAGGTCACCGGCAGCGCCTCGCTGCGTGGCAGGTCGTAGCGCTCGGCCGGGTCCTGGGCCAGCACGGTAAAACCGATGCCCAGGGTGTCAGCGGCCTGTTTCAGGTCCTGCCCCTGCAAGCCATCAAAATTCACCCCCACCACCTTGATGCCATCGGCCGCCCACTGCTTGGCCGCCGCGTTCAGTTCCGGGATTTCGGTACGGCACGGCCCGCACCATTCAGCCCAGTAGTTGAGCACCAGCCAGTGCCCGTCGATCTGTTCGGCCTTAACCGTATTACCGTGTTGGTCCACGCCATAATCGGCACCGCAACCACCGAGCAACAGGCTCGCGGTGATGGCCAGTACTGCTGCCAGACGCCTTGCCATGGGTCAATCCTTCTCGAGTTTTAAAGCAAATTGGTCAGTCGCTGCGGTTAGAATAGCCGCCACACCCTGCTGGATGCGACCCGACATGACCGACCTCACGCTCTATCATAACCCGCGCTGCTCGAAATCCCGCGGCGCGCTGGAACTGCTCGAAGCCCGCGGCCTGGCGCCAACCATCGTGCGCTACCTGGAAACCCCACCCGACGCCGCCACCCTCAAGGCCCTGCTCGCCAAGCTGGGCGTCACACCACGTCAACTGCTGCGCACAGGTGAAGACGCGTACAAGGACCTGAACCTGGCTGACCCGGCATTGACCGATGCACAACTGATCGACGCCATGACCCAGCACCCCAAGCTGATCGAACGCCCGATCCTGGTCGCCGGTGACAAGGCCGTGGTCGGTCGCCCGCCGGAAAAAGTGCTGGAGATCCTGCCGTGAGCGCCCCGTACATCCTGGTGCTGTATTACAGCCGCCATGGTTCGACCAGCGAAATGGCCCGGCATATCGCTCGCGGCATCGAACTCGCCGGCATGGAGGCGCGCCTGCGCACGGTGCCTGCGATCTCCACCGAGTGCGAAGCCGTCGCGCCGGATATTCCGGCCAGTGGCGCGCTGTACGCCACCCTGGACGACCTGCGCCACTGCGCCGGGCTGGTGCTGGGCAGCCCGACCCGTTTCGGCAACATGGCAGCGCCGCTGAAGTACTTCCTGGACGGCACCAGCAGCCTGTGGCTGGGTGGCGAACTGGTGGGCAAGCCGGCTGGCGTGTTCACCTCCACCGCCAGCCTGCACGGCGGCCAGGAAACCACCCTGCTGTCGATGCTGCTGCCGTTGATGCACCACGGCATGCTGGTGATGGGCCTGCCCTACAGCGAATCGGCCTTGCTGGAAACCCGCGGGGGCGGCACCCCTTATGGTGCCAGCCACCATGCCGGTGCCGATGGCAAGCGCGAGCTCGACCAACACGAGATCGCCCTGTGCCGCGCCCTTGGCCAACGCCTGGCGACCACCGCCAAGGCCCTGGAGGCCGCGCGTGGCTAAAAAGCCCAAGGTGTTGCCGCCACTGGAATGGTTGGCACCGCGCCTGCGCCTGACGCGAGCGTTGAGCCTGGCGTTTTTCTTCGGCCTGATCGCTTTGCTGGTGGTCAACAACCTGTGGTTTGCCAACCTGCACGGGGCACGGGTCGAGGTGATCCTGGCGATCGAACTGGTGCCGCTGCTGTTGCTGTTGCCGGGCATGCTGACAGGCAGCGCACGGGCACATGCCTGGACCTGCTTCGTGGTGAACATCTATTTCATCAAGGGCGTGCTGGCGGCGTTCGACCCGGCGCGGGCGGTGTTCGGCTGGGTTGAAGTGCTGGTGAGCCTGGGGTTGTTCATTGCAGGGCTGCTGTATGTGCGCTGGAAGTTCCAGCATGAGCGGCGCCTAGCGGGCGAAGGTAATTAACATCTGGGGCCGCTCTGCGGCCCCAAAATCTCAATGGTTGACGGTATGCGCCAGCATCACCGACAACTGGCACAGCGGCCGCCCGCTCTCTTCGTGCCACTGGTTGAACGCCTGCTGTACCAACGCCAGGTCGCGTTGACTGGTCGGTTGCTTGTCGATCACCTTCTGTGCAATCAGCGCCGCCGCCATGTCATCGGTGGGAATGAACGTATCCTTGCCGACCATGCGCAAAAAGCGTGGCGCCGACAACCCACCCAGCTGGTTGCCGTGCTTGGCCAGGTACTTCCACAAGCCCACGATGTCGGTCACCGGCCAGTCGGCGATGAAGGCGCCGAAACTGCCCTTTTCCTTCGCCACGTCGAGCACCATCTGCGCATTGCGCGGCACGCTCTTGAGCTTGCCCATGTGACGGATGATGCGCTCATCCTGCATCAGCCGCTCCAGGTGCTCGGCGCCCATCAGCACCACCTTCTCCGGGTCGAAACCGAAGAACACCTGCTCGAACGCCGGCCATTTGGCATCCACCAGGCTGTGCTTGAGCCCGGCGCGGAACACACGCAAGGCCAGGGTCGACAGGTAGCGGTCATCACTGATGCCCCTCAACTGCGCCGGCGTGCGCGGCTGCGGCAGGAATGCCTCCAGCGCCTGGGCCGAGCCAAAGCGGTTCAGGCAGTACTCATGCAGCCACTGGTAATCGCGCATAGGCTCAGATATTCACCACGTCGAGGAAGCGCGGGGTAGCGTTTTCGTCGATCTTCAGGCTGGTGAAGTCGAACAGGTTGCGGTCGGCCAGTTGCGACGGTGCCACGTTCTGCAGGGCTCGGAAAATGCTCTCGGTACGGCCCGGGTGCTTGCGCTCCCACTCCACCAGCATGTCCTTGACCACCTGGCGCTGCAGGTTTTCCTGCGAGCCGCACAGGTTGCACGGGATGATCGGGAATTCCTTCATGTCCGAGTAGGCCTGGATGTCCTTCTCGCTGCAGTAGGCCAGCGGGCGGATCACCACATTGCGGCCATCATCGGCGCGCAGCTTCGGCGGCATGCCCTTGAGCGCACCGTTGAAGAACATGTTGAGGAAGAAGGTTTCGACGATATCGTCGCGGTGGTGCCCCAGGGCCATCTTGGTCGCGCCGATTTCATCGGCGAAGGTGTACAAGGTGCCACGGCGCAGGCGCGAGCACAGCGAGCAGGTGGTCTTGCCCTCGGGTACCAGTTCCTTGACCACCGAGTAGGTGTCCTTCTCGACGATGTGGTACTCGACGCCCAGCTCCTTGAGGTAGGCCGGCAGCACGTGCTCGGGGAAGCCCGGCTGCTTCTGGTCCATGTTCACCGCAACGATCTCGAACTTGATCGGTGCCACCTTCTGCAGGTGCAACAGAACGTCGAGCATGGTGTAGCTGTCCTTGCCGCCAGACAGGCAGACCATGACCTTGTCGCCATCCTCGATCATGTTGTAGTCGGTGATGGCTTCGCCGGCGAGACGACGCAGGCGTTTTTGCAGTTTGTTCTGGTTGACCGAGAGGGTGCCCATAGCGCTTGAATCCGCGAGGTGTGACAAAAGGCGGCTATTTTACGCACAAACGCGGCGCCGCTGTAGGCATTCCGATAAAGACTTCGTTGTAATCAACAGTACGCCTGACAGCGCAATTTGCTCTAAAAAGCACGGTTTATGCCGGCAACAGCTTCCTATACTGCGACATAAGGCCACATTACCGCTTGCTTCGGTGTTCGGGCCTCGGGCCGCTTGCGCTCCATCTGGGGGGCGTTTGGCAACATTGAGAGGAGTGACGGCATGATTCATCACGTTGTGGGGCTGTTTACCCATCCCGACCAGGAATGGCGGGAAATCCGTGGCGAAGAAGAAACCATCAGCCACATGTACCTGACGCATACCCTTATCCTGGCGGCGATTCCCGCCGTTTCGGCGTTCATCGGCACCACCCAGGTCGGCTGGGTGATCGGCGACCGCCCAGCAGTGATGCTGACCATGGAAAGCGCCATCTGGATGAGCATCATGTCGTACCTGGCAATGCTCGCCGGGGTGGCGGTAATGGGCGCATTCATCCACTGGATGGCGCGCACCTACGATGCCAACCCGTCCATGGCGCAGTGCATCGCCTTTGCCACCTACACCGCCACCCCTTTGTTCATCGGCGGCCTGGCAGCGCTTTACCCGCACTTGTGGCTGGGCATGCTGATCGGCACGGCCGCCATCTGCTACACGGTGTACCTGCTGTATGTCGGCTTACCGACGTTCATGAACATACCGTCCGACGAAGGCTTCCTGTTCTCGAGCTCCGTGCTGGCGGTGGGCCTTGTGGTGCTGGTGGCGATCATGGCCGCCACGGTGATTATCTGGGGACTGGGCGTGGGGCCCGTCTACACCAACTAGAACAGATTCAACCAACACTGGGGCATCAATCAGGGGCCGCCGCAAGGCGGCCTCTGGCTGTGCGCTGACCGGTGGCTCGGCACCCCCGCTGCAGTTGCGGCATAATGCCCGGTCAGGAGAACCACCCCGCCATGCCCGAGCTGCTCAGACAACGCGTCGAAACCTGTTACCAGCAAGCCGAAACCTTCTTCAAACGCCCCTTCCCGCGCCCGGAAGTCAGCTTCAAGCTGCGCGGGCAAAAAGCCGGGGTTGCCCACCTGCACGAGAACCTGCTGCGTTTCAACCTGCAGCTCTACCGCGAAAACCAGGAAGACTTCCTGCGCCAGACCGTGGCCCATGAAGTGGCACACCTGGTGGCCCACCAGCTGTTCGGCGACCGCATCCAGGCCCATGGCGAGGAGTGGCAGCTGATCATGCGCGGGGTGTACGAGCTGCCGCCCAACCGGTGCCACAACTACGCAGTGCAACGGCGCGCGGTCACCCGCTACATTTACCGCTGCCCATGCCCGCAGGGTGACTTCCCGTTTACGGCGCAGCGGCACAAGTTGGTGCGCCAGGGGCGGCGGTACCTGTGCAAGCGATGCAGGGAGATTCTGGTGTACAGCGGCGAGACCCGCGTCGAATAGATTGTGTTCAAGCATAAGAAAGGCGACCCGAGGGTCGCCTTCTTGTACCAGCCTGCGCCTTACTTCTCGACGAAGGCACGCTCGATCAGGTAGTCACCCGGCTCACGCATGCGCGGGGAGATCTTCAGGCCGAAGCTGTCCAGCACTTCGCTGGTCTCGTCGAGCATGCTCGGGCTGCCGCAGATCATCGCACGGTCGTCCTGCGGGTTGATCGGTGGCAGGCCGATGTCGCTGAACAGCTTGCCGCTGCGCATCAGGTCGGTCAGGCGGCCCTGGTTCTCGAACGGCTCGCGGGTCACGGTCGGGTAGTAGATCAGCTTGTCGCGAACCGACTCACCGAAGAACTCGTTCTGCGGCAGGTGCTCGGTGATGAACTCGCGGTAGGCCACTTCGTTCACGTAACGCACGCCATGCACCAGGATCACTTTTTCGAAACGCTCGTAGGTTTCCGGGTCCTGGATGACGCTCATGAACGGCGCCAGGCCAGTGCCGGTGCTCAGCAGGTACAGGTGCTTGCCAGGGTTCAGGTCATCGAGTACCAGGGTGCCGGTAGGCTTCTTGCTGATGATGATCTCATCGCCTTCCTTCAGGTGCTGCAGCTGCGAGGTCAGCGGGCCGTCCGGCACCTTGATGCTGAAGAACTCCAGGTGCTCTTCCCAGTTCGGCGAAGCGATGGAATAGGCACGCATGAGCGGACGGCCGCTTTCCTGCTGCAGGCCGATCATCACGAACTGACCGTTCTCGAAGCGCAGGCCCGGGTCGCGGGTGCACTTGAAGCTGAACAGGGTGTCGTTCCAGTGGTGCACACTGAGGACACGTTCGTGGTTCATGTTGCTCATCGATGGGGCTCCTGAAGAAAAACGCGGCGCGCAAAACGCGCAGTTGCGCGATAGTTTAGGGGCAGCGACAATATCTGTTAACTGGATTATCAAGATATGTGTTATCGGTTATATCGATATGCGATTCACACTTCGTCAACTACAGGTCTTCGTCGCCGTCGCCCAGCATCAAAGCGTCTCTCGGGCCGCTAGCCTGCTGGCATTGTCGCAGTCGGCCGCCAGCACTTCAATTACCGAACTGGAGCGGCAATCGAGCTGCCAGTTGTTCGACCGTGCCGGCAAGCGACTGGCCCTCAACGCCTTGGGCCATCAGCTACTACCGCAGGCGGTTGCCCTGCTCGACCAGGCCAAGGAAATCGAAGACCTGCTCAATGGCAAGTCCGGTTTCGGTTCGCTGGCGGTTGGCGCCACACTGACTATCGGCAACTACCTGGCCACCCTGCTGATCGGCAGCTTCATGCAAACCCACCCGGAAAGCCAAGTGAAGCTGCATGTACAGAACACAGCGCATATCGTGCAGCAGGTAGCGCACTACGAAATTGATCTGGGTCTAATCGAAGGTGACTGCAACCACCCGGACCTGGAAGTGCAGCCCTGGGTAGAGGACGAACTGGTGGTGTTCTGCGCGCCGCAGCATCCGCTGGCCACGCTGGGCCGTGCCGATATCGAAAGCTTGTCGCAAGAAGCGTGGATACTGCGCGAGCAAGGCTCAGGCACGCGCCTGACCTTCGACCAGGCCATGCGCCATCACCGCGCCAACCTCAATATCCGCCTGGAGCTGGAACACACCGAAGCCATCAAGCGCGCCGTCGAGTCGGGCCTGGGCATTGGCTGCATTTCACGCCTGGCGCTGCGGGATGCCTTCCGCCGAGGCAGCCTGGTAGCGGTAGAAACCCCCGAGCTGGACCTGATGCGCCAGTTCTACTTCATCTGGCACAAACAGAAGTACCAGACCTCGGCCATGCGTGAGTTTCTGGAACTTTGCCGCAGCTTCACCGCGGGCTTTACCCGCAGTGATGAGATCGTGCTGCCGCCAATCGCTTAAAGCAGGATCACGCCCCACACCAGCGCGACCATGGTCAGCGCCACCAGCTGTGCGGCGCTGCCCATGTCCTTGGCGTTTTTCGACAGGGGGTGACGCTCAAGCGAGATGCGGTCGATGGCCGCTTCCACGGCCGAGTTGAACAGCTCGACGATCAAGCCCAACAAGCACACCGCGATCATGATCGCCCGTTCCGCACGGCTGACCGGCAACCAGAAGGCGATCGGGATCAGCAGCACGTTGAGCAGTACCAGTTGGCGGAACGCGGCCTCCCCCTTGAAGGCGGCGCGCAGGCCGTCCAGTGAGTAGCCGGCGGCGTTGAAGATGCGTTTGAGGCCGGTCTGGCCCTTGAATGGCGATGTCATGTGAGTCACTTCACAACGGAAAGGCCAGCAGACTAGACCGGCACGGGTCAAAAAAGCGTGAAGCCACGCGCAGTCAGTTGCTGGCAACCGATTCAAGTTGTTGCAGCAGCAGTGCAGCCTGGGTGCGGGTGCGCACGCCCAGCTTGCGGAAGATCGCGGTCACGTGGGCCTTGATGGTAGCTTCCGACACGTTCAGCTCATAGGCGATCTGCTTGTTCAACAAGCCTTCGCAGACCATGGTCAGTACGCGGAATTGCTGCGGCGTAAGGCTGGCCAGGCCTTCGCTGGCGGCTTTGGCCTCAGCCGACACATCCACCTTTTCGAACGCCTGCGGCGGCCACCAGACCTCGCCATCGAGCACCTTGCGCACGGCATCCTGGATGACTTCCAGGGTGCTGGACTTGGGAATGAAGCCACTGGCGCCAAACTCGCGGGACTTGACCACCACGGCAGCCTCTTCCTGCGCCGATACCATCACCACGGGAATCTGCGGGTATTGCCCGCGCAACAGCACCAGCCCGGAAAAACCGTAAGCACCCGGCATGTTCAAGTCCAGCAGCACCAGGTCCCAGTCGGCTTTTTCGCTCAGACGGGTTTCCAGTTCGGCAATGCTCGCGACTTCGACCAAGCGTACATCCGGGCCCAGGCCGAGGGTAACGGCCTGGCGCAGGGCGCCACGGAACAGTGGGTGGTCATCGGCAATCAGGATTTCGTAAGTGGCCATCGATCTAAGGATCCTGTTCTGTGCCAGGCGCTCGAGGGTAAGGGAAGCGTCCGGCGGGGAATCGGCGCCAAGGATGCCGAGCACGGTCAAGGGTGGTCAAGCCGATCGCCCTGCCGTCTCGCCCACCCTGGCTGCCAGCTCCGTCATTATGAACCAAAGCAGGGGTTGTGCCCCTTGGACTATAGGAAGGTATGCAAACGCTGGTGGGTGTCGTCCTGCTCGTCCAGCGGCAGGCGCCGCTTGCCGCTCAGGTAATGCAGGCTGAACACATCCAGGTAGGCATCCAATGCCTGCGAGGCCTGGCTGTCGCCGGCCAGGTCCAGGCACATGGCGGCCACTTCTGCCGTGCAGAAGTGATCATCACGCTTGGAACGCCGCAGGCGGTAACGCGACATCTGCTCGGCCTGCAGGCTCAACACCGGGAAGCGGTCCAGGTACGGGCTTTTGCGGAACATCTTGCGCGCCTCGGTCCAGGTGGCATCCAGCAGGATGAACAACGGGCGCTTGCCCGGCTCGCGCACCACCTCGCTGACCACCCGCTGTTCAGCCACGAACTCGCCCGGAAAGACGATATAGGGCTGCCAGCGCGGGTCGTCGAGCAAGGCCAGCAAGCGCTCGTCGACCGAGGTGCGCAGCCAGCCAAAAGCGGAAGTGTCTTCGATCAGGTCGGCAATCAGCCAGCCGGTGTTGGTAGGCTTCAACGGCTCGGTGTCGTGCATCAGCAGGCACACGCCGGAGTCAGCCTGTACACGGGGTTTCCAGGCACACAGGCAATGGGTGGCAATCACCCGGCAATCCGGGCAACGCTCTGCACGCGAACCACGGGCGATGAATGGCTTGTTGCTGCGGGCCAGGCGTTCGGCGCGCAGGCGCGCTACCGCATGGCTCATGCCGGCAGGCCTCTGGTCGATTTGGAGATGGGCACAAGGATGACTCGGAGAACACAAGGGCGCCAGTCTACCAGAACAGGGGGCAATTGCTGTGCAGGCTGCAAGGCGGTCTTTATAATCGGGCCTTTACCGTGCCCGGATCTTGCCTTGCGCGATTTCACGGAACACCGTCGACCCGCGCATGTCAAAGCGCCAGTCATCGAACCAGGAGAGATTCATGCTGCGCCTTATCGCCCCCGCCCTGAGCCTGTTGCTCGCCCTGCCTTTGGCAGCACAGGCGGCATCCAAGCAGGACTACGACCTTAACAAGATGCTGCAGAAGGTTGCCACAGAAAGCAGCGTCGGCACCCCGCGCGCCATCAACGAGGACATCCTCGACCAGGGTTACACCGTAGAGGGCAAGGCGCTGGTCAACCACCTGAGCGTACGCCAGAGCCACGCCGAGCGCATGCAGGCCAACCCCGAGCAGGTACGCAGCCAGCTGGGCGACAGCGTTTGCCGCAACAGCGGGTTCCGTAACCTGATGTCCAAGGGTGCGGTCATGGTCTACCGTTTCACTGTCTACAAGACCAACCAGCCAATCATGGATCAGGCCTTCGACAGTGCCAGCTGCATGGCCGGCAACCAGAAGAAGTAACAGCCGCGTATCACGCTACATCTGCTCCTTCTCGCGGGCGCACCAGCGCCCTTCGGCGGCATCGGCACGTATTTCGGCCAACAACGCCTGCAGGTAGCGTGACTGGCACTCCAGCCCCTCCAACCTGCGGCAGCACTCGGCCTCAAGGCTCAGGTGATGCACCTGGGCCGCGCTCTCCAGCAGCCGGTAGAGCTGCCCGTCCACTTCGATGATCAAGCGATGCATACCGCCACCTCCTGCATCGACACGTTTCGCTTTACCAGTTAACCAAACCCGTGCCGCCATTGGGTGCATGCCGACAGGCGGCGCTGCCAAACAACCCGGCACGATCGGGCGCGACGGTCTAGATTGAGGTCATAGGCATTGGTGCAGAAGGAGACGTTGCATGCCTTACCAATCGAATGAACTGCTGTTCAGCCACTTTCGCGACAACAACATCGACCTGAGCAACATCGACGCACAACTGCAACTGGTAGCACCCGACAGCCCCAACTTGCCGCTGTACCGCGACATGATGTTGACCATCCTGCGCATGGCCCATGACGACAGCGACCGCTGGAGCGCCAAGATCACCTTGCAAGCCCTGCGCGAACTGGACCAGTCGTTCCGCACCCTGCAGCGCTACAAAGGTCGGCGCAAGGTGACCGTGTTCGGTTCGGCACGTACCCCGCTGGAACACCCGATGTATGCCTTGGCCCGCGAGCTGGGCGCCACCCTGGCACGCTCCGATCTGATGGTCATTACCGGAGCGGGTGGCGGCATCATGGCGGCAGCCCACGAAGGCGCTGGCAGCGAGCACAGCCTGGGTTTCAACATCACCCTGCCCTTCGAACAACATGCCAACCCCACGGTAGGCGGTACCGACAAGCTGCTACCGTTCCACTTTTTCTTCATCCGCAAGCTGTTTTTTGTCAAAGAGGCTGATGCCCTGGTGCTGTGCCCTGGCGGTTTCGGCACCCTGGATGAAGCGCTGGAGGTTCTGACCCTGATCCAGACCGGCAAAAGCCCATTGGTACCGGTGGTGCTGCTTGACTCGCCTGGCGGTAGCTTCTGGCGAGACTGCCTGGACTTCATCAGCCGCCAGCTGGAAGAAAACCGCTACATCCTGCCCAGCGATCTGAAGCTGGTACGCCTGGTGCACAGTGCCGACGAGGCGGTGGAGGAAATCAACCAGTTCTACAGCAACTACCACTCCAGCCGCTGGCTGAAGAGCCAGTTCGTAATCCGCATGCACCACCCGCTCAGCGAAGCAGCGCTGTATGACATCCAGGAGGGTTTTGCCGACTTGCGCCTGAGTGGCAAGTATCACCAGCAGCCAGACAGTGGCGCCGAGCATGAGGTGGGTAATTTCAGCCACCTGACCCGCTTGTCGTTCGCCTTCAATGGCCGGGATCAGGGCCGGCTGCGCGAGCTGGTGGATTTCATCAACCTGCCGGAAAACTGGGCCAAGCCGCAGCCGATGCATACCACGCAACGGGCCAGGGAGGCGTTGAAGGTCAGTTCATAAGCGTCGTCTGCTTTGGGGCCGCAGAGCGGCCCCGGCATTTCAGCAATGATCAGTAATCATCCAGATCCCGCCCACTGAGCAGGCGACCGATCAAATCCATGGGGAAGCCCCGGTAAGCGAGAAATCGGGTCTGCTGGGCACGGCTGCGCGGGTCTTGCGGGCGCTGCCCGGCGAACTTGCGCTGCCACACATCACGCATGCGCTCTGCCCAGTCCACCTCGCTCTCGCGTAGCGCCTGCTCGATATCCGCACGCGCCAAACCACGCTGGCCAAGCTCTTCGCGAATACGCGCAGGGCCATAGCCAGAACCGGAACGGTAGCGGATAAAGCTTTCAAGGTAGCGGGCTTCACTCAGCAGCCCTTCTTCGGCGAGCCGATCGAGCTCAGGCTCGATCAGCTCATCCGAAGCGCCGCGCTGACGCAGCTTGCGCGTCAGCTCAACGCGACCGTGCTCACGTCGCGCGAGCAGGTCCATGGCTGTCCGCCGAATGGCGACGGGGGTGTCGAGTACGGCGGACATGTTCAGCTATCTACCGCGCAATCAATAACCGGCGTCAGCGTCGGCCATGTCATCGGCATCTGCTTCGACAGCCGCAGCTTTGCCAGCCGCAGCGACAGCGCCAGAAGTCAGCAACTTGTCGCGAATCTGCTTCTCGATCTCGGCACCAATCGCCGGGTTCTCAGCCAGGTACTTGGCGGCGTTGGCTTTACCTTGACCAATCTTGTTGCCTTGATAGGCATACCAGGCACCGGACTTCTCGACCAGACCTTGGGAAACACCCAGGTCGATGATTTCGCCATTGCGGTAGATACCCTTGCCGTAGAGGATCTGGAACTCGGCCTGACGGAACGGTGGCGAAACCTTGTTCTTGACGATCTTGACGCGGGTTTCGCTGCCGACCACCTCGTCGCCTTCCTTGACCGCACCCGTACGACGGATGTCCAGGCGCACCGAGGCGTAGAATTTCAGGGCGTTACCACCGGTGGTGGTTTCCGGGCTGCCGAACATTACGCCGATCTTCATACGGATCTGGTTGATGAAGATGACCAGGCAGTTGGCGTTCTTGATGTTACCGGTGATTTTGCGCAGCGCCTGGGACATCAGGCGAGCCTGCAGGCCCACGTGCATGTCACCCATTTCGCCTTCGATCTCGGCCTTCGGCACCAGGGCGGCCACGGAGTCGACGATGATCACGTCAACCGCGTTGGAACGCACCAGCATGTCGGTGATTTCCAGGGCCTGTTCGCCGGTGTCCGGCTGCGAAACCAGCAGGTCGTCTACGTTGACGCCCAGCTTGCCCGCGTATTCAGGGTCGAGGGCGTGCTCGGCGTCGACGAAGGCGCAGGTGGCGCCGTTTTTCTGGGCTTCGGCGATGACCGACAGGGTCAGCGTGGTTTTACCCGACGATTCCGGGCCGTAGATCTCGACGATACGGCCTTTTGGCAGGCCGCCAATGCCCAGTGCGATGTCCAGGCCCAGCGAACCGGTGGAGATGGCCGGGATCGCCTGGCGCTCGTGGTCGCCCATGCGCATGACTGCGCCTTTACCGAATTGGCGTTCGATCTGACCCAGGGCCGCAGCCAAGGCGCGCTTCTTGTTGTCGTCCATTGAAATCCTCACGTGTTCGACGTGGCCCTGACGGCCGGAATACCTGTATAAGTAGCCAGTATTATTCCACAGGCCGGCGCTCACGCAAACCCCTGTCGTCGATTTACTCGGTACCAAGCTGTAACAAGCCGTCTAACGCGGCGATCACCGTCTGTCGGCGCACCGCCTCGCGGTCACCGTCGAACTGCCGGCGCTCGCTGAAGACACGGCTGCCATCGCCCCAGGCCAGCCACACGGTACCCACCGGCTTGGCGGGCGAGCCACCGTCCGGCCCGGCCACTCCGCTTACCGCCACGGCAAAGCGCGCGCCACTGGCGGCCTGGGCACCTCTGACCATGGCTTCGACCACTTCCTGGCTAACCGCGCCCACCTGGCCGAACAGCACCTCTGGCACCCCCAGCTGGCGAGTTTTCTGGGCATTGGAATAAGTGACATAACCGGCCTCGAACCAGGCCGAGCTACCGGGTACACGGGTGATGGCTTCGGCGATGCCGCCGCCGGTGCAGGATTCGGCGGTGGTCACCTGTGCATTGAAGCGGCGCAGGTGTTCACCCAGGCGGGTGGCAAGCGTGGTGATCGGGTCCATACAGGGCTCCTTGAAGGCTGCCCTCTACCCTATCAGTTAGTGGCTTTCACTGATATTCGGCCAGGTCGCGAAGCGGGCAGCCACAACGGCGACAGACCTGCCGCGAAATGACGAACTCGCCAATGAACAGGCGTTCGACCTCGACCGGTTTGTGCCTGTACAGCCCGCAAATCATGCGCCTCAGCCAATGGGACATGTCAGAAGTTCAGCCGCAGTACGGTACGCCAGAAGTTCTTGATCGGTGAACGCCGGTGCTTGGCCCAGTTGCGCTCCCACCACTCATCCTCATTGCGCACTACCTGCTCCAGATCGCTACCTGCCACAGCTGCCGCATGTTGGCGATACAACATCGGGAACACGCAGTGCTGACGAATCTTGTGCTTGACCACCACATCCACGGGCGTGCCATCGTAGGGCGTCTCTGCCAGGATCCGGCTGCCTTCGCGCGACAGTACATAAGCGTGCAGTGCAACCACCCGCCCCCTGGCAATGAACGGGAACCACGTCAGCCAGGTTCGCCCCATGGAATAGCCCAGATGCAGTGCCTGGAAAGAGCGTGACTGCATGAAGCGGTTCACCCAGCGCACCCGCGAAGCCTTGAAATCATAAGCCTTGGCATCGTCTTCGAAGATCAGGATTCGATCCAGCCCGTTGTCCAGTGCGTGGCGTGCCAACTGCTGGTGCGATTCGTAGCAACCCCGCTTGGGGTCACTGTTTTTCGCCACGACATGAAAGACCACTTCATTGTCCAACTGCCGCCCGATGGTTTCACTGAACAGCTTGCGCCGGTCATCCCGCGTGTCGAGGGAAATACAAAAAACCGCATCGACATCAAAACGAATTCCACTCACTGCACTAACCAACCTGATTGCAATAACGGTTAACTTGGCACGGCCAAAAGGGCGCAATCTTCCATGGGAGCCCCATGATGTCAACAAGCCATACCCCACGCCTGCGCTGCCCGGCGTTGAAGGTTCTGCCTGTGCGGCAGCCGTGGTAACCTATGCGGCTTGAAAATTCAGGTGGGTCTCGGCGCCGCGCATGCAACACGGAACGCCTCAATTTGCCCCACAATGTTGAGACCTACACTCTAAGTCTTTGATGAATAAAGCACTCTCCGATCTTTCCGCACGCACCCCGATGATGCAGCAGTACTGGAAGCTGAAAAACCAGCACCCGGACCAGCTGATGTTCTACCGCATGGGCGACTTCTACGAGATCTTCTACGAAGATGCCAAGAAGGCCGCAAAACTGCTGGACATCACCCTGACCGCGCGCGGTCAGTCGGCTGGCCAGTCCATCCCCATGTGCGGGATTCCGTTCCATTCGCTGGAAGGCTACCTGGCCAAGCTGGTCAAGCTGGGCGAATCGGTGGTGATCTGCGAACAGATCGGCGACCCGGCCACCAGCAAGGGCCCGGTCGAACGCCAGGTGGTGCGCATCATCACTCCCGGCACGGTCAGCGACGAAGCCCTGCTCGACGAACGCCGCGACAACCTGATTGCCGCGCTGCTCGGTGACGAACGCCTGTTCGGCCTGGCCGTACTGGACATCACCAGCGGCAACTTCAGCGTGCAGGAGATCAAGGGCTGGGAAAACCTGCTGGCCGAACTCGAGCGCCTGAACCCGGTCGAGCTATTGATCCCCGACGACTGGCCACGCGACCTGCCTGCCGAGAAGCGTCCGGGCGCCCGCCGCCGCGCCCCGTGGGACTTCGACCGCGATTCGGCGCGCAAGGCGCTGTGCCAGCAGTTCGCAACCAAGGACCTCAAAGGCTTTGGCTGCGACAAGCTGACCCTGGCCATTGGCGCCGCCGGTTGCCTGCTAACCTACGCCAAGGAAACCCAGCGCACTGCCCTGCCGCACCTGCGCAGCTTGCGCCACGAGCGCCTGGACGACACGGTCATCCTCGATGGCGCCAGCCGGCGCAACCTGGAGCTGGACGTCAACCTGGCGGGTGGGCGTGACAACACCCTGCAATCGGTGGTCGATCGTTGCCAGACCGCCATGGCCAGCCGCCTGCTGAGCCGTTGGCTGAACCGCCCGTTGCGCGACCTCAAAGTACTGCAAGCACGTCAGGACTCGATCCGTTGCCTGCTCGACAACTACCGCTTCGAGAAGCTGCAGCCACAACTGAAGGAAATTGGCGATATCGAGCGCATCCTCGCCCGTATCGGCCTGCGCAATGCCCGCCCTCGTGACCTGGCGCGCCTGCGCGATGCCTTGGGCGCGTTGCCCGAGCTGCAAAACGCCATGACCGAGCTTGAGGCGCCGCACCTGGCGCGCCTGGCAGCCATTACCGGCACCTACCCGGAGCTGGCCAGCCTGCTGGAGCGTGCAATCATCGACAACCCGCCGGCGGTAATCCGCGACGGCGGCGTGCTCAAGGCCGGCTATGACAGCGAGCTGGACGAGCTGCTGGCCATCAGCGAAAACGCAGGCCAGTTCCTGATCGACCTGGAAGCCCGGGAAAAGGCCCGCACCGGGCTGGCCAACCTCAAGGTCGGCTACAACCGCGTGCATGGCTACTTCATCGAGCTGCCGACCAAGCAGGCCGAACAGGCACCGGGCGACTACATCCGCCGCCAGACGCTCAAGGGTGCCGAGCGTTTCATCACCCCTGAGCTGAAAGCGTTCGAGGACAAGGCACTGTCGGCCAAAAGCCGCGCCCTTGCCCGCGAGAAGATGCTCTACGACGCCCTGCTGGAAACCCTGATCAGCCACCTGGCGCCGCTGCAGGACAGCGCTGCCGCCCTGGCCGAACTGGATGTACTCAGCAACCTGGCCGAACGTGCGCTGAACCTCGACCTTAACTGCCCGCGCTTCGTCGACGAGCCGTGCCTTCGCATCGAGCAGGGCCGCCACCCGGTGGTGGAACAGGTGCTGACCACGCCATTCGTGGCCAACGACCTGGGCCTGGACAACAGCACGCGCATGCTGATCATCACCGGCCCGAACATGGGCGGTAAGTCCACCTACATGCGCCAGACGGCCCTGATCGTGCTGCTGGCGCACATCGGCAGCTTCGTACCCGCAGCCAGCTGCGAGCTGTCACTGGTCGACCGCATCTTCACCCGCATCGGCTCCAGTGACGACCTGGCTGGCGGGCGCTCGACCTTCATGGTCGAGATGAGCGAAACCGCCAACATTCTGCACAACGCCACCGACCGCAGCCTGGTGCTGATGGATGAAGTCGGCCGTGGCACCAGCACCTTCGACGGCCTGTCGCTGGCCTGGGCCGCCGCCGAGCGCCTGGCGCAATTGCGTGCCTACACCTTGTTCGCCACCCACTACTTCGAGCTCACCGTGCTGCCGGAGAGCGAGCCGCTGGTGGCCAACGTGCACCTCAATGCCACCGAGCACAACGAACGTATCGTGTTCCTGCACCACGTTCTGCCGGGCCCTGCCAGCCAAAGCTACGGCCTGGCCGTGGCGCAACTGGCCGGCGTGCCGACGGCGGTCATCCAGCGCGCCCGCGAACACCTGGGGCGCCTGGAAACCACCAGCCTGCCGCATGAGCCGGCCCCGGCCCAAAAAGCCAAGGACACGCCCCAAGTGCCGCACCAGAGCGACCTGTTCGCCAGCCTGCCACACCCGGCCATCGAGAAGCTGGGCAAGCTGCAGCTGGACGACATGACCCCGCGTCAAGCTATCGAAATGCTATATCAACTAAAGAACCTGTTATAACGGCAGCCACTACAAGCTGGTAGAATCCGCCGCGGTTTGCTGGTGCTGCAGGTTATTAGCCTGGCCTGCAGCCACATACCTGTAAACCGCGCGGCCCTGAGAGGAAGGGCCGCCGCCGTCGCCTGAGGAGAGAACTAGAAATGACCTTCGTCGTCACCGACAACTGCATCAAATGCAAATACACCGACTGCGTGGAAGTCTGTCCGGTGGACTGCTTCTACGAAGGCCCGAACTTCCTGGTCATCCACCCGGACGAGTGCATCGACTGCGCCTTGTGCGAACCGGAGTGCCCAGCACAAGCCATCTTCTCGGAAGACGAAATCCCTGCCGGGATGGAGAACTTCATCGAGCTGAACGCCGAACTGGCGGAAGTCTGGCCGAACATCACCGAGCGTAAGGACGCCCTGCCGGACGCTGAAGAGTGGGACGGCAAGACCGGCAAGATTGCAGACCTGGAGCGCTGATAGCGCCCAGACACGAAAAAGGCCCCTCGGGGCCTTTTTTGTTTTCCTGCAGGCAAAAAAAAGGGGCGGTTTGACCCGCCCACATTTTTTCCGTAGTCCCTGCTTGTCCCAAACATCATCCTGATGAAATCGCGTCTTGCGATGTCCTTGGCCTCCTCCCTGGAAGCCTGTGCATGTCCGTGTGCACAGTTCGAATACTAGCGGCTTCAGCTGAGCGGGCAAGCGCGAAACCTCACAAGGTATTACATGGGACACATTTCCACACAGCCAAATAACGCATGATTTTCAATGAGTTGGAAAAATACCGGGGCTGAAAACGACAATGATTTACTGAGACTTGCATAGATAGCTTACAAAACAAGTAAGAAAAGGCTTACATGCAATGTTACCGAGGTAGCGCCATACATCACGGGACTGCTTTGTAGCCTCCCCGACAGACGCAAACGAAAGACTGTTTTCATCACACACAAAAACGCCCCGAGGTCATCGGGGCGCTTTGTGAAGCAGGCTGTCGCTACTGGAACAACGACTCGCTGGACAGGCCGTTCTTCTCCAGGATCTCACGCAGGCGCTTGAGCCCTTCTACCTGGATCTGCCGCACCCGTTCCCGGGTCAGGCCGATCTCCAGCCCAACATCCTCCAGGGTGCTGCTTTCATGCCCGCGCAGACCAAAGCGGCGTACCACCACTTCCCGCTGCTTGTCGGTCAACTCCCCCAGCCACTGGTCGATGCTCTGCGACAGGTCGTCATCCTGTAGCAGCTCGCACGGGTCCGTCGGGCGGTCGTCGGTCAGGGTGTCGAGCAGGGTCTTGTCCGAATCCGGGCCAAGCGACACATCCACCGAAGACACCCGCTCGTTCAGGCCGAGCATGCGCTTGACCTCGGCGACGGGCTTCTCCAGCAACGTAGCGATTTCTTCCGGGGAGGGTTCGTGGTCCAGCTTTTGGGTCAGCTCACGGGCCGCGCGGAGGTAGACGTTCAGCTCTTTGACCACGTGGATCGGCAAGCGAATGGTGCGGGTCTGGTTCATGATCGCCCGCTCGATGGTCTGGCGAATCCACCAGGTCGCATAGGTCGAGAAACGGAAACCACGCTCCGGGTCGAACTTCTCGACCGCACGGATCAGCCCAAGGTTGCCCTCCTCGATCAGGTCGAGCAGCGACAGGCCACGGTTCACGTAACGACGGGCAATTTTGACAACCAGGCGCAGGTTGCTTTCGATCATGCGCTTGCGGCCAGCAGGGTCACCCTTTTGCGACAAACGCGCAAAATGCACTTCCTCTTCCGGCGAAAGCAGCGGCGAGAAGCCGATTTCGTTGAGATACAGCTGGGTGGCATCGAGCGCCCGGCTGTAATCGATGTACTTGTGTTGCTTGAGCGAAGAGCCCGACTTGGCCCTCGTCCGAACCGAAGATACAGCAGGTTCGTCTGACACCACATCCGTTTCCAAAACGATACCCGTCTCCATCAGGAGGACGTCATCGTCGATGTCAAACTCCGGCACTTCTTTACTGAGAGCCATTGTTATAGTCCTTTGCTGAGTTCGAACTCAGACTCGAGCGGCACCTTTATCCCTGGCAGCGCTTGAGCCTGTCCCCTCTACATCACAGGAACAGGCCGGGTACAACGATCAACGGCGTGGCAGGAACTGGAGTGGATCGACGGGTTTGCCCTGGCGGCGAATCTCGAAATGCAGCTTCACCCGATCTGTGCCCGTAGACCCCATTTCAGCAATCGACTGCCCTGCCTTGACCTGCTGCCCCTCCCGAACCAACAGCCTGCGGTTGTGGCCGTAGGCACTGACGTAGGTATCACTGTGCTTGATGATGATCAGCTCGCCGTAGCCCCTTAAACCACTCCCGGCGTAAACCACCGCACCATCAGACGCAGCAAAAACAGGCTGTCCCAAATCACCGGCGATATCAATGCCTTTATTCAAACTACCGTTTGAAGCGAATTTTCCAATCAGCACGCCGTTGGCAGGCCAGGTCCAGCCGCCTACCGCGCGCTCTGCCGCAGGCACGGTGGTGGCAACCGGCGTACTGGCGGAGGTTGCCGGCGTTGCCGGTTTGCTGGTGTTGGCAGGTGTCACGGCAGTAGTGCCCACGGGCCTGCGGGTGACCGTGGTGCGGCTCGATGAAGAGGGGCTGGACACCACCGTGGTACTGCTGCTGGAACCGCTGCTGAAACGAATCGCTTGCCCCGGGCGAATGGTATAAGGCGCCGCGATGCCGTTGCGTGCGGCCAGCTCCTTGTAGTCCCAGCCATAGCGGAAGGCAATGGAGAACAGCGTGTCACCCGGCTTGACGACGTACTGCCCGGACGTCACCGCCGGGCGCTTGGGCACGGTGTTATTGCGGTCGACCACCCGCGCGCTGCTGTTGCTGCTGGTGCTCGAGCAACCCACCAGTAGCGTGCCCATGGCCAGTGCAATCACCAGAAGCTTGAAACCCGACCCGTCCTTGCGCTGCCGAATGACTGTGTGACCCACCCGCGCTCCCCTCATGGTGCCGAAAAACGATATGAAGACAAGAAATGCAATATTGTTGCAATTATAACCAAGCCGGCCATTATTGGCAGGCGGGTGCAAAAGGCTGTTGCAATACCCCGGTGCGAGCTAGCGCTTCGTACCGCCAGATAGACAGAGCGAAGCGGCAAGAATTCGCCGCTGGGGCAAAAATACCGCGCGAGTCATACCCGCCAGCCTCAGGCCAGCGGACCATTGAGCAGCGGGACGAAGCGTACGGCCCCCAGCACGCGCCGGGAGAATCCATGCTCCTCGCGCACGATCAGCATCAGTTGCTGCGCTTCGCCGGCCGCCCCTACCGGAATCACCATGCGCCCCCCGGGGGCAAGCTGATCAAGCAATGCCTGCGGCACTTCTGGCGCCACCGCCGTGACGATGATGCCGTTGTACGGTGCCAGCGCCGGCCAGCCTTCGCAGCCATCGCCCCAGCGGAATACCACGTTGCGCAGGTTCAGCTCCACCAGGCGCTCTTTGGCCCGGTCCTGCAGCACCTTGATACGCTCCACCGAAAACACCCGTTCCACCAGCTGGGCCAGGATCGCCGTTTGGTAGCCTGAGCCGGTACCAATCTCCAGCACCTTGTCCAACGGCCCGGCCTCGAGCAGCAGCTCACTCATGTGGGCAACCATGAACGGTTGCGAGATGGTCTGGTTGTGACCGATGGGCAATGCGGTGTCTTCGTAGGCACGATGCGCCAGTGCCTCGTCGACGAACAGGTGGCGCGGGGTGCGACGAATCACGTCGAGCACCTTGGTGTTCGAAACGCCCTCTTCGCACAGACGCTGGATCAGCCGCTCCCGGGTACGCTGGGAGGTCATGCCGATGCCGCGGCGCAGCATATCGTCCTCGCGCATCAGAGCAGGCCCTCCAGCCAACCGTCGAGCTGCTCGAAGGCATCATTGAAGGTGCGGTCGAGTTGCAACGGGGTGATCGATACATAGCCCTGCATCACCGCGTGGAAGTCGGTACCCGGGCCACCGTCCTCGGCATCGCCGGCCACGGCGATCCAGTAACCTTCCTTGCCGCGCGGGTTGACCACCTTGGTCGGTGCCGCCGCCCGCGCCCGGTGACCGAGGCGGGTGAGCCGGATGCCACGAATGTGCTCCAGCGGCAGGTTGGGAATGTTTACGTTGAGCACAGTGCGTGGTGGCAGCGCCAGGCGCGACTGGGCCTCGACCAGGCGGCGGGCGATATGGGCCGCGGTCGGCAGATTGTCCGGCTGGCGCGACAACAGCGAAAACGCCAGCGACGTGCCACCCAGGAAGCGGCCTTCCAACGCTGCGGCGACCGTGCCCGAATACAGCACGTCATCGCCCAGGTTGGCACCGAGGTTGATCCCCGACACGACCATGTCCGGCGTGTGCGGCAACAGCCCATTGAGCCCCAGGTGCACACAGTCGGTCGGCGTGCCGTTCAGGCTGATGAAACCGTTGGCCAGGGTTTGCGGGTGCAGTGGCCGGTCCAGCGTCAGCGAACTGCTGGCGCCGCTCTTGTCTTGCTCCGGGGCGATCACCGAGCACTCGGCGTAATCCGCCAGCGCAGCGTGCAGCGCGGCGATGCCGGGCGCGGTAACACCGTCGTCGTTCGAAATCAGAATACGCATGGGCTGTCCGTCTGCCCTGCCGACACCAGATCCACGACTTCACGCACCACCACGGTGGCGAAGCATCCGGCCGGCAGGACGAATTCCAGTTGCAGGATATCAGGCTCGGGATAATGCCATGTCAGGCCGCCAATAGGGAGCCGCAAAATGCGCCGTTCGTGATCCATGCCCGCCTGGGCCAACCACTGGCAAAGTGCCGGTTGCTCTGCACCGACGGCGTTTTCCAAGCGGGCAGTGGCCCCGTCAGCAGGCGAAGCGCCCTCACCCCACATCGGGCCGGTCGGATGCAGATCGAGAATCGCCAGGCGCGGGTCGGCACATTCCGCCTCTCCCGCCGGGAAAAAGCTACGGCTGTCAGTGAATGCCAGCAGGTCGCCGACCTGCGCCCGCGCCCAGCTACCTTCAGCGACACGCGCAGCCAGCACCTGATTGAACAGGTAGCTGCGCCCGGCCGAAAGCAACCGCGAACGCACATTGCGCTGCTCGGGCAAGGCTTTGCGCGCCGCCCAGTCGAGGGCGTCATGGACGTTGCCGCCGCCGTGACCGAAGCGCTGGGTGCCGAAATAGTTGGGTACACCGTGCTGCTTCAGCTGTTCCAGGCGCGCATCCAGCGCCTGGTGATCTGCAGCCAGGGCCGTCAGGCGCAGGGTGAAGCCGTTGGCCGAATGCGCGCCACGCTGCAGCTTGCGCTGGTGACGCACCTGCTTGAGCACGCGCAGGTTGGCATCCTCGGCACGTGACAGGTCAGGGTCGGCCTTGCCTGGCAGGTGCAGGCTGAACCACTGACGGGTCAGGGCCTGACGGTCCTTGAGCCCGGCATAGCTGATGGTGCGCACCGGCACACCGGCGGCGCGCGCCAGGCGGCGAGCGGCCTCTTCGGTGTTCAGGTCACGCTTCTCGACCCACAGCCACAAGTGCTCGCCCTGGCCCGAGAGCGGGATATCGAGCACTTCGTCGACCTGGAAGTCTTCGGCAACCGCCTTGAGGATGGCGGTGCCCAGGGGTTCGCCCGATGCGCGCGGGCCCAGCAGTTCCAGTTCGGTCATGCTGGCAGCAGCAGGGCGACCGAATGCACGGCAATACCCTCCTCGCGGCCGGTGAAGCCCAGCTTTTCGGTGGTGGTGGCCTTGACGTTGACTTGGTCGAGGTCGACCTGCAGGTCCTCGGCGATCAGCTGGCGCATGGTCTCGATGTGCGGGGCCATCTTCGGCGCCTGAGCGACAATGGTGGCGTCGACGTTGCCGACCTTCCAGCCCTTGGCCTGGACGATGCCGACCACATGGCGCAGCAGCACGCGGCTGTCGGCCCCCTTGAACTGTGGGTCGGTGTCGGGGAAGTGCTTGCCGATATCGCCCAGCGCCGCAGCACCCAGCAAGGCATCGCTCAGGGCGTGCAGCAGCACGTCGCCGTCGGAGTGGGCCAGCAGGCCGTATTTGTGGGGGATACGCACCCCGCCCAGGGTAATGAAATCACCGTCGCAGAAACGGTGCACATCGTAGCCGTGGCCAATACGCATAAGAAAACGCCCTGAATGAGTCAGGGCGTGATTCTACCTGCTTTGCAGCGGGTTTGGCGGCTTTTGGACCGGGCTGTTACACCCGCCCCAGTGCCACCGCATGATGGCGCAGGTGTTCCTCGATGAAGCTGGCAATGAAGTAGTAGCTGTGGTCATAACCCGGCTGCAGGCGCAGGGTCAGTTCATGCCCCCCTTTGCGTGCCGCCTGCTCCAGCGCTTCAGGCCTGAGCTGCTTTTCGAGAAAATCGTCACGATCGCCCTGGTCCACCAGCAACGGCGGGCACTCGCCAGCCGGCGTTTCGGCCAACAGCACACTGGCATCCCACTCACGCCAGCGCGCACGGTCGTCACCCAGGTAACGGCTGAAGGCCTTCTCGCCCCATGGGCAGTCCATCGGGTTGCTGATCGGCGAGAATGCCGACACCGAACGGTAACGCCCCCGGTTGCGCAAGGCGCACACCAACGCGCCATGCCCGCCCATGGAGTGACCACTGATACTGCGCTCGCCCGATGCCGGGAAGTGCGCTTCGATCAGCGCGGGCAACTCCTCCACCACATAGTCGTGCATGTGGTAGTGCTTGGCCCAAGGCTGCTGGGTGGCATTGAGGTAGAAGCCCGCCCCCAGGCCGAAGTCCCAGGCGCCGTCCGGGTCGCCCGGCACCTGCTCGCCGCGCGGGCTGGTGTCGGGGGCGACGATGATCAGCCCAAGCTCGGCGGCCAGGCGCTGGGCGCCGGCCTTCTGCATGAAGTTTTCGTCGGTGCAGGTGAGGCCGCTGAGCCAGTACAGCACCGGCAGCTTCTCACCCTGTTCGGCCTGCGGCGGCAAGTACACGGCAAATACCATGTCGCAGCCCAGCACCTTGGAGTGATGCCGGTAACGCTTGTGCCAACCGCCGAAGCTTTTCTGGCAGGAGATGTTATCCAGGCTCATGGCGTACCTCAGAAGTGGATCACGCTGCGGATGCTCTTGCCTTCATGCATCAGGTCGAAGGCTTTGTTGATATCCTCCAGGCCCATGGTGTGGGTGATGAAGGTATCCAGCGGGATCTCCCCCTTCTCGGACATTTCCACGTAGCTTGGCAGCTCGCTGCGGCCACGCACGCCACCGAACGCCGAACCGCGCCATACACGGCCAGTCACCAGCTGGAACGGACGGGTGGCGATTTCCTGGCCGGCACCGGCCACACCGATGATCACCGACTCGCCCCAGCCCTTGTGGCAGCACTCAAGCGCCGCACGCATCAGTTGCACGTTGCCGATGCACTCGAAGGAGAAGTCCACGCCCCCGTCGGTAAGGTCGACGATCACTTCCTGGATCGGGCGGTCGTAGTCTTTCGGGTTGATGCAGTCGGTAGCGCCCAGCTGGCGGGCGATCTCGAACTTGGCCGGGTTGATGTCGATGGCGATGATGCGCGAGGCCTTGGCCTTGACCGCACCGATCACCGCCGACAGGCCGATGCCGCCCAGGCCGAAGATGGCCACGGTATCACCCGGCTTGACCTTGGCGGTGTTGAGCACCGCGCCGATACCGGTGGTGACGCCGCAGCCCAGCAGGCACACCTTTTCCAGTGGTGCTTCTTTCTGGATCTTGGCCACGGAAATTTCCGGCAGCACGGTGTACTCGGAGAAGGTCGAGGTCCCCATGTAGTGGAACAGCTGCTGGCCTTTGTAGGAGAAGCGCGTGGTGCCGTCGGGCATCAGGCCCTTGCCTTGGGTAGCACGGATGGCCTGGCACAGGTTGGTCTTGCCCGAGAGGCAGAATTTGCACTTGCCGCATTCCGGGGTGTAGAGCGGAATCACATGATCGCCAACGGCTACCGAGGTCACGCCCTCGCCTACCGCTTCAACGATCGCGCCACCTTCGTGGCCGAGGATCGACGGGAAGATGCCTTCCGGGTCGGCACCGGACAGGGTGTAGGCGTCGGTGTGGCAAACACCGCTGGCGACCACGCGCAGCAGCACTTCACCGGCCTTGGGCATGGCCACGTCGACTTCGACGATTTCCAGGGGTTTCTTGGCTTCGAAGGCTACGGCGGCACGGGACTTGATCATCAAAGGTCTCCAGACAGAGTGTCGATTCAGGCTGCAGTGTAATTCACAGCCTTTTGATGAATAATCCAGGCAAAGACAAAACATTATTGCCATACAGGGATAATCAATGAGCAGCCGCTGGGAAGGTATCGACGAATTCGTCGCCGTGGCCGAATCTGGCCAGTTCACGGCAGCGGCCGAACGCCTGGGGGTTTCCTCGTCGCACATCAGTCGCCAGATCGCCCGGCTGGAGGAGCGCCTGCAAACGCGCCTGCTCTACCGCAGTACCCGTCGGGTGACCCTGAGCGAGGCCGGGCAAACTTTTCTGCAGCATTGCCAACGCCTTCAGGATGGCCGCGAGGAAGCCCTGCGCGCCATGGGCGACTTGGCCAGCGAGCCAAAGGGGTTACTGCGCATGACGTGCGCGGTAGCGTACGGCGAGCGCTTCATCGTGCCGCTCGTGACACGGTTCATGGCGCTGTACCCGCAGTTGCGCGTGGAGGTGGAGTTGAGCAACCACACCCTCGACTTGCTGCACGAAGGCATGGACCTCGCCATCCGGTTGGGGCGTCTGGCCGATTCTCGGTTGGTGGCCGCCCGCCTCGCACCCCGGCGCATGTACCTGTGTGCCTCGCCGGCTTATCTGGAACGTTATGGTCGACCACACAGCCTGTCAGAGTTGGCGCGGCACAATTGCCTGGTGGGCAGTTCGGACTTGTGGGCATTGCAGCAGGATGGGCGCGAGATTAGCCAGCGGGTGCAAGGGAACTGGCGCTGCAACAGTGGGCAGGCGGTGCTGGATGCGGCGTTGCAGGGGATGGGGTTGTGCCAGTTGCCGGATTATTACGTCCTGGAGCACTTGAATACGGGGGCTCTGGTGTCGTTGCTGGAAGCGCACCAGCCGCCGAATACGGCAGTGTGGGCGTTGTATCCGCAACAGCGGCACCTGTCGCCGAAGGTGCGACGGTTGGTGGATTACCTGAAGGAGGGGTTGGCGGGGTTGCCGGAATATCGGCTGGCTTGAAGGAATCCATTGCCTGTACCGGCCTATTCTCGGGCTTGAGACTTCAGCGGCGCCCAGCCCAGCGCTGACGCAACCACTCCAGGTCTTCGGGGCGCGTGACCTTGATGTTGTCACTGCGCCCTTCCACCAGCCGCGGCGCCTGGCCGGACCACTCGATGGCCGAGGCTTCATCCGTCACGACCACATCCGACACCAGGCACTCGGCCAACGCCCGGTGCAGTGCCCCAAGGCGGAACATCTGCGGTGTGTAGGCCTGCCAGATGGTGCTGCGGTCCACGGTAGCACTTACCCGGCCGCTGCCATCGGCACGCTTGAGGGTATCGCGCGCCGGTACCGCCAGCAAGCCACCCACCGGGTCGTCCGCCAGCTCCGACAGCAGCTTGTCCAGGTCGCTGCGCGCCAAATTCGGCCGCGCAGCATCATGCACCAGCACCCAGTCGCTGTCAGAGGCGCCTTGCGCATGCAGCCACAGCAAGGCATTGAGCACCGAATCGGCACGCTCGCGCCCACCCGCGGCGCGCTGGATGCGCGGGTCGCTGGCGCAACGCAGGGCCGGCCAGTACGGGTCATCGTCAGCAATGCTGACCACCACGCCTTTGAGGGCCGGGTGGCCAAGAAAACAGTCGAGGCTGTGCTCGAGAATGGTCTGCCCCGCCAGCTCCAGGTATTGCTTGGGGCGGTCGGCAGCCATGCGGGCACCTACGCCCGCAGCAGGAATCACGGCCCAGAAGGCCGGTAAGGTATCGATCATTTCTGTGGCAACTGGAAGAGGGTTTCGCCCTCTTTGACCATTCCCAATTCGTGGCGAGCCCGTTCTTCAACGGTCTCCATGCCTTTTTTCAGCTCCAGCACTTCGGCATCGAGCACGCGGTTGCGCTCAAGCAAGCGCTCGTTCTCGGCATGCTGCTCGTCAATCTGCTGCTTCAGTTCGGTCACTTGCGCCAGGCTGCCATTACCCACCCACAGGCGGTACTGCAGGCCACCCAGCAGCAGGAGCAGAACGAGGAACACCCAATAGGGACTGCGCATCACGTTATCCAGGTTAAAAAGGCTGCCGCGTACTTGTTACTTCGGGGCCTCGAATAGCACGAAGCCTGGCCGAGGCCAGGCTTCGTTGACAGAAACCCGTTGGGATGAAGGAAAGATCAGTACGAACGTTCCTACAACTCCGGCTGCTGTCTTTTTACCATCTCTTGCTTAGCCGCGAAACTCGGCACGACCACGGTAAACCGCTTTGGCACCCAGTTGCTCTTCGATGCGCAGCAGCTGGTTGTACTTGGAAACGCGGTCGGAACGGCACAGCGAGCCGGTCTTGATCTGGCCAGCAGCGGTACCGACGGCCAGGTCGGCAATGGTCGAGTCTTCGGTTTCACCGGAGCGGTGCGAGATCACTGCGGTGTAGCCGGCAGCCTTGGCCATCTGGATGGCTTCCAGGGTTTCGGTCAGCGAGCCGATCTGGTTGAACTTGATCAGGATCGAGTTACCGATACCCTTCTCGATGCCTTCCTTCAGGATCTTGGTGTTGGTCACGAACAGGTCGTCGCCAACCAGCTGTACCTTTTCACCAATCTTGTCGGTGAGGATCTTCCAGCCAGCCCAGTCGGACTCGTCCAGGCCGTCTTCGATCGAGATGATCGGGAAGCGCTCGGTCAGGCCTTTCAGGTATTCGGCGAAACCTTCCGCGTCGAACGACTTGCCTTCGCCGGACAGGTTGTATTTGCCGTCTTCATAGAATTCGGAAGCCGCGCAGTCCAGGGCCAGGGTCACATCGGTACCCAGCTTGTAACCGGCTTTTTCAACCGCTTCGGCGATGGCGCCCAGGGCGTCTTCGTTGGAAGCCAGGTTAGGAGCGAAGCCACCTTCGTCACCCACGGCGGTGTTCAGGCCACGGGCCTTCAGCACGGCTTTGAGGTGGTGGAAGATTTCGGTGCCCATGCGCAGGCCGTCGGAGAAGGTCTTGGCGCCTACCGGCTGAACCATGAACTCCTGGATGTCGACGTTGTTGTCGGCGTGCTCGCCACCGTTGATGATGTTCATCATCGGAACCGGCATCGAGTACTGGCCCGGGGTGCCGTTCAGGTTGGCGATGTGCGCGTACAGCGGCAGGTCCTGGTCCTGGGCAGCGGCCTTGGCGGCAGCCAGGGAAACAGCCAGGATGGCGTTGGCGCCCAGCTTGGCCTTGTTCTCGGTACCGTCCAGTTCGATCATGGCGCGGTCCAGGGCTTTCTGGTCTGCCGGGTCCTTGCCCAGCAGCAGGTCACGGATCGGGCCGTTGATGTTGGCGACAGCCTTCAGCACGCCCTTGCCCAGGTAACGGCTCTTGTCGCCATCACGCAGCTCCAGCGCTTCGCGCGAGCCGGTGGAAGCACCGGACGGCGCGCAAGCGCTGCCGATGATGCCGTTGTCGAGCAGTACATCGGCTTCCACGGTGGGGTTGCCACGCGAATCGAGAACTTCACGACCTTTGATGTCGACGATTTTTGCCATTGTTGTAAGCACTCCAGAATTGACGAAAACAACTTAGCTTAAGAAATTCTTGCCGTTCACCAGGCGGATTTGCAGTGGGCAGGCCGGGTGAAGGGAGCCCCTGACCGATTGGTCAGGGGTGGATCGGGCGGTACTTTACCCGAGAAATGAGCTTTACGCGGTTTCTACCGTCGGAAAACTTTTCACCAGGTCGTCCAGTTGCTTGAGCTGGGCCAGGAATGGCTCCAGCTTGTCCAGGCGCAGGGCGCATGGGCCATCGCATTTGGCGTTGTCCGGGTCCGGGTGGGCTTCGAGGAACAGGCCTGCCAGGCCCTGGCTCATGCCCGCCCTGGCCAGGTCGGTAACCTGGGCGCGGCGGCCACCCGCGGAGTCGGCGCGGCCACCCGGCATCTGCAGGGCGTGGGTCACGTCGAAGAACACCGGGTACTCGAACTGCTTCATGATGCCGAAGCCGAGCATGTCCACCACCAGGTTGTTGTAGCCGAAGCTCGAACCACGCTCGCAGAGGATCAACTGGTCGTTACCGGCCTCTTCGCACTTGGCCAGGATGTGTTTCATTTCCTGGGGTGCGAGGAACTGGGCCTTCTTGATGTTGATCACCGCGCCAGTCTTGGCCATGGCCACCACCAGGTCGGTCTGCCGCGACAGGAAGGCCGGCAGCTGGATGATGTCGCATACCTTGGCAACCGGCTCGGCCTGGTAAGGCTCGTGCACGTCGGTGATCACCGGCACATTGAAGGTGCGCTTGATCTCTTCGAAGATCTTCAGCCCTTCTTCCATGCCCGGGCCACGGTAAGACGTCACCGACGAACGGTTGGCCTTGTCGAAGCTGGCCTTGAACACATAGGGGATACCGAGCTTCTCGGTAACCCGCACGTACTCCTCGCAGACCTTCATTGCCAGGTCACGGGACTCCAGGACGTTCATGCCGCCGAACAGGACGAACGGCTTGTCGTTGGCGATCTCGATGTTACCGACGCGGATGATCTTCTGGGTCATTGATCAGGCCTTGTTCTTCTGAGCCAGGGCTGCCTTGACGAAACCACTGAACAGCGGGTGGCCGTCACGCGGGGTGGAGGTGAACTCCGGGTGGAACTGGCAGGCGACGAACCATGGGTGGTCCTTGGACTCGACCACTTCCACCAGCGCGCCATCTTCGGAACGGCCAGAAACCACCAGGCCAGCGTCGACCAGTTGCGGCAGCAGGTTGTTGTTCACTTCATAGCGGTGGCGGTGACGCTCGGTGATCACGTCCTTGCCGTAGCAGTCGTGGACCTTGGAACCGGCAGCCAGCTGGCAGTCCTGTGCGCCCAGGCGCATGGTGCCGCCCAGGTCGGAAGCCTCGTTGCGGGTTTCGACGGCACCGGTGGCATCGGCCCACTCGGTGATCAGGCCGACCACAGGGTGGCCGCTGTTGCGGTCGAACTCGGTGGAGTTGGCGTCTTTCCAGCCCATGACGTTACGGGCGAATTCGATCACGGCCACCTGCATCCCCAGGCAGATACCCAGGTACGGCACCTTGTTTTCACGGGCGTATTGCACCGCAGTGATCTTGCCTTCCACGCCGCGCAGGCCGAAACCGCCCGGCACCAGAATGGCATCGGCGCCTTCGAGCAGGCTGGTGCCCTGGTTCTCGATGTCTTCCGAATCGATGTAGCGCAGGTTGACCTTGGTACGGTTGGTGATGCCGGCGTGGCTCATCGCTTCGATCAGCGACTTGTACGCGTCCAGCAGCTCCATGTACTTGCCGACCATGGCGATGGTCACTTCATGCTCAGGGTTGAGCTTGGCATCGACCACCTTGTCCCATTCGGACAGGTCGGCGCCGCTGCACTGCAGGCCGAAACGCTCGACGACGAAATCGTCCAGGCCCTGTGCGTGCAGTACGCCCGGGATCTTGTAGATGGTGTCGACGTCTTCCAGCGAAATCACCGCACGCTCTTCAACGTTGGTGAACAGCGCGATCTTGCGACGCGACGAGGCATCGACCGGGTGGTCGGAGCGACAGATCAGCACGTCAGGCTGCAGGCCGATGGAGCGCAGCTCCTTGACCGAGTGCTGGGTCGGCTTGGTCTTGGTTTCGCCCGCGGTGGCGATGTACGGGACCAGGGTCAGGTGCATCAGCATGGCGCGCTTGGAGCCCACTTCGACGCGCAGCTGGCGGATGGCCTCGAGGAACGGCTGCGACTCGATGTCACCCACGGTACCACCGATTTCCACCAGGGCCACGTCGGCATCGCCGGCACCCTTGATGATGCGACGCTTGATCTCGTCGGTGATGTGCGGGATGACCTGGATGGTCGCGCCCAGGTAATCACCACGACGCTCTTTACGCAGCACGTGCTCGTAGATGCGGCCGGTGGTGAAGTTGTTGTTCTGGGTCATGGTGGTGCGGATGAACCGCTCGTAGTGGCCCAGGTCGAGGTCGGTCTCGGCGCCATCGTGGGTGACGAACACTTCACCGTGCTGGAACGGGCTCATGGTGCCCGGATCGACGTTGATGTACGGATCCAGCTTGAGCATGGTGACCTTCAGGCCCCGCGCTTCCAGGATGGCCGCCAGGGAAGCCGAGGCAATGCCTTTCCCCAATGAAGAAACAACACCGCCCGTGACGAATATGTAGCGCGTCATGAAAAACCCTAGAAGTCTGCGTTAAGGCGGCCAGCGCCGCCGGAGAAAGCGAAGGAAGGCCGAAGCCCCCGATCACCTGCGTCAATCACAGTGCATCTCGAAAAACTGCCGCGTCTGTACAGACCAGGGGTATCCCCGGCATGGAGCTCGCTCGTCATTTCCAGAATCAGCCCAGCAAAAAACTGCTTGGTAATCGGCAACTCCTGTGTTTTCGCGGAACCCACAGAAGCTGTATCAAGAAGGGAGGGTAGTCTACCCGAATGTACCCTTCAGCTCAAACCTTGCGCGTTCGTCGGTAACTGCCAGTGCAGCTGGCAATCCGCCTGCACCAACCCCGGCAGGTTGGCCACCGCCAGCAAACACTCGCCCTGATACAGCAGCGGCAGGCGTGGGCGCAGGAAATGCGGCACCTGCAACTCGTTGAGCAGGCGCTTGAGGTCGCGCCGCCCACGGCCGGGGACGTCCAGCATTTCGCCGCCCTTGCGATAGGCGATGCGCAGGTCTGCGAACGGCTGTGCGACCGCAAGACGCACGCTGCCGTTACCTGGCAGCACCAGCGGCCCGGTGGGGTTCACCCAGGCCAGCTCGCCGACGGGCAGCTGTAGCCAGTCACCACTCAGCCACCAGATGCGCCCATGGCTGCGCAGCAGTTGCCCGTCGGCGAGCCGCCAGACGGGCTGGGCATCCCCGGCAGCATCACGCAGGTCCGCCCAACCAGCCCAGTGCCGGGTGTCTGGCAAACGGGTGCGAAGGCTCAGCCAATACTGCAGGGCATTGCGCTGACGGGCGGGCGACAACGCGACCAGGGATGCCAGGTCGAGCGAGTCCAACCCGGCCCAGGCCTTCGGCGCCCCCCTTTCTGCGCACGCAAGGTCACCTTGGGCGAGCTCGTCCAGCAGCCCCAGGGCTTCGCCCAGGTGCTCTGCGGCGCGGGCGAGGTTCTGGGTGGTTTGCGGCCAACGTTGCTGCAAATGCGGGAGCACCTCACCACGCAGGAAGTTGCGGGCGAAATGTATGTCGGCGTTTGACGGGTCTTCGATCCAGGCCAGCCCTTTCATTCGGGCATAGGCCTGCAGTTGCTGCCGAGAACAAGCCAGCAAAGGCCTGACCAGACTGCCCTGCCCTAGCGCCCGCTGCACCGGCATTGCAGCCAGGCCACGCAGGCCGGCGCCGCGCAACAGACGAAACAGCAGGGTTTCGGCCTGGTCGTCACGGTGCTGGCCGGTGAACAGGATGTCGCCGGGGCTCAGGGCTTGCTCGAACGCGGCATAGCGGGCGTCGCGGGCGGCCTGTTCGAGGCTGGCACCGGGGGCGATCTGGACGTGGATGACCCGGAGTTCAATGCCGAGATTGTCGCAGATGGCTTGGCAGTGAGCCGGCCAGGCGTCGGCGGCGGACTGCAGACCGTGATGGACATGAATCGCCCGCAGCGGGGGGGATGCGTGGTGGCGGACGTAGTCGCCCAGCAGGTGCAGGAGGACAGTGGAATCGAGGCCGCCGGAGAAGGCGATGTACCAGGCTGGGGCATTGAGCCAGGGGGTGAGGTTGATCATCTGTTCCTCACTTGGCTTGAGATTGCCGGGGGGCTTTGCACCCCTTTCGCGACACAAGGCCGCTCCTACAGGAAAACGCGGTCGCCTGCAGGAGCGGCCTTGTGTCGCGAAAGGGCCGCAAAGCGGCCCCTGGGCTAAATCAGTGAATCAGAGGCCGTAGCTCATCAGGCGCTCGTAACGGCGGGCCAGCAGCGCGTCGTTGTCGAACTTGCTGAGCATGTCCAGCTGCTGCACCAGGTCGGCGCGAATGCTTTCCGACATCTTGACAGGGTCGCGGTGGGCGCCGCCCAACGGTTCCTGGATCACCTTGTCGACGATGTTCAGGCTCTTCAGGCGCTCGGCAGTGATGCCCATGGCCTCTGCTGCATCGGCCGCCTTGTCGGCAGTCTTCCACAGGATCGAAGCGCAACCTTCCGGCGAGATCACCGAGTAGGTGGAATATTGCAGCATGTTCAGCTGGTCACACACACCGATGGCCAGTGCACCGCCAGAACCACCCTCGCCAATCACGGTCGCGATGATCGGGGTTTTCAGGCGAGCCATCACACGCAGGTTCCAGGCAATTGCCTCGCTCTGGTTGCGCTCTTCGGCGTCGATGCCCGGGTAGGCACCCGGGGTGTCGATAAAGGTCAGGATCGGCATCTTGAAGCGCTCGGCCATTTCCATCAGGCGGCAAGCCTTGCGGTAGCCTTCCGGGCGCGGCATGCCGAAGTTGCGGCGCACCTTCTCGCGTACTTCACGGCCCTTCTGGTGGCCGATGACCATGACCGGCTTGCCGTCCAGGCGTGCGGTACCACCCACAATGGCGGCGTCGTCGGAGAAGTGGCGGTCACCGTGCAGCTCTTCGAACTCGGTGAAGATGTGTTCCAGGTAGTCCAGGGTGTAAGGACGACGTGGATGACGGGCCAGACGGGCGATCTGCCAGCTGGTCAGGTTGCCGAAGATGCTTTCGGTCAGGGTGCTGCTCTTGTCTTGCAGACGGGCAATTTCATCGCTGATGTTCAGCGAATTGTCGTTGCCTACCAGGCGCAGGCCTTCGATCTTGGCTTGCAGGTCGGCAATCGGCTGTTCGAAATCGAGAAAATTCGGGTTCATAGTCATCCGTCTTGGGTCTACGGCCAGGCGGCCGGCCGGTTGATCCGTTTGGCGCCCTACCTTAAGGGATCAGGCGCATTCAGGTCGAGATTAAATTTTTTTCGGTTCAACGATATTGCAGGAAGACGTTCTCACGCCCGAACTGGTCACGCAGCGCCTGAATCAGCCCGTCGGCCGGGTCGATTGCCCACTGGTCGCCGAACTGCAGCATGGCCTTGGCATCGCTGCCGGTGTATTCCAGGGTAATCGGGCAGGCACCGCGATGGCGGGTAATCAGCTCGCCCAGCCACTTCAGGCGGTCGCCCTTCAATGCGTCGTGCGCCACCTTAAGCCGAAGGCTTTCGGCCAGCTTGGTGCGCGCATCTTCCATGGTCATCACCTGCTTGACCCGCAGGCGCAGGCCACCGGAGAAGTCGTCGTTGCTGACCTCGCCCTCCACCACCACCATGGCATCGTTCTGCAGCAAGGACTGTGCCGCCATGAACGCATCGGCGAACAACGATGCCTCGATGCGCCCAGAGCGGTCATCCAGGGTCACAAAGCCCATCTTGTCGCCCTTCTTGTTCTTCATCACCCGCAGGGCAATGATCATGCCGGCGATAGTCTGGGTTTCACGCGACGGCTTCAGGTCGACGATGCGCTGGCGGGCAAAGCGGCGGATTTCGGCCTCGTATTCGTCGATCGGGTGGCCGGTGAGGTACAGGCCAAGGGTGTCCTTCTCACCCTTCAGGCGCTCCTTGAGGGTGAGTTCACGCACCTTGCGGTGGTTGGCATAAACATCGACATCCGCCTCGCCGAACATGCTGCCGAACAGGTCGACATGGCCGCTGTCAGCGGTATGGGCTGCCTGCTCGGCAGCCTTGATGGCTTCACCCAACGCGGAGATCAAGGTTGCACGGTTGATGTCGATGTTGGCGTGATAGGCCTTGATCTCGTCATGGAAATGCGGCCCCAGGCGGTCCAGCGCGCCACTTCGGATCAACGCATCCAGGGTACGCTTGTTGACCCGCTTGAGGTCGATCCGTTCACAGAAGTCGAACAGGTCCTTGAACGGGCCGCCCTGGGCACGGGCCTCTACAATTGCCTCTACCGGGCCTTCACCCACGCCCTTGATGGCACCCAGGCCATAGACGATGCGCCCGTCGTTGTTGACGGTGAACTTGAAGTCGGAGAAGTTCACATCCGGCGCGTCGAGGCGCAGCTTCATGCTGCGCACCTCCTCGACCAGCACCACCACCTTGTCGGTGTTGTGCATGTCTGCCGACAGCACCGCGGCCATGAACGGCGCCGGGTAGTGGGTTTTCAGCCAGGCGGTCTGGTACGACACCAGGCCATAAGCCGCGGAGTGGGATTTGTTGAACCCGTAACCTGCGAACTTCTCTACCAGGTCGAAGATGTTACCGGCAAGGTCCGCGTCGATATTGTTGGCCACGCAGCCTTCGATGAAACCACCGCGCTGCTTGGCCATTTCCTCGGGCTTTTTCTTACCCATCGCCCGGCGCAGCATGTCGGCGCCGCCCAGGGTATAGCCTGCCATCACCTGAGCAATCTGCATCACCTGTTCCTGATACAGGATGATGCCGTAGGTCGGTGCCAGTACCGGCTTGAGGCCTTCATACTGGTAGTCGGAGTGCGGGTAAGCCAGCTCGGCGCGGCCGTGCTTGCGGTTGATGAAGTCGTCCACCATGCCCGATTGCAGCGGGCCTGGACGGAACAGTGCCACCAGTGCGATCAGGTCTTCCAGGCAGTCGGGCTTGAGCTTCTTGATCAGCTCCTTCATGCCGCGCGATTCGAGCTGGAACACCGCCGTGGTCTCGGCCTTTTGCAACAGCTCGTACGTCTTGCGGTCGTCCAGCGGGATGAAGTCAATGTTGACGTCGGGCAGGTTGTTCTTCGCCTGCTCGCGGTTGATGATCTCCATCGCCCACTTGATGATGGTGAGCGTACGCAGGCCAAGGAAGTCGAACTTCACCAGGCCGGCAGCCTCGACGTCATCCTTGTCGAACTGGGTTACCAGGCCACCGCCTTCTTCATCACAGGCAATCGGCGAAAAATCGGTAAGCTTGGTCGGCGCGATAACCACACCACCGGCGTGCTTGCCGGTGCCCCGGGTCACACCTTCCAGCTTCAGGGCCATGTCCCAGATTTCGCGGGCGTCTTCATCGCCTTTGAGGAAGTCGCGCAGGATCTCTTCCTGCTCGTAGGCCTTCTCCAGGGTCATGCCCACTTCGAACGGGATCATCTTCGACAGGCGGTCGGCCAGGCCGTAGGACTTGCCCTGCACCCGCGCCACGTCTCGCACCACCGCCTTGGCGGCCATGGTGCCGAAGGTGATGATCTGGCTCACTGCGTTGCGGCCGTAGGCCTCGGCCACGTAGTCGATCACCCGGTCACGGCCGTCCATGCAGAAGTCGACGTCGAAGTCGGGCATGGAAATACGTTCAGGGTTGAGGAAGCGCTCGAACAGCAGGTCGTAGGCCAGCGGGTCGAGGTCAGTGATCTTGAGTACGTACGCCACCAGCGAGCCAGCACCCGAACCACGGCCCGGGCCCACCGGCACGTCGTTGTTCTTGGCCCACTTGATGAAGTCCATAACGATCAGGAAGTAACCGGGGAAGCCCATCTGGATGATGATGTCCAGCTCGAACTTCAGGCGGTCCAGGTACACCTGGCGCTTTGCTTCGTAATTGGGCGTGGTCTCTTTCGGCCACAGCACCGCCAGGCGCTCTTCCAGGCCTTCGTGGGCCACATGCCGCAAGTAATCGTCGATACCCATGCCATTGGGCGTGGGGAAGTCGGGCAGGAAGTACTTGCCCAGCTGAACCTGGATATTGCACCGCTTGGCGATTTCGACCGTGTTGGCGATGGCATCAGGCAGGTCGCTGAACAGCTCGGCCATTTCCTCGGCCGACTTCAGGTATTGCTGATCGCTGTAGCCACGCGGGCGGCGCGGGTCGTCGAGGGTCCAGCCTTCGCCAATGCACACGCGGGTTTCATGGGCGTCGAAATCGGACTGCTTGAGGAAGCGCACGTCGTTGGTAGCCACCAGCGGGGCGCCGAGCTTGTCTGCCAGCGCTACGGCAGCGTGCACGTACTCTTCGTCACGGGCGCGGTTGGTGCGCTGCACTTCAACGTAGAAGCGATCGGGGAACATGCCCATCCAGTCTTGCAGCAGGGCCTGGGCTTCATCGTCCCGGCCGGCCAGCAAGGCCATGCCGATGTCGCCTTCCTTGCCCGCAGACAGGGCAATCAGGCCTTCACTGGCAGGGGCGATCCATTCGCGCTGCAGGATGACCAGGCCATTGCGCTGGCCGTCGGTCCAGCCACGCGAGATCAACTCGGTGAGGTTGCGGTAGCCCTTGGGGTCCATGGCCAGAAAGCAGATGCGCGACGGCGGCGCTTCCGGGTCGGCACCGGCCAGCCACAGGTCGGCGCCGCAGATCGGCTTGATGCCGGCGCCCATGGCGGTCTTGTAGAACTTCACCAGCGAGCACATGTTGCTCTGGTCGGTGATCGCCACCGCCGGCATGTTCATCCCCGCCAGCGCCTTGGCCAGCGGTTTGACCCGCACCAGGCCGTCGACCAGCGAGAATTCGGAGTGGACGCGCAGGTGAACGAAGGGAACCGACATGGAAGATCCTGTAGCAGTGCTGAACGACAAGGGCGGGATTGTAGCTTAAATGGGGATGGGATTTGGGGCTGCTTCGCAGCCCTTCGCGGCGGTTCGGCGCACCGACTTGCCCGCCCCCACAGGGATATCACTGCTCTCGGGAACGACGCCGCACCTGTGGAGCGGGCAAGTTGGTGCGCCGAACCGCCGCGAAGGGCCGCAAAGCGGCCCCACCAGGTCAGATCAGGGAATCGGTAACGCCTTCGCGTGCTTCCCAGGCCGCCCGCACCGGGGCAAAGGAACGCCGATGAATGGGCGTAGGCCCCAACCGTGCCAGGGCCTCGAGGTGCACCGGCGTGGGGTAACCCTTGTGCCCACCCATGCCATACCCTGGGTAAATCAGCTCGAAGGCACTCATCTCCCGGTCTCGGGTCACCTTGGCCAGGATCGAAGCCGCCGCGATAGCTGGCACCTGGCTATCGCCCTTGACCACTGGCGAAGCCGGTACGGCCAGCTTCGGGCAGCGGTTGCCATCGATCAGGGCCAGCTTCGGTGTAATGTGCAGGCCTTCCACGGCGCGCTGCATGGCCAGCATGGTCGCATGCAGGATGTTGAGGCGGTCGATTTCCTCGACTTCGGCACGGGCGATACAGAAGCTCAGCGCCTTTTCCCGGATTTCGTCGAACAACGCCTCGCGCTTGGCTTCGGTGAGCTTCTTCGAATCGTTCAGGCCAAGGATCGGGCGCGCAGGGTCGAGGATCACCGCCGCCGTTACCACCGCGCCACACAGTGGGCCACGGCCCACTTCGTCGACGCCGGCGACCAGGTCCTCGACCAGGTTGAAGTCCAGTCCAATTTGCATGTCAGCGGTCCTTGAGCAGGGCCAGTACCGCCTCGGCCGCCTGATTGGAGGCGTCTAGGCGCAGGGTGCGGTGAATTTCGTCGAAACGTTCGGTCTGCCGGCTGCCATCACGCACCAGCGGCGCAAGGGTTTTGGCCAGGGCTTCGCTGGTCGCAGCGTCTTGCAGCAGCTCGGGCACCAGTTCGCGCTGGGCAAGCAGGTTAGGCAATGACACGTAGGGGCTTTTCACCAGGCGCTTGAGAATCCAGTAGGTCAAGGGCGCAAGGCGATAGGCCACCACCATAGGCCGCTTGTACAGCAACGCTTCCAGGGTGGCGGTACCGGAGGCGATCAGCACCGCGTCACAGGCCGCCAGTGCCTGATGCGACTGGCCATCAAGCAGCGTCAGCGGCAGTTGCCGCCCTTCGAGCATCTGTTCAACCTGGGCACGCCGCGCGGCATTTGCGCAGGGCAGCACGAAGCGCACGCCCGGCACCTGTTGGCACAAGCGCTCTGCGGCATCAAGGAACAATGCCCCCAGTCGCCCGACTTCCCCACCCCGGCTGCCCGGCATCAGGGCCACTACCGGCCCCTCGCCCAAGCCCAGCGCAGCGCGCGCGGCCGGGCGGTCGGCTTCAAGCGGTATGGTGTCGGCCAACGGGTGGCCGACAAAACGCACCGGCACGCCCTGCTCTTCATAGAACCGCGCCTCGAACGGCAACAGCGTCAGCATCAGGTCGCAGCCTTCGCGAATCTTCAGCACGCGCTTCTGCCGCCACGCCCAGACCGACGGGCTGACGTAATGCACGGTCTTGATCCCGGCCTGACGCAGTTTCAGCTCGATATTGAGGGTGAAGTCAGGGGCGTCGATGCCGATGAATACATCCGGCTTTTCGTCGATCAGCGTCTGGATCAGCAACTTGCGGCGCTTGAGCAACTCGCGCAGGCGCCCCAGTACCTCGACCAGGCCCATGACAGCCAGGCGCTCCATGGGGAAGTACGATTGCAGGCCTTCGGCTTCCATCAACGGGCCGCCAACGCCAATGAAACGCACATCCGGGTGGCGCGCCTTCAGGGCACGCATCAGGCCGGAACCCAGAATGTCGCCGCTGGCCTCACCTGCGACCAAGGCTACGCAAAGCGGGGCCATGTCAGCGGGTGATGCCGCGGGCGGAGTTCACGATCGACTGGCGGAACAGTTCGACCTCAGGGTGTTGCGCGGCCATTTCCGCCAACTCCTTGAGCGCGTCTTCGACGGTCAGGCCCTGGCGGTAGACAATCTTGTAGCAGCGGCGCAGCACATGGATCACCTCGTCACTGAAACCGCGACGGCGCATGCCCTCGAAGTTCATGCTGCGGGCTTCGGCCGGGCTGCCAAACACGGTAACAAAGGCCGGAACGTCCTTGCCAATCGCCGTCCCCATGCCGGAAAACGCGTGGGCACCGATATGGCAGTACTGGTGCACCAGGGTGTAGCCGGACAGGATCGCCCAGTCACCCACATGCACATGGCCGGCCAAGGCCGTGTTGTTGACCAGGATGCAGTGATTGCCAATGACGCTGTCGTGGCCGATGTGTGCATAGGCCATGATCAGGTTGTGGTCACCCACGGTGGTTTCAGCACGGTCCTGAACGGTACCACGGTGAATGGTCACCCCTTCACGGATCACATTGTGGTCACCGATCACCAGGCGCGTCGGTTCACCCTTGTACTTGAGGTCCGGGGTGTCTTCACCGATCGAGGAAAACTGAAAGATACGGTTATGCTTGCCGATGCGGGTCGGGCCTTTGAGCACAACATGCGGGCCGATAACGGTGCCCTCCCCGATTTCCACATCGGGGCCAACGATCGACCAAGGGCCGACCTCGACGCCATCGGCCAGTTTGGCCGACGGGTCGATAATGGCCCGAGGATCAATCGAATTCATAGGGAGCGTTCCGCGCAGGTGATCTCTGCCGAGCAAACCGGCTTGCCGTCGACCAGGGCACGGCACTCGAATTTCCAGATCATGCTCTTGCGGCTGAGGAACTTGGCTTCCAGCACCAACTGGTCACCCGGCAGTACCGGCTGACGGAAACGCAGCTTGTCGGAGCCGACGAAGTAGTACAGGGTGCCGTCGGCCGGCTTGGCATCGAGCATCTTGAAGCCAAGGATGCCGGCCGCCTGGGCCATGGCTTCGATGATCAGGACACCCGGCATGATCGGGTGCGCCGGGAAGTGGCCATTGAAAAACGGCTCGTTGATGCTGACATTCTTGTAGGCACGAATGCTCTGGGCCTCGAAGTCCAGATCCGTCACTCGGTCCACCAAGAGGAACGGGTAACGGTGAGGCAGGTATTCGCGAATCTCGTTGATGTCCATCATTTCGGGGGGGAAGCCTGTAATAAGAATAGGGAGCGCAGGTGCTGACCACACGCTCCTTTTGCAATCCAAAGAGGAGCCAGCTAGCGACTGTTCACTCTTGCTCAGGGAATGGTATCAGCCTTCTGATGTCGGCTGGCCACCTGAGGTCACGGTATCGACGCGTTTTTCCAGCTGCTGAAGACGCTTGGCCATGTCATCGAGCTGACGGATACGCGCAGCGCTCTTGCGCCAGTCAGCCAAAGGCTGCATGGCTGTGCCGGATGAATAGGAACCGGGTTCAGTGATCGAACGGGTCACCATCGTCATCCCGGAAACAAATACGTTATCGCAAATATCAATGTGCCCTACCAGGCCTACGCCGCCGGCCAGCATGCAATGCTTGCCGATGCGCGTACTGCCGGAAATGCCCACGCAAGCCGCCATGGCCGTGTGGTCACCGATCTGCACGTTGTGGGCGATCTGGATCTGGTTGTCGAGCTTTACCCCGTCACCGATCCGCGTGTCGGACAGCGCACCACGGTCGACGGCGGTATTGACGCCGATTTCCACGTCATCACCAATGGTGACGCCGCCGATCTGGGCAATCTTGCGCCAGATGCCTTTCTCATTGGCAAAGCCGAAGCCTTCGCCGCCGATCACGGCACCCGACTGGATGACCACTCGCTTGCCGATGGTGACGTCGTGATACAACGTCACCCGCGGCGCCAGCCAGCCACCTTCACCTACAACGCAACGCGCACCGATGAAGCAATGTGCGCCGATGCTGACATCAGCCTCGATACGCGCACCGCTTTCGATAACCGCGAACGCCCCGATGCTGGCGCTGGCGTCCACCTGTGCGTCCTCAGCCACCACGGCGCTGGGATGGATTCCCGCCACAGCCTTGGGTTTGGGGTCGAACAAGTGGGAAATACGCGCATACGCCTGGTACGGGTCGGCCACGATCAGGGCATTGCCAGCGAAACTTTCGGCATCCGCAGCCTTGAGCAATACCGCACCCGCCTGGCAGTTATCCAGGTACTTGCGGTACTGCGGGTTGGCGAGGAAGCTCAATTGACCGGGGCCAGCCTCCTGCAGGGTGGCCAGACCGGTAATCTGCAGCGCCTCGGGGCCTTTGAGGGTGGCACCGAGGGCCTCGGCCAGCTGGCCTAGCGTCATGGTCACACTCATATCAACGGGCTTGGTTCATGCGCTCGATGACTTGGCGGGTGATGTCGTACTGAGGCTTGACATCGATGACCGCACCACGCTCGAGGACCAGGTCGTAGCCGCCCTTCTTGATCACTTCCTCGACAGCACCATCCAGCTTCGGTTTCAGTTGCTTGAGCATGTCGCGGTCAGCAACGGCTTTGGCTTCGTTCAGCTCCTTGGACTGGAACTGGAAGTCACGGGCCTTTTGCTTGAACTCGAGTTCCAGGCGCTCACGCTCCTGCTGCTGCATCTTGTCGCCGCCCTTGATCAAGCGGTCCTGGATGCCCTTGGCGCTGCTTTCCAGGCTTTTCAGCTTGGTCAGTTGCGGACCGAACTTCTTCTCGGCATCAACTGCGTACTTCTTGGCAGCATCCGATTCCAGCAGGGCCATCTGATAGTTCAGCACAGCAACCTTCATTTCGGCGAATGCCGGGGTGGCGACCAGCGCCGCGGCCACTACGGCCAGTTGAGCCAATTTACGCACGATGCACTCCTGGATAAACCGTTGTCATTAAGCAAGGGCCGACCTTAGAAGGTCTGGCCCAGAGAGAATTGGAACACCTGGGTATCGGCATCGTCCGGCTTCTTCACCGGCATTGCCAAGCTGAAGCTCAGCGGGCCCAGTGCGGTAATCCAGGTCACACCAAGACCAACCGAGCTGGCCATGCCCGAGAAACCGACTTTCTCGCAATCAGGCTTGTTGCCGCAATTGGTGTCGAACACGTTACCGACGTCCCAGAACACGGAGGTGCGCAGCGAACGCTGGTCCTTGACGAACGGCAGCGGGAACAGCAACTCGACACCACCTTGCACCAGCACGTTACCACCGAACGGCAACGGGTCCTGATCCGGGTCGCGGATGGTACCTGGCTTGCCACCTTCGGCCTCGCCGCGGCTCGGCGTACTGCGTGGGCCCAGGCTGCTGTCCTTGAAGCCACGGACGGAGTTGAAGCCACCCGCGAAGTAGTTCTCATAGAACGGCAGGCCAGAGGTGCTGCCGTAACCGTCACCATAGCCCAGCTCGGTGTGCAGGCGCAGGGTGTAGTCATTGGTGATCGGCTTGAACAGCTGACCACGGTAGTCGAGCTTGAAGAACGACAGGTCGCTACCCGGAATGGTGGATTCCAGAGTCAGGCTTTGCGAGTGACCACGAGTAGCCAGCACACCTTTGTTCAGGGTCGACTCGGACCAGCCGATCGAAGCCTTGAAGTTCAGGAAGTTGTCGCCTTCCTGCTCAAGGAAATCGAAGATCTCGTCAACGGTGTACTTACCGGTCTTGATCTTGTCCTGCTGCACGCTCAGGCCATAGGTCAGGCGCGAGGTTTCGCTGATCGGATAGCCCAGGCTCACGCCGGCACCGTAGCTGTCAACCGCATAGCTGGCCACGTCGACGTCGAGGTCGTCGTAGTCGGTGCTGCGGTAGAAGGCGTTGTAGCCCAGGCTGACGCCGTCGGCCGTGAAGTAGGGGTCCACGAAGCCGAAGTTGTAGCGGGTCTGGTATTCCGAACGGGTCAGGCCGATCGACACCTTGTTACCGGTACCGAGGAAGTTGCTCTGGCTGATCGAACCACCGAGGATCAGGCCGGCGCTCTGGGCGAAACC